>CBDUIJ010000441.1:0-4156 GCA_965367215.1 uncultured Granulosicoccus sp.
GAGACAGAGAATTTGGTCAGAGTGCTCATGTTTTTCAGTCAGGTCAATTGGGTTCTGGAGGGAGTGAAGACAGCGCATGCCAGGCCATTGCAGGGAACGCCCTGGACGAATTGCTGCCAGCCTGTTTTACTCGACCCTGTTCAGGATCTTCCGAGTCCTTCGAAGAGCAGGGCCACAGCCTCTGCGCCGGGGTCGTTGTGACCGGCAAGCTTGTCCGCCCTGACATAGCTTGATCGACCCGCACGCGCTTGCGTGATGTCTGCCGTGGCATCTGCCCCGGCACGTGCGGCGCGTGCCGCTTCAGTGATACCCGAGTCCAGCGCTTCGAGTGCCGGGTGCAGAGCATCGATCATCGTTCTGTCCCCGAGACCGGCGCCACCCACCTCCTGCATACGCGCCAGTCCTGCACGCAAGGCCTGATTGCGATCAGCACCTTTGGCCGATTCCTCTCCAGCCGCCATGAAAAAGATCGCCAGCAGAACACCAGAAGAGCCTCCCATCTTCTTTGCAAGTTCGGCCCCCATGGCGTGAAACAGCGCTGCCTCATCGGCCAGTGGCAATTGGTCGAGCACCTTGAGCAGGTCATGGGCTGCTGTGGCCAATGTCGAGCCGGTATCACCATCGCCTGACTTGGCATCCAGCGCATTCAGCGTCTCCTCCATTTCGAGCAGAAGCTCGCAGCAGCGCTGGAGAAATGCCTTGCGCTCGGGATTGGCAGACGCTGTCAACTGTTCCGACTGGACCTCAGCCGGCACCGGAAAAACAGTGATTTCCTCGACACGATAAGCTCCGGGCCAGGCCGGCGGTGACACCCCCATTTCAAGTCTCGCCTCATCCTGGGAGACGACCGGTAACAGAGAGACGGAGAATCCCTGCATGTCCATCGCGGTCATCAGCGGTGCGGGTCCAACCATCCAGCGTACGCGCTCACCGACTGACGAACGCGTCAGCTCGTTGGCGAGAATCCCCATTTCCAAATGACTCGTGCCACCCAGATTGTTCAACAGCGCTACGTGTGGTGCGTCAGACATGCCCTGTGCAAGCTTGTCCGTAACCAGTTTCATGGCTTGCTCTGCGGAGTCGAAGCGAACCTGTTCGATGCCCGGTTCACCATGGATGCCGAGTCCCAGCTCGGCGTGACCCTCGTCAATGCGCGACTCCCGCTCCGAACCCGGTACCGTGCAGGTATTCAAGGACATGCCGATCGTGCGAACGCCGGCGATCACCCGCTCTGCAGCACTCGCCACCGCATCCAGATCGCGGCCCTCTTCGGCAGCCGCGCCGGCAATCTTGTGTACCAGCAGAGTGCCGGCCAGACCCCGTGCCTGCGCTATCTCCGGCAAAGCAATATCGTCATCGACAATGACCATTTTCACGCGATACCCTAGTGCCCTTGCCCGCTCCGCCGCCAGGCCGAAGTTGAGACGATCGCCGGTGTAGTTCTTGAGAATCAGCAGACAGCCTGCCTCCCCTGTCACGGCGAGGATACCGGCCAGCACCGCATCCACCGAGGGCGAGGCAAACACCTCACCGCAGACCGCGGCAGTCAACATGCCCCGACCGACAAAGCCGGCGTGCGAAGGCTCGTGTCCCGAACCACCACCCGAGACGAGCGCCACGCGATCGCGTGACCAGTCATTGCGGACGACCACCTTGATATGGGGGTAACCGTCGAGCCGGCCGAGGCGACCACCGCTGGTACGCAGCAGACCATCGATAGACTCGGTGACAACCGCATTTCTGGCGTTGATGAATTGACTCATTATTCTCTCCCTTGATTTTCATGTGATGGTGTATGTCGCATTCGATGCTTCATGGGCTCAATACCCGAACACGCGCGGAAGCCACAAAGACAACTCCGGCACGAAGGCGATCACAAAGATCGCGATGGTATTGACTGCCGCAAAAGGCAGGATCTTCAGCGAGATTTCCTCAATGGATATCTTCGAGATACCCGAGGCGATGAACAGATTCTCGCCCAGTGGTGGTGTCTGAAACCCGATGCCGAGCGTACAGACCATCACCACGCCAAAGTGAACCGGATCGATACCGACACTGTAGGCCACTGGCAACATCACCGGTACCAGAATCAGAATGGTGGACAGTGTCTCCATGAACATGCCAACGAACAGCAGGAAAAGGATCATCAACGTCCAGATGACATAGATGTTCTGCGTCAATGAAAGCATGCCATCGGCAATGATGCCCGGTATCTGATTCTCGACAAGCAAGCGACCAAACACCGTTGCCGTGAACATGATCATCAATATTCGCCCGGTCAGCCAGGTGGTGATCTCGAGCGCATCGAACAGCTTTCTGAACGTCAGCTCACGATAGAGCATCGTACCGACGAACAAGGTGTAGAAGATAGCCACGACAGCCGACTCCGTTGGTGTGAAGAAGCCGGTGTAGATTCCGCCCAGAATGACCACGGGTGCCAATAGCGCCCAGAAACCCCGATAGATTTCGCGCAATATGCCCCGCCCGGACCAGCCCTCGGTCGAACCGGTGTAACCGCGCTTCTTGCACATGAAGTAGTTCATGGTGAGCAGACTCACGGTGATCACAACGGCAGGTATGACGCCGGCGATGAACAGCTTGGGGATCGATACACTCTGGAAACTACCGAATTTATCGATCGCCTCCGGTGTCGGCAACAGGCCAAGCGATGCGATACCGAAGATGATCATCGGAATCGATGGCGGAATCACGATACCGAGTCCACCGGCGGAGGCGGTAACGGCAGAGGCGTAGCCCTTGTCATACTGACGATCGATCATCGCGGGAATCATCAGCATGCCCACTGCGGCAGTGGTCGCTGGCCCCGAGCCGGAAATGGCACCGAAGAACACGCAGGCCATGACGGTTGCCACAGCCATTCCGCCGGTGAACGGCCCGGCCAGGCTCTCGGCCACGGCAATCAATCGCCGCGAGATACCGGCAGCTTCCATCAAGGCACCAGCGAGAATGAAGGCCGGCAGCGCCATCAGCGGAAACGACCCCACCGAGGAGAAAGCGATCTGCACGAACTTGGCCGGATTCTCCCCAAGGTAATAGAACGAGAACAGCGAGGACACACCCAGCGCGACCGTAATCGGCGCACCGATCAGCAGCAGAAACAGGAATGAGCCGAAAAGCACTGTAACAATGGTCGTTTCCATCAGACGTCACCTCCACGATTGACTCTTGCCGAAGCCACGTCCGCGGCATCCCGGGCCGCATCGGTCTCGCGCGCGATCTCCTCGATATCAACCGAGTCGACATCCTTGAAGTCGACACCCTTGACCAGCTTGAGATAATTGACCTGAATGACGCGAATGGTGATCAGCGTGAAAGACACGGGAAGCACGATATAGATCCATTTCATCTCGATGCCCAGCGTCTGTGATTTCCAGAACTTGTTCATCTGGAAAAACACGAAGTTGCTCGACAGATAGATGAAAACCACGTTGAAGAAAATCCAGAACAAGTCAGCGAACGCCTCGATGTAGTTCACCACCCGTTTGCCGAAAAACCGGAACTGGAACGTCACGCGATTGTGCGCATGCTTGCGCGCCGCATAGCTGGCGCCGATATAGACAAACCAGACGAACAGATAGACTGACAGTTCTTCTATCCACGAAATCGAGCTATTGAATATTTCGCGAGACAGGATCTGTGCGAACAGTAGACAGACGAACGTGACAAGCAGACTTCGACAGATATAACTTTCCAGATTATCCAGCACGTACCACACTCTAGACATGACTTCACTCCCGGTTGAGGCGGGGCGCACCGAATGGCACGCCCCTCGGTGACTGCTTGTTGGCCTACTCGATCGGTTGCCTGCCAAGCTCCTCAAGCGTCTCGTTGATGGCGTCTATGCCACCGACACTGTCATGGAACTTCGGCCATACGGCGGTTGTCGCCTTTTCGATCCACTCGGCCTCGTCCACTTCCGTGAACTCCATGCCCTTGACCAGTAGTTCATCCAGCGCTGTCTTCTCGCGTTCACGCAGGAATTCGACACTGAATTCCGTCGCCTTCTTTCCAGCATCCAGGATCGCCTGCTGTAATTCCGGCGACTGCGACTGGAACAACTGCTCGGACATGATCATGGGCTCGAGCAGGAAGTTGTAGTGAATGTTGGAGATGTACTTCTGGACTTCATAGAACT
>CBDUIJ010000442.1:0-4147 GCA_965367215.1 uncultured Granulosicoccus sp.
CCCCCATGTAACGGCACAATCACTTTGCTGCTCAGCCACGCCTCAATCGGTTACCCTTGCCCCCTGGATCATTTTGTCGACATTCGACACGGGAGCTCAACCAGAGTGACACTGGATCAGCTGACGGTGTTCTGCATACTGGCCATCGTCATGGCGCTGTTTGTATGGGATCACTGGCGTTACGATGTCGTTGCCGGCATGGCACTCATCACAGCAGTCTATACAGGCATTGTCCCGGTAGAGCATGCCTTTGAAGGCTTCTCGCATCCGGCGGTCATCACTGTTGCCTGTGTCCTTGTCATCAGTCAGGCCTTGCAGTCGTGTGGCGTGGTAGAGCTGTTCCTGAAGTATCTGGCCTATGCCAGAGGCTCCATGTCCACGCAGATAGCCGCGAATTGCGGTGTCACGGCATTCCTGTCCGGCTTCATGAACAACATCGGCGCTCTGGCTCTGATGCTGCCAATCACCCTGCGCGACGCCCAGAAGTCCAAGCGACCCGCCTCGAAACTGTTGATGCCCCTGTCCTTTGCCAGCCTGCTCGGCGGATTGGTCACGCTGGTGGGTACTCCCCCGAACATCATCATTGCCACGTTCCGCGCCAACAACGTCGGCGAACCCTTCAGCATGTTCGATTTCACCCCGGTCGGCCTGACTGTTGCCATTGGTGGACTGATCTACCTCATCACCATTGGCTGGCGTCTACTGCCCGGTAGACAGACCGTGGCCGGCGACGAGCACACCGACCAGTTTCATATCGCGCGCTACGTCTCCGAAGTTCGTGTGCCGCCTGAGTCTCCTCTGGTGGGCACCTCCGTCGGCGCTCTGGAGAAAACCTGCGAGCATGAAGTGGCCGTCATGGTCATCCTTCGCAAGGACAGGCGTCGTATGGCACCCTCTGCCATGGAACTCATCCAGCCCGGCGATGTGCTCATTCTGGAAGGCCACAGCGAGTCCCTGCAACCGCTGTTCGAGAACCCGGGCATGCTGGAAGCCGGTGCGGAAGTTGTCGATCCGGACTGGCTGAAATCTCCGGAAGTGCGCGTGATAGAAGCGGTTGTCATGCCCAACTCGGCCATCGAAGGACTGTCGATGCGTGGCATCGGCATGCATAGTCGTTTCGGGGTCAATCTGCTCGCTGTCGCGCGCGAAGGCCATGCCGCCCGTACACGCCTGAAACACATCAAATACAAGACCGGCGATGTCCTGTTATTACAGGGTGAAACCGAGGCTCTGGAAGAGCTCTGCCTGAGCCTGGGTTGCCTGGCCATCAAGAACCGCGGACTGGAGATCAATGCACGTCGCGGAGTGCTTCTGATTCCCGGCACCTTCGCGCTCGGTATATTCGCCGCCGCCATGGGCTGGGTACCCGTGCAGATTGCATTCACCACGGTGGTTGGTGCACTGGTGCTGATGAAGATGATTTCTCTCAGGGTGGCCTATCGCAGTATCGAGTGGCCGGTCATCGTGCTGCTGGGATTTCTCATACCCATCGGCGAGGCACTGCAAACCACCGGCGCTACCGATGTCATCGCCCAGGGCATCATCCAGTTGTCCAACGGACTGCCATTGTGGTCCATGCTGGCACTGGTCATGGCCGTGTCCATGCTGCTGTCGGACCTTGTCCATAACACGCCAACCGCCGTGCTGATGGCACCCATTGCCTTCAGCCTGGCAACGGGATTGAACCTGCCGGTCGACCCTTTCCTGATGGCCGTTGCCATTGGCGCCGCATCGCCCTACCTGACCCCGATAGGCCATCAGTCCAACACCCTGGTGATGGGACCGGGAGGGTATGCGTTCAAGGATTACTGGAAAGTCGGCATCCTGCTGGATGTGGTCATCATCAGTATTGCCGTGCCCATGATCCTGCTGGTCTGGATGTAAGCCGCGCAAGCTGCTCCATGTTGCAAGCAAGCTGTCGATACCCGGCAGCTATCTCCTCAGGCCAGGAGAAACTACAACTGCTTGCCAGGCCATCTGCACCTACTGATCGTGCGTCCACTCATCGACCTTGCCCTGTCCGATGGAATGCCAGGGACAGCCCCTGAGCCCCAGTTTCTGCATGCGCCTCAGGCCGGAGACAACCAGTCGGTTCACCCGCTTCTTCACATAAGGCACAGCGCCCAGGTGCAAGCCACCCAGTGAACCTGCCACGAACGGCAGATAGGGTGCACGCCGCAGCGATGCATAGATCTCGATACGCGTGGTATCCACAGGGCTTGCACAGCGAGCATGAAAGCCGTGAGTATCGGCAACAATCAGGGTATTGGCCTTCACCACCATGCGAGTCGGTTGCGGGTAGCCCATGGCCGCCAGCTTGTCTGGTGACAGGCGCAAGGAACCGCGTCTGGAATAGGTATTTTCCACCGAGTCCAGTGAGGTCGAGATGCCTTTCTCCCAGGCATAACGCTGCTCTGTCATCTTGTGCGAGCCAGCAACGTAACAGAACGGCCCGTCCTCCTCACCCACATCTGTCAGAAACAACCAGGCCTTGGCGGTGGCATGAAAGGTATCGCTGTGCAGATCACTCTGCGGGTCAGGGTTGCCATTTGCTTTTGCCAGAACGGTCTGCAAGGTCACCAGCGCATGCCCCGCATGAGAGCCGACATATTGCACCAGCCCCATGAATTCCGGGTTATCTCGTGCCTCACGCAAGGCAGGTCGTGACTCCAGATCCTGATCATCGATCATGGAGCGCCTGGTAATCGTGGCTCCCTGACGCATGTCCACTCGCTCGAATTCACTGCCATGCATCTCTTCGAGCAACTGCGCAAACTGCGCCTCGGGCAGAAAATTGTCGATGCGTATATAACCGTCCCGTTCATAGGCTTCCGCCTGTTTGGCGGTTACCCGCGATCGCAGACGGCGACGGCGCAGCGCGGCCATGCGCATGGCCAGAGAGACTCTCATGACATGCAAGTTATTGGCATTCAGAAACCGGCTGCCAAGCAGGGGATTCTTCTCGAACGATTTCGCACCAGAGAATATCTGCAGAAAGTACAGCGGGAAACCCAGAACATGTCGCAGGCTCACAGCAGACTTGGGGGTTGCACTCATCGACCAGCTCCGGCATGCCAGGAAAATGGCCTGCAAATGAAACACTGCTCAAGCAGCTTTCATTCCCGCCTCCCTGCCGGCGAATGACAACAGGTATCGCCAGGCTCTCCATCAGGACAGATGTGTCGATCAAGCCTGATATTCATGCAATACAATGCACGTCACGCTATAGACGCAGACGACAGGGGAATTGCCACGTCACATGATCAGTGGCGTTTCGCCGCCAAGGCATCCATGCGAGCGGCCCAGTACGCGGTTTGCTGCAGACCGAACTCGGTGGCTTGCAAGGCCGGTTGACGGTCGTGAACACTCAAACCCGCACGCGCGGCGAACAGACGCTTGCCGTAGCACAGCAGGTGTTCGATGGATTGCATCATGAAGGTCACCGCTGGCAGTACCTCGCTGTAGACCTGCTCGGCAGCCTCATGCTCACCCGCCTGCCACAGATCGAATATGCGCTTGCTGTGGTCGATGATATCGGGCGCGAGAACGAATCCATTGGCACCGGCACGCAGACAATCGGTCATCTCCAGACCGCCGCGTCCATTGAGCACCGTGAGGTCCTTGCCACAGCGCTCGACCAGACTGGCAAGATCCACCGCGGAGGTCTCTGCCTTGATCAGTCGAAACGCAGGATTGCGCTGAATCAGGCGTGCGACGTCATCGGCCAGCAAGGCTCGCCCCAGATACTGCGGTGCGTTCTGTATGGAGAAGGGAATGTCAAAACCATCCGCCACATCCGCAAAGAAGTCGATATAGGTGGCAGGGCCGAATGCGCCGGCCGACGGTGGTTGCAATATCAACCACGAGGCATCGTGCTCCATGGCGAACTGCACCATATCGCGCTGAGCCGCCACTGAATTGCCTATGATGGTGACCGACAGTGGAACACGTCCGGCCAGGGCCTCGGCTGTCCAGCGAACCACCTGACGTTGTTCGGATTCGCTCAGCTTCTGCACCTCGGTGGCCAGGCCGAGCACGGTCACCCCATCAACCCCTGCGTTCAGCACCCACTCGATCTGGGCACGCATCGCCCCTTCGTCCAGTTTCCCGGCACTGTCGAAAAAGGCATAGAGCACACAATGGATTC
>CBDUIJ010000443.1:0-4138 GCA_965367215.1 uncultured Granulosicoccus sp.
AACCAGTTGACGATCAACAGCAGCAGACCGAAGTAGCCGATCAGGGTCAGCACCCTGCCGATGGCTGCGTGTCTGGGAGATTCGAAACGCGGTTTGCGTAC
The DNA here is from genome assembly GCA_965367215.1 of uncultured Granulosicoccus sp. Lineage (GTDB taxonomy): Bacteria > Pseudomonadota > Gammaproteobacteria > Granulosicoccales > Granulosicoccaceae > Granulosicoccus. The sequence goes on from CBDUIJ010000443.1 coordinate 102, forward strand.
CTTCTTTGGCCGACTCATGGGGCCTCCTTGCGCGGTTCCGTTTTCAGCTGCACAGCGATCGAGGCTACCCTCGAACCCAGAGCACGGCACAGACGGGTTTCCGCCTCGCTCAGCGCTGCCTTGCCATCCTCTCCCGACACATGGCTGGCGCCATAGGGAGTACCACCGCGGGTGGTCTGCATCAGTTCCGGATTGGAGTAGGGCAGGCCGCAGATCAGCATGCCATGATGCAACAGCGGCACCATCATGCTCAGCAGCGTGGACTCCTGGCCACCGTGCATGCTGCCGGTGGAGGTAAAGGCGGCCGCCGGCTTGCCGGTCAGGGTGCCGGCAAACCACTGTTCAGTGGTCTGATCCAGAAAGTGTTTGAGCGACGCCGACATATTGCCGAAATGCGTCGGGCTACCGATGATCAGGCCATCGCAATCGAGCAGGTCAGCAGGCTCGGCATGAGGGGCTCCGCTGTCCGGCACCGCCGGTAAACGGCTGGCGCTGCGATCGCCCACCTTGGGTGCGGCGCGCAGTACGGCGCTGCAGTTGGACAGTGATTCCACACCACGGCCAATCTGCTGAGCCATCCGGTAAGTGTTGCCGCCATTACTGTCGTAAACGATCAGAATGCGAATCTTGTTGTCGCGCGTCATGCCTACTGGTACTCATTCTTGCTGCTTCTGGTTCAGCGAGTGTGTCACATCCGGGCAAGAGTTCGTGACCTGGGCGATACCTTGCACCTGATTCCTTCACGGTCACGCTTCGTCTGTCGATAAGTGGGCGATACCTCTCACAAACAGAAGCGCCTTGTGCTAACTGAAGATGCCAAACGATTTGCTGACCCTGTCACCGGGAAGCTGGAGCTCGAAGCGGTGCTCGATGGCCTGCTGATTGACGGGCTGATCGAAGAGTCCAACAGCACGCTGTTGCGCTCGATCGCCAGGCCCGAAGTGGGCAAGGTGCTGGTCGGGCCGCTGGAGCGAATTGCGGCCGGTGGCTGGAGCAATGCCCATGATCCGGCGCAGAAGATCGATCTGGATTTTCTGACACGCTGGCTGGCGCGAAAGGCAGACATACCCTGGAAGAGAATCGACCCCCTGCAGATCGATGTGCCGGCGGTCACCGCCGTCATGTCCCATGCCTATGCCAGTCGCTTCAATGTGATCTGCGTCGAGGTCACGCCCGAGTATGTGGTGTTCGGCACGGCTGAGCCGTTCTATAACGAATGGCAGCATGAGCTGCAGCGCGTCCTGCAGAAGGAAATCCGGCTGGTCATCTGCAATCCTGCCGATATCCGGCGCTATCTGCAGGAACTGTACTCGGTGTCCCGGTCGGTGCTGGGCGCGAAGAAGGATCAGGGCTACCAGTCCAGTGCGGTGCAGAATCTGGAACAGCTCATGGAGCTGGGCCGTGGTGGCAAGCTTGAAGCCAACGACAGCCATGTGGTCAGTATCGTTGACTGGTTGTTGCAGTACGCCTATGAACAGCGCGCCAGTGATATCCATCTGGAGCCGCGTCGCGAGACCGGTGCGGTACGTTTTCGTATCGATGGCGTGATGCAGCAGGTCTATGACATGCCCGGGGCTGTCATGGCCGCCGTGACCAGTCGCCTGAAGATACTGGGTCGGCTGGATGTTGCCGAGAAGCGCCGCCCCCAGGACGGACGTCTGAAGACCCGTAACGGCGAAGGCAAGGAGGTGGAATTGCGTATATCCACCATGCCGACCGCCTTTGGCGAGAAGATGGTCATGCGTATCTTCGATCCGGAAGTACTGGTCAAGGATCAGAGCCAGCTGGGGTTCGATTCACGCGAGGCCGATATCTGGAATGGCATGATTCGTCAGCCCAACGGCATCCTGCTGGTGACCGGACCTACCGGCTCGGGCAAGACCACGACCCTGTACAGCTCGCTGCAATTGCTGGCGACCCCGGATGTCAATGTCTGCACCATCGAGGATCCCATCGAGCTGGTGGTGCCGGCCTTCAACCAGATGCAGGTGCAACACAATATCGAGCTGGATTTTGCGGCAGGGGTTCGCACGCTGCTCAGACAGGATCCGGATATCATCATGGTGGGTGAGATCCGTGATCTGGAAACAGCGCAAATGGCCGTGCAGGCTGCATTGACAGGTCACCTGGTGCTCTCGACACTGCATACCAATGATGCGGCATCGGCAGTCACACGACTACTGGAACTGGGCATACCCTATTATCTGATCCGCTCGACCCTGATCGGTGTGGTTGCACAGCGCCTGATTCGTACCTTCTGCCCGCACTGTGTCACGCAGAAACCCATGGACGAGCAGCAATGGCAGTCTCTGATGGCGCCGTGGAAGGCCCAGACGCCACCGCATATGCATGTACCCAATGGTTGTCTGGAATGTCGCAACACCGGCTTCCTGGGGCGTGCCGGCATCTATGAGCTGTTGCAGATGTCGCCGGGTGTGAAGAACCTGGTGACCCCGGATGTACATCTGGAGGACTTGCGCAAGCAGGCCTACAAGGATGGCATGCGGCCCATGCGGGTCAGCGGTCTGGGCAAGGTTGCGCAGGGCAAGACCAGCTTTGAAGAAGTGCTGAAGGTGACACCGGCGCCATTACTGGATTGAGATTGCAGCGCCGCTGCTGGATAATCCGGGCATCTTGTTGAAGGATTGATACCTCGTTGGATACCTCGACTTCTCTGGTGCTGCGTGCAGCCAGGCCTGATGATGTTCAGGCCATGGCGGACATCTATGCCCACCACGTTCTGCACGGCACCGGCAGCTTCGAGGAGGTGCCTCCCGATGTTCAGGAAATGCAGCAGCGTTTCGAACAGCGCGAGGCTGCGTCCTACCCGACGCTGATTGCCGAGCAGGGTGACCAGGTGGCAGGCTTTGCCTACGCCGGCAACTACAAGCCTCGATCTGCCTATCGCTTTACGGTCGAAGACTCGGTTTATGTGGCTCCGGGTTTTGTCGGGCAGGGAGTCGGTCGCCGGATGCTGGAAGAGCTGATTGCGATCTGTATTCGTGCCGGTTACTGCCAGATGATCTCGGTGATCGGCGACAGCGGCAATCAGTCGTCCATTCGTCTGCACGAGCGTTGTGGCTTCGTGCCTATCGGCACTGCCCGAGGTCTGGGTTTCAAGCACGGCAAGTGGCTGGACATTGTCTATATGCAGCGCGAACTGAATCGACCCGATCAGGTCCGAGTATGACTTGATCCGCCTGTCTTGATCGTCGGTGTGACGGTAATGCCGTTTCGAGTGTGCAACAGAAGCAGGAATTGCCGGTTATAGTGGCCGCTTCACCGAGGAATCAGCATGTCAGAACAGCAGACTCCACGCCCCATCGACTGGAGTGATGAGCACGATCGTCAATTCGGCAAGTTGTCTGCTCGCATCCGGCAATGGAGCTGGTCCCGCAGGCGCATCGGGAAGATATCCACTGTTCGCAAGGTCACCCTCCAGGAGGGAGGTGCGGTTTGATCGAGCGTGAAGCCGAACCACTGACCATCCAGTGTCTGCAGTCGGCAGAGGCCTTCGAGCAGCTGCGCGCTATCTGGCAAGGCCTGGAAAGGTTTGACACGACCTGCACACCGTTCAATACCTGGGCCTGGAACAGCCTCTGGTGGCAGCACTACGGTACATCCCGCGACACGCTGGCGTTGCTGGTGGTCAGTGAAGGACGTCGAGTGGTGGCCATCGCACCGTTCTACCTGCATGCGGCCCGCCTGTGCAAGGTGATACCGATCAGGGCTCTGCGGTTCGTGGGCAGTGGCGGAGACACCGCGGCGGACTATCTGAATATCATTGCCCTGCCGTCCATGCGTGACGCTGTCGAGCAGGCAGTACTGCAATACCTGCCTCAGATCAGAGGCTGGCAGAAACTGCTGCTGACGGATATGGCCGAGAACTCCACGCTGGCCAGGCGGGCAGCTGCTCTGCTGACACAACTTCCGGGTGTGGCGCTGTCCCCTCGGCACCACGTGCTTCGCAAAGCGCAGCTACCTGACACCGTTGACGAGTATCGTGCGCAATCGAACGCTGAGCAGACCACTCATCG
>CBDUIJ010000444.1:0-4111 GCA_965367215.1 uncultured Granulosicoccus sp.
ATTTCATGTCGAAGAGCTGATTGCGCGTATCCGGGCACTGATCTATCGCCGGCACGGGCGAACCTCGCACAAGATCGAAACGCGATCGCTGCGACTCGATGAAGATGTCCAGCAGGTGGAAGTCGGGGAGGAGACGCATCAGCTCACCGGTACCGAATTCCGGCTATTGCGTTACATGATGCTCAACAGCGGGCGCATCCTGTCCAAGACACACCTGTCAGAGCATGTCTACGATCAGGATTCGGAGCGTGACAGCAATCTCATTGAAGTCTATATCCGTCGACTTCGTGAAAAGATAGGTACCCAGATGATCCTGACCAAGCGTGGGCAGGGCTATATCTTCAACGATCCTTCCGTTTGAACTCTTCTCTCGAGCGAAGTCTGCAGATCGGGCTGGTCAGTAGCCTGTGCGTCATCATGTTCGTTTTCTGGTGGAGTGCCACGCTCGCCAGTCGTCTACTGACTGATCGGTTTGTCTTCGAGGGGCTGGCGGCCTCTGCCCGCAGTGTCGAGTCGGTGCTGGAATTCGATTCACCGACTCCGGGCATCAGGCTGGGCAACTATCGGCTCGATCCAGCCTACGAGAGACCTGCCTCAGGCCGCTACTTTGTCGTTCGCACACAGGATGAGACACTCTCGTCACGATCCGCCTGGGAGCAGCACTTTCAGGTGCCCTTGCTGGCTCCGGGGGAGCAACGTTTGATGCGCGGTACCGGGGTTGCCGGTGAGCCCATGCTGTTCTGGTACGGTGGATACGCTCGCCAGGGGCAGCTGTTCACGATTGCCGTGGCGAGGGACATCAGTGTCATAAAGAACAAGCTGCAGGTGTTTCAGTGGTTTTCCGCCTCGATCGCTCTGGTCCTGTTGCTGGTGCTGCTGGGCGTGCAACGGCTTATCGTCAAGCGCTCGGTTGACAAGCTCGACACCATTCGCCGCGACATGAAGCGGTTGGAGCATGGCAAGGCCGTGGCTCTGTCGGAGGATGTCCCCGGAGAAGTGCTGCCGCTGGTACGTGAGTTCAATCGCATGTTGCGACGCTACGACCAGCGACTGCGCCAATCACGCAACGCGGTGGGCAATCTGGCGCACTCCCTCAAGGGCCCCCTGAACCTGTTGTTGCGAGAGACTGAGTCGATCCATGCGGAAAACCATGATCAGGCCGTGATCTCGCAGAACGCGGAAGCGATACGGCAACTCATCGAAAGCGAACTGAAACGCGCTCGTCTGGCCGGAAGGGGGACCGTGGGGCAGCGATTCGATGTCGATGCCGAGCTTCCGGCGCTTATCGGCTTGCTCGAGCAGGTCTATTCCGACAAATCGGTGGATGTGCGGTACAACATCGGCCCGGGTGTGGAATTGGTGCACGACCGGCAGGATATGCTGGAACTGATCGGAAACCTGCTGGATAACGCCGTCAAGTGGAGCCGTTCAGTGGTTATCGTGAACCTGAGAAGCGCCAGAGGCATTCTGATCGATGTCGAGGATGATGGCCCGGGCTGTTCCCCGGAAGAGCTGGGGCGGCTGACACAGCGCGGCGTTCGTCTTGACGAATCTGTTGCCGGTCACGGTCTCGGCCTGTCCATTGTCAAGGATATCGTGGATATGTATGAAGGGCGTCTGGAGCTGGTGGCGTCAACCCGCCTGGACGGGTTGCGCGCGACTGTCTTTCTACCGGCGCGCAGCCGCTCGGCGGATTGATCTTCAGCCAGGTCTGACATGCACCTATTTCAACCGGGACAGGGCAGGTATCGCCTGAGATGGCGGCGGAACGGCTGAACGGCTTAGCGCTTGGCCAGTGACAGTTCGATTACCGGCTTCTTCTGGTTCCGGCGAAACAGTGTCGCGGTATGACCGATCTGCTGGACGCTGACCGCGTTCACCGATTCGCACAGTTTGTCGAGTTGCTCCTGTAGGGCATCCTTGCCGGTTTCGCTCAGTTTTACCTTGACGAGCTCGTGATGGCTCAGAGCACCGTCCAGTTCGCGGGTCACAGCGTCGGTCAGGCCGTGCTGGCCCAGACGAACGACAGGCTTTAGAGCATGTGCCAATGAGCGCAGGTATTTCACTGTAGCCTTGTCAAGTTCGCGTTTTTTAGTCATGTGTAGGTCTTAATTATGTGGCGGATGGCGATAAACGCCCTACAATTGTAAGTTGCAGGCTGCCATGGGGTGGCTATTCTATAGGGTTGGGGTGTTGTGGGTCGAGCAAACAGCAAAAGCAGCAATCGCTGGTTGCAGGAACATGCCAGCGATCAGTACGTCAAACAGGCTGCGATCGACGGGTTCCGTTCGCGTGCAGTCTACAAGCTCATCGAGCTGGATGAAAAGGACAAACTGATAAGACCAGGCGCCGTGATACTGGAGTTGGGTTCAGCGCCCGGTGGTTGGACACAGTATCTCTCCCGACGGGCAGGTGGTCAGGCTCGCATCGTCGCGTCAGATATTTTACAGATGGATTCATTACCAGATGTTAGTTTCGTGCTGGGTGATTTCACGGAACAGGAAACTGCCAACGCCATCAGTGAAGCCATGGGAAATCGCAAGGCAGACCTTGTTTTGTCTGACATGGCTCCCAACTTGAGTGGAGTGGGTGTTTCCGATCAAGCCCGTGCCATGGGGCTTGTAGAGCTGGCATTGGAATCGGCCAGGGAATTCTTGCAACCTGAAGGGGCCTTCGTGGTCAAGGTTTTTCAGGGGGAAGGTTTCGATTCGTACATGAAAGAGGTACGAAAGTCATTCCGCAACGTAAAAGTACGCAAGCCGGCTGCCTCGCGCGCGCGCAGTCGTGAAGTCTATGTAGTAGCAAGGAAATTGATATCATGACAGCAAGACCGTCAGTCAATGGTCAACGGAACAAGCGGCTAACGCCGAACTGCGAGGTAAGTCTTTGAGCGATCTATTAAAAAACGTTCTGCTGTGGGTTGTGATAGCGGTCATTCTGATGACTGTCTTTCAAAACCTTGGCGGGCAGCGACAGGCTACGGATACCATCGCGTATTCGGACTTCCTGCAGAGCGTCAACAGTGGCCAGGTGGATCAGGTCAAATTCGACGGTGTCGAAATCACTGGCAAGCGTAATGGCGGTCAGCCGTTTACCACGTACAGCCCCGAAACCGACAACAGCTCGCTGATTGGTGAACTCAATCGCGCCAATGTCGAATTCGAGCGTGTACCTCCGGAAAATCCCAGCGTACTGCTGAGCATCCTCATCAGCTGGTTCCCGTTCATCCTTCTCATCGGCTTGTGGGTATTCTTCATGCGCCAGATGCAGGGCGGTGGCGGCGGTCGTGGCGCCATGTCGTTCGGCAAGAGCAAGGCTCGCCTGCTTAACGAAGACCAGGTGAAAGTCACTTTTGCCGATGTGGCAGGTGTCGAGGAAGCGAAGGCAGAAGTGTCGGAACTCGTTGAATTCCTGCGCGATCCCGGCAAATTCCAGAAGCTGGGCGGCAAGATTCCGCGCGGTGTACTGATGGTGGGTTCACCGGGTACCGGTAAGACTCTGCTCGCCAAGGCCATTGCAGGTGAGGCGAAGGTGCCGTTCTTCACCATTTCGGGTTCGGACTTCGTCGAGATGTTTGTCGGTGTGGGTGCCAGCCGTGTGCGTGACATGTTCGAGCAGGCGAAAAAGCATTCTCCGTGCATCATCTTCATCGATGAAATCGACGCTGTAGGTCGGCATCGTGGAGCCGGTCTGGGTGGTGGTCACGACGAGCGTGAACAGACTCTGAACCAGCTGCTGGTCGAGATGGATGGTTTCGAAGGCAATGAAGGCGTTATCGTCATCGCCGCGACCAACCGTCCGGATGTACTGGATCCTGCGTTGCTGCGCCCCGGTCGTTTTGATCGCCAGGTTGTCGTGCCATTGCCGGATGTTCGTGGTCGTGAACAGATTCTGCGGGTTCACATGGCCAAGGTGCCTTTGGCTGACGACGTACGTCCTGAGCTGATCGCTCGTGGTACTCCTGGTTTTTCGGGTGCTGATCTGGCAAACCTGGTGAACGAGGCTGCGCTGTTTGCAGCACGTGCCGATGAGCGCCAGGTTGACATGGGTGATTTCGAACGTGCCAAGGACAAGATCATGATGGGCGCCGAGCGCAAGTCCATGGTCATGA
>CBDUIJ010000445.1:0-4076 GCA_965367215.1 uncultured Granulosicoccus sp.
GCAACGGCGGATAGCATCACTCTGGGCAAGTGTCGCCCCATAAACGTTTGCTGCTTCATTTGCTTCTCCATGTGTCAAACCTCGGAACGCGACGTGCGCTTGTACTGATTACTCTGGTGCGGGTCTTTGCTGAGAGAATATTTCGATATTTCCTGATGGCCGCACCAGAGAACCTTGTGAAGCCCATCGATAACGGTGCGGCGATCATCAGGAGATTGACCATGTTTGCATTCCGCACAATAGTTGCCACCACTGTCGGCACTTTCGCCATCTGGGTTGTCGGATCTGTTCTGGCGCCAGAGAAAACTCAGGACATTTCCGATAGCTTGCGTGAAAAGATCGAAATTGCATTGGCACCCGACTGCAACATCAAGCCTGTCGCCTGCCTGCTGCGTCTGGAGAATAATCTGGAAGAGGTGTCAACTCGTCTGAACAACACACGGGCATCACTCGAAACCAAGAGCGTTGAAGCGGACGACTTGGTCAGGCACAACCGCGAGATGCTTGCACAAAACCGCCTCTACCTTGAGCAGGGGCGGAGGATTCTACGCTCGGCACCCGCAAGCGGCCCTATCAGCTTTATCGGCACGGAATATCCGACCGCAGAACGGTTACAGGAACAGCTCGAACTGCTGTTTCGTGAGGGGCATCGCCTTGCCGAAGCGTCCGCCAGCAGCGAGGCGGTGAGCGACAAACTGAAGCTCATGCGCCGCGATATCATTGCGCAGCGCAGCGAAGTGCTGGCAGCCCTGGCCAGTATTCCGAGCAAGATTGCGCTTGCAGAGGTAGAGAAATCCTACGCAACATTGGAAAGCGATCTGGCCAGACTGGATGATCTCGCATCCAGCGGGCAAGCCGATGAGGTGCGGGCCGACGAACTGCTGCGCTCAACGAGCCGACTCAATCAGGATGCGGCTCGCACCTCTGACGGAAACGCGGATTTCGCAACGTGGTTGGCGGGTAATGACCAGTGACCGCCAAGACGCCGACATACAGCAAGCGCGTGTCGACTCCATTTCATTGCAACGCACAACGCTTTGTGTTGATATTGATCTTCTTGAACAAGGATGGTTTTCGATGCGCGCTCATCCCCTGCAGAAGAGAAAAAAGCAGGACCGGACTTCTGGAGCTTCCCATGCCTCTTCCCCATGATGCAACCTGTCAGGACTATCTGATGCACCGCCGTGGCGTGCAAAGTCTGATAGCGGCTTTCTCGAAGACCATGGACGAACTGGAGTTGGATGGACAGGGTCTGAGCCACCTCATGCAACTGCGCAAGCAGGCAAGGGAGCGCGACGACTGGAACGAGCAGTTTGACGTCTTTTACGAACGATGGATCAGTGCATTTGCCAGAAGATACTCGGGAGAGAGTCCGAGGCACTGTGCCATCCGTGATGCCGGCTTGCAGTGCCTTGGTGAGCTCAGGAACCACCTGCGCAACGATCTATGGACCGACAAGGCGATGCAAGGCGATCCGGAACCGGAGCGTTATGGCAGGCTGTTCTGGGCTCAGGTCAATCAGAAGATGATCTACCCGCCCATCATGATCGCACTGGGTGTCTCGCGGGAAACGGCGATCCGAATGACGAAATTCGCACCAGCCCGAATTGAAGTGCTCAAGGCGTCAACACTACCATTCGGCACTGAACAAGCCTTGTTCGAGAAGATTGCCGAACATATCGGCAAACCCTGGGCGACAGTGGAGAAGATCGGTAGCGATCTGCCGCGGTTTCTGGAGGCCAGGGACGGTAGTGGAAAAAGCCTGCTGGAACTGGATGAATTCGATTTTATGGAACCCATGCCTGCCATCGAGAACCTGGCATCTGAAACCGGTCAGTCCACATCCTTGATGCTGTTCGATGTATTGCCGGTTGGGTCTGTGTCCGCGCTCGACGTGGTAGTTCCTGATGTCATCAACGTGCTTTCCAGGCACTGCCTGCCGGAGCTGAAAACAGGCAATAGAAAGCTGTATGACGAATTTCTGGCCTGGCAGCAGAAAATCTACAAGGAAGACAAAACGACTCTGCCTGATGTTCAAGGATCAATACACCGCGCGCTGCAATCGTTGCGAGACTGCATCGAGCGCACATTCAAAAGCCGACTGAAGAGATCTTGAGGGGAGATCGATGATTGAATCAGACGAATGGGACCTCGAAGCCGTAGCCCGATCGCTGCTGGCGAGCCAGGACGAACCGGAAGATCTGCCACTGCCGTCAGTCGCTCACTGGGCTGACCTGCTCGAACGGCGCGCGCCCTTCAGCGAGCAAGACAGAGCCATTCTGGCGATTTCACCACGAAGCCGCGCCCGTCAGGCTCTTGCCCAGCATCGCTACCGCCATGCCTATCTGACGCGAGCTGCAAACGCCAACAATATTCCAGTCATGCAGGCCGCAGCATCTTCGGAAGGACGTCGGCGCAGTCGTTTTGCCCCGATGAAGGACTTCAGCGTCATGGTCGAACCTTCCGGGCCGACTGGCTGGCTCATCATCTGCGATGTGCTCGAAGGTTTTCCCGCAGGATCGAGTGTTGAACTGGTTGATCATGAAGGGACCGTCTGGCTTTCAGGAATCCCCAATGAGGATGGTCGCATTGTCGCGCGACATCAAGGTGTGGCCAATCCACTGGATGCCCGCGGACCCTTTGTGATTCGCATTGACGGCACTGAACTTACTTGATATTGAGGTAGACGAGTATGCCTGGTTTCATTGACATAGCGAGCTTTCCGACCAACGATGGTGCGCTGCATCAGGTGTACGCTAATGTCCATGAAGAGACCAGCTCGAAACTGACTCTGGATTTCGACCATACCCATTTGCGATTGTTGCTGCGAAGCCTGCGTTCACGCAATGAGGAAGTGAAGCGACGCATGGGGAAGCTGCCCTACGATGTGACGCTTGGTGTCTACAACCACCCTCCTGTCGATGGTGACAGCATGGGTCTGGCCTTTGTGATCACGGAACACATCGCATCCTGCTTCGGCGCCAATCAACCACGCGCAGATGGATCACTGGTTCTCGATGACATCCCACCGATCATCGCCACAGGAGACATCGACCAGAGCGGAATCATTCACGCGGTTGGCGCAATGGAGGCCAAGCTCACAGGAATTCTGGATGCTATCGAGTCTGGCTCGATTCTGCCGGGAGGGATATTCATATACCCGACAGCAGCAAAGTCTCCCGGCGTATCTCGGCTGATCCGTGACCTGGAAGAAAAGGGTTGGACAACGCTTTCAGTCAGTCACATCGATGATGTTGTACCGCTCTGGCAACCGACACCGGTACCGAGTCGTGAAAAGCCTGAACAGGACGCCTGGGCGCGATGGAAACGCCCACTGGCATTAGGTGCAGTGCTTGCAATAACCTTTACTGTCATCGCAATACTCACCGCGGATCACCGCTCACCCGAATTGCCACAGATCCCACCCACGCCGCCAGAGATTGTTCGTTCTTGCGCTGGCCTGTCCGGAGCGGAACTTGCGCAATGTCTCGTCAAAGAGCAACTGGGTACGAGAAGCGGTTCGACAAGTGCCGATAAAACCAATGACTAAGGAGAGTGTCGTGATGAAGAAACTGATAAAGGCGCTGATCATCCTGTGCATCTCTACCGGTGCCCTGGCGTCAGAAAACGAAAGAGAGAAAGCGAACGCGCTGGAGATAGGTAAACAACCCAGGGTTGGAATCATTGCTGGAGACGCCTCAGGCACCTATACACAACTCGCACAGGATCTGGCCGATGTCTCCAATGAATCAGGGGCGCCGCGTGTCATGGTCACACTCGGCGGCGGTTCCATCCAGAACATCGTCGATCTCTTCGAGGTACCCGGAATCGATATCGCCATTGTTCAATCTGACGTGCTGGAGGCCACGGACGACAATGCGGCGGGTGTACAGAACTTCCGTGACTACATTCGGTATATAGCAAAACTGCACAGCGAGGAAATTCACATTCTCGCAGGTCCCGGCGTCAGCAATCTGAAACAGCTGCAAGGTAGAGAGGTAGGTTTCGGTACCATCGGCAGTGGCACCTCCATTACGGCGGAGGTTGTTTTCCGAGCACTCGACCTTGATGTTGAG
>CBDUIJ010000446.1:0-4046 GCA_965367215.1 uncultured Granulosicoccus sp.
TGCAACCCATCGTTACCGACCGCATGAGTACGGCGTCAGCTATTTCTCCAGTCGTGGTCCCACTGGTGATGGTCGCAGCAAACCCGACCTGGTGGCGCCCGGAGAGAAGATACGCTCCTGTGTCGGTGATGATGGTGATGAGCGCAAGGACGGCACCAGTATGGCAGCCCCCCATGTCAGCGGTGCCGCAGCGCTGTTGATGGCCCGTCACTCCGAATTGATCGGCCAGCCACAGCGGGTGAAGGAGGCGCTGTGCAATACGGCGACAGATCTTGGTCGTGAACGCTACTTCCAAGGGGCTGGAATGCTCGATGTCCTGCGAGCCCTTCAATCCATCTAGAACAACCAGACAGGCGGAGGAGGAACCATGTTCGAACTGGAGGTACTACCCGCACGCCACGGTGACTGCTTGCTACTTCACTATGGGGATGCTGCAAAACCGCTGACCATGCTCATTGATGGTGGCCCATCAAAAGTCTTCAAGAGCGTACTTCGCAAACGCATCAAGCAACTGATCAGTGAGCGCTCCCTGACTGCCCCTTTCGTCTTTGAACGCATCATGGTCAGCCACATGGATCAGGATCATATCAAGGGCATTCTGGACATGCTCTTCGAATGTGATGAAGCCAAAGCGGATCATCAGGTGCCACTGGTCGATGTAAAGGGGCTCTGGCACAACAGTTTCAGTGATGTGATCGGCGGGCATTCCCGGCAGAATGACGTCGAGAAAGCGGCTGTGGGGGTGGCCAGTGTTGGCCGAGACGAACACGCATTACCCCTGCATCGACCGGCGCAAGTGGTACTACAGAGCGTGGGGGAAGGCAGAAAGCTTCGAGATCTTGCGAATAAGCAACACATCCCGATCAACCAGGAATTCCAGGGTGGGCTGGTAGTGGAATTACCCGATGCCATCGAGCACCATAATTTGTCCATGCATTTTCTGTGTCCCGGACGCCAGGAGCTGGATGACCTGCGCGAGGAGTGGGATGAACAGGTGCGCATCCTGTTGGACAAGGAAGCGGACAAGGTGGTCCGTGAAACGGCTGCCGCCCGACTGGACAGGTCAGTATTCAATCTGGCAAGTATGGTGGTCCTTGTCGAGGCTGAAGGAAACCGACTTCTGTTGACTGGAGATGCGAGGGGAGACCACATCACAGAGGCTCTCGTACGGGCCGATCTGCTGGTTGATGGTGTTATGGAGGTTGATATTCTCAAGATGCCTCACCATGGCAGTGACCGCAACGTGAATGTGGATTTCTTTCGAACAGTACGTGCCAGGCACTACGTGTTTTCCGGAGACGGGCGACACGAGAACCCCAGTGTCGAAACACTGGAAATGCTGTTTGAAGCTCGCCCCGAGGGGAGTGCCTATTGCATTCACTGGACTTACCCGATCGACGACTGGAAGTCGGATTATCCGAAGGCACGGCTACAGGAGGTTCTGGCAAACGCCGCTGACAGAGAAGTGCCTTTCACGACTGCCGTGATTGAACCAGGGCGATCGATAAGGTGGAAGGAGTAGAAAAGGGGAATCAAACCCCTCGTTGATAACGGGTAGTGCGCCCCAATAGCGGTATCAACAACTGTCGTGGATAGGTAATCGAATATCCTTTTTATACCATCATTGCACTCTTACACAACCAACAGCATCCTCTGACATCCAGAACCGATCAAGCACTCTCCTGACATTGTCGATCATGAGGGGAGGACTTATACGTGCGTACACACGATGGGAGTTGCACCTGATGTCGTTCTGTTTCCCACGGCTGCGTGTATCAACCGGTCTTCAGGAACTGAGACACGGATTCCTGCAGTGTGTCGGCCATCGCGTTCATTCTGCCGGCTGCATTTTCAATGCTGGACGCGTACTTTCTATTCTCGATAGCCGAAAGTGACACCTTGCTGATGGCGTCATCGATGATGACGTTTCCTTCTGCAGTTGCGCAAACTGAATAATCGATACTTTCGGTCGTCACTTTCTGCTGTTCAATGGCGGTAGTGATACTGCTCTGAATGGTACTTATTTCGCTGATTATCTGATTGATGTCACCGATGGCATCAGCCGCAACTTGCGTATCGGTTTGAATCGACGCTATTCGCTCGTTGATGTCATCTGTGGCCCGAGCAGTCTCCTTGGCCAACTCCTTGACTTCGTTAGCCACGACAGCAAAGCCTTTCCCGGCATCGCCGGCTCGCGCGGCTTCAATCGTTGCATTGAGAGCCAGAAGGTTTGTCTGTTCGGCTATCGAGGTAATGACTTTGATGACTGCACCAATATCGGCTGACGACTCCGATAGCTTTCGCATACTCGAATCTGTACTTTGAGCGAGACCGACTGCTTGTTCTGCAACTCTGGATGCGTTGAGGGTATGAGAGGCAATGTTGGAAATGGATGACTGCATTTCCGCCGTTGACGCAGTTGCAGTATCAACCAGATCCGTAACCTTGCTGACAGCAATAGACGCTGCCTTGGAGTGTTCGGAGTTCAACGATGCGTTTGAATTGATTTGATGGCCAAGTGTCCGCAATTCGCTGGCAGTCACGGACAGGTTGCTGGCATATTCATTCATTTCGACGTAATTGGCGCGAAATATTTCCAGCAGGCGCTCGATCGCACTGGACATACTGGTCAAGTCATCCCCCTCCAGTCCGAGAGGGGGCTGAGGTATCGGATGATTGAGGTGTCCACCCGCTGCCGCATTGACCGCGACCAGGAGGCAGTTGATTCGCTCTGCCAATTGCGCCTGTTCAGCTTCACGCTGGACTATCAACTGTTGATTCACGTGATCCTTGTTGGCCGCTATCTGACGTTCGGCTTCAGCTCGCGATATTCTGTCTTCTGAATTCACTTGTTCCGCTCTGGCTCTTTCTCTGTCTTCATGCAACTGGCGGTTCTCCAGCGCACTGACTCTGAAAAGCTCTATGGCGCGACCGATATCGCCGATCTCATCCTTGCGTTCCAATCCGGCTACCGTAGTTTCCAGTGAGCCATCGCTCAGAAGTTTCAAGGAATTCAGTGTCTGTTTCAATGGCTGGCTTACCGTATAACGGGTCAACCATAGAGCTATGGCAAACAACCCGACAAACAGTAGAACGATAAGAGCCAGTGTCTGTCTTTGGGTTTTCGCTGTGCCTTCCAACTGTGCCTGCATCATTGCGTCCAGCCGCGACAGTTCATCGTTGGCCAACGTCGTGAGAATTGCCCCCGGCTCCCGATCTTTGCCACGCACCTGGCTATCTGCCTTGAACGCACCCCCTATGCGTGAAGTCAGGTAGGTGTCCAGTGCAGCTCTGTACTCGACCCCCAGTTGTGCATGACTGGACAGGAATTGCTCGAGAGTCTTGCGTACGGAGGGATCATCAACACTTGCCAGCAACTCTTTGACACTGTTTGAAACCTGAGACTCACGCGTGAAGAAAGCAGAGCGATATTTGTCGAGATCCTGTTCCACATGACCTCGAAGCAGTATGTTTTTCCACTCCTGGACCTGTATCTTGAAGTCCACACCTACCTGATTGATCGCGTGTTGAATTTCCGACTGCTTGTTGAATGTGTCGCGATTCATTACATCCTTTTTCATATTCTGAAATTGGAGCAGCAGAATCGAAAACATGGCTATCGCCAGTGTCGATAGGATCAATGCATTGAACTTGAACGAAAGCGATTGCTGTTTCATGGTCCGTTTTTGTATTCGGAATGTGACGTCCGGAATTGAGTGGACCAATTGGTCGCTTTTGACGGTTGATTGCTCATTGTCAGCGGCCGTCAAATGCCATGATGAAAGCTAACAGGGTTACAGGGGACCCGCGTACTCGAAAGCACCGACGTCATATTCAGCAATGCCGTCGCCGTTGCCATCTACTGGCTGGATAATCGCTGCTGCGCCGGGTTGTGGGTATTCAGTCTGTTCGAACTCGGGTTCGGCGGGGCCCGGGCAACTGAATCGGGTGCAGGGTGAGTGCGCCTTGTACCAGCGATACTCCCCGGGGTCTGTGCCTGCATCAAGGGCAGGCGAGTAGGCGGCTAACCGGTAATCTCCTGACGC
>CBDUIJ010000447.1:0-4041 GCA_965367215.1 uncultured Granulosicoccus sp.
CGGGTATGCGAGTCACCACCGGTACCGACGGTGTCGGGCAGCAGCATACGGTTGAGCCAGGAGTGAATGATGCCGTCGCCGGGACGCAGAGAGACACCGCCACGGGTAGACATGAAATCAGGCAGCGTGTGGTGCGTGCTGACGTCAACAGGCTTCGGATACGCCGCGGTGTGACAGAAGGACTGCATGACCAGGTCGGCAGTGAAGCCGAGGCAGGCCAGATCCTTCAACTCATCGCGTGTCATCGGACCGGTTGTATCCTGAGAACCAACCGTTGTCATCTTGGGCTCGCAATACTGGCCAGGACGAATGCCCTCGACACCGCAGGCCTTGCCGACGATCTTCTGCGCCAGTGTAAAACCCTTGGTGCTGACATCGGTCGCGCCCGGACGCTTGAACACGGTGCTGAACTCCAGGCCCAGTGATTCACGCGCACGGTCGGTCAGTCCACGACCAATGATCAGGGGAATACGGCCTCCTGCGCGCACTTCATCGAGCAAGACTTCATTTTCGAAATCATAGGTCGTGATCACTTCATCACTGTCGTGTCTTGTGACCTTCTTCTGGTGTGGATAGATGTCGATGACATCGCCCATTTCCATGGCATTGTCATCACACTCGATAGGCAGTGCGCCGGCATCTTCCAGCGTGTTGTAGAAAATGGGAGCGATCTTGCCACCGAGCACGAATCCGCCATCACGGCGATTCGGAATGAACGGAATATCGTCGCCCATATGCCACAGAACAGAGTTGGTTGCCGACTTGCGCGACGAACCGGTTCCAACCACGTCCCCCACATAAGCCAGAGGGAAGCCCTTCTCCTTCAGCTCTGCAATGGTCTCCAGCGGCTTGTCGGTAAAACCTTCACGCTCGAACTTGAGCATGGCTGTGGCGTGCAGTGGAATATCGGGACGACTCCAGGCATCGGTTGCCGGCGACAGATCGTCGGTATTGGTCTCGCCAGGCACCTTGAAGACCGTCACCGTGATTTTCTCGGGCACTTCGTCCTTGGCAAGAAACCACTCGGCATCAGCCCATGATTGCATCACTTGCATGGCAGCCTCGTTGCCACCCTTGGCTTTTTCCTCGACATCATGGAAGGCGTCGAACATCAGCAATGTATGCGAGAGCGCCTTGACAGCAGCGTCAGCCAGCTCCTGGTCATCCAGTGCTGCGATCAGTGGCTGAATGTTGTAACCACCCAGCATGGTACCCAGCAATTCCACCGCACCAACGCGACTGATCAATGGAGAACTGGCTTCGCCCTTGGCCAGTGCAGCCAGAAAGCCTGCCTTCACATAGGCCGCCTCATCGACACCCGCCGGGATACGTTGCGCGAACAGGTCCAGCAGAAAATCCGCTTCACCCGCAGGCGGCGATTTCAGCAGTTCCACAAGCTCGGCTACCTGCTGTGCATTCAATGGCTTGGGTACCACTCCTTCAGCTTCACGTTCTGCCACGTGCTGACGATAGGCTTCTAGCATTTTCCAATCTCCTCGATCTGACGGTGATGCGACCATCACCCCATGCTTGACTACTGGCAATTCCTGATTGCCGGTGCTGGTATGACTCGTGGCTCAGGAAACCACGTCCTGCTCGTTCTTGCCTGGCGCTGCCACAGAGCCGACCACCCCTTTGATCGGCCGTGATGCGGCCCGACTGACGTCGTCTCCCATGAACATGCTTGCCCTTACCTGCTCCAGTTCATCGCGCAGCGCTGCCGCTCGCTCGAATTCCAGATTCCGGGCACATTCGTACATCTGCTTTTCCAGTTCCTTGATTCGCCTGGCAGCATCGGCAGCTGACATCGTCGCCACCTCCACGGTCTCCTTGCCATTTGCGTTTTGTCGCTCGGCGCCACGCTTGCCGCGTCGCTTGTCACCCTTCGCCGATCCATTGCCCGCTTCCATGACGTCATTGATGGACTTCTGGATGCCCTTGGGCGTGATGCCATGCTCCAGGTTGTAACTGATCTGCACCTCTCGACGCCTGTCGGTTTCATCCATGGCGCGTTTCATGGATCCCGTCATGGTATCAGCGTACAGGATGGCCTTGCCATGCAGGTTGCGTGCAGCCCGGCCTATAGTTTGTATCAATGATCGGTCGGAACGCAGGAAGCCTTCCTTGTCGGCGTCGAGTATGGCCACCAGAGAAACTTCAGGCATATCCAGCCCCTCGCGCAACAGGTTGATCCCGACGATCACGTCGAACACCCCAAGACGCAGATCGCGAATGATCTCACTGCGCTCGACCGTATCCACGTCCGAGTGCAGATATCGCACCTTGACCCCATGCTCTCCGAGGTAATCGGTCAGGTCTTCCGACATGCGCTTGGTCAAGGTGGTGATCAACACCCTTTCATTGCGCGATACGCGATCGTTTATTTCCGACAGGACATCGTCCACCTGGGTTCGTGCAGGCCTGACTTCTATCTCCGGGTCAACCAGTCCGGTGGGCCTGACAACCAGCTCGATGATCTGATCGGCGTGATCGCGTTCGTAATTGCCGGGCGTTGCCGACACGAAAACGGTCTGCGGCGACAACAGCTCCCATTCCTCGAACTTCAGTGGCCGATTGTCCAGTGCCGAGGGCAGACGAAATCCGTAGTTGACCAGATTTTCCTTGCGTGAGCGGTCGCCCTTGTACATCGCGCCCAACTGCGGAATCGTGACGTGACTTTCATCGATGAACAACAGGCTGTCTTCGGGCAGGTAATCGAACAGACACGGTGGCGGCTCGCCCGGCAGACGGCCTGAGAGATAGCGAGAGTAGTTTTCAATGCCCGAGCAATACCCCAGCTCGTGAATCAT
Organism: uncultured Granulosicoccus sp.; assembly: GCA_965367215.1. Lineage (GTDB taxonomy): Bacteria > Pseudomonadota > Gammaproteobacteria > Granulosicoccales > Granulosicoccaceae > Granulosicoccus. The sequence continues at coordinate 2,811 of CBDUIJ010000447.1, forward strand.
CTCCAGATCGAACTGTGTGCGTTGCTGGAGCCGCTGCGCCTCCACCAGCTTGCCACCACTGGTCAACTGCTCAAGCCGCCCTCGCAGCTCATCCTTGATGTGATCGGTGGCATCCAGAAGACGCTGGCGCGGTGTGACATAGTGAGTTTTCGGATAGATGGTCAGACGCGGCACCTTGCGCACCACCTCGCCAGTCAGCGGGTCGAAGAAACTCAGCGCTTCGATTTCGTCATCGAACAATTCCACCCGGATGGCATCCCGATCCGAATCCGCTGGATAGATATCGATGATCTCGCCACGGACCCGATAGGTACCCCGCTTGAGTTCCATGTCATTGCGGCTGTACTGCAGCTCCGCAAGACGACGCAGCACGTCGCGCTGGTTGACGATCTCACCGCGTTTCAGGTGCAGGACCATCTGATGGTATTGCTGTGGGTCGCCAAGGCCGTAGATGGACGATACGGTAGCCACAATGATCGTGTCTCGGCGCTCGAACAGTGCCTTGGTCGCAGACAGCCGCATCTGCTCGATATGTTCGTTGATCGAGGAATCCTTTTCGATGAACAGATCGCTGGCCGGTACATAGGCCTCTGGCTGATAGTAGTCGTAATAGGAGACGAAATATTCGACAGCGTTGTTCGGGAAGAACTCCTTGAACTCACCGTAGAGCTGGGCCGCCAGAGTCTTGTTCGGGGCAAGCACGATCGCGGGGCGTTGCTGCTGCTGCAGAATATTGGCAATGGTAAAGGTCTTGCCCGAACCTGTGACACCCAGTAACGTCTGATAGGCCAGGCCATCTTCAATGCCGGAAACCAGCTTTTTTATGGCTTCTGGCTGGTGCCCTGCGGGTTTGTAATTCGTCTGCAGGTCAAATTGAGTGGCCATATGTTTGAAAACGCTCCTCAGAATGCCGATTGTACAACTAAGCTGAAGATTGACCTGCCTTTTACAAGGTATGCGATTGACCTTTCTGCAAAAGCGCATTACACTTCGTGCCGATTCCCTGGTAGCTCAGTTGGTAGAGCAAATGACTGTTAATCATTGGGTCGGCGGTTCGAGCCCGTCCCAGGGAGCCAGACAATTGGAAAAAGCCCTATTTGTTTAGGGCTTTTTTATTTTGTGACTTTCGATATCCAGCACAGCAGTAACAGCAGCACCGTATTACATTCTGTACCTATTCCCTGGTAGCTCAGTTGGTAGAGCAAATGACTGTTAATCATTGGGTCGGCGG
>CBDUIJ010000448.1:0-4040 GCA_965367215.1 uncultured Granulosicoccus sp.
CATCCAGCAAGCAAGTCCCGTTTGGCGCTGTCTACTTTCGGAAATCCAATCCGCCAAGGGAGGACTGGACGCGTGATTATGGTATCGCCGCAGAAGATGGCTTGAATACCTTTCGGCACTGGGCCATGTGGAATGCGATCGAACGCAAGCCTGGCGTCTTTGATTGGGGTGACTATGACCGTCAACTTGATCTGGCGGCCGAGAACGGCATTCAGACCATCATCGCAGAGTTCTCGATGACAACGCCGGACTGGATGGTTCGACGGTATCCGGATGCGGTTCAGGTGCGTGCCGATGGCAGCAGACTCTGTTCCGTGATGGGCCCGTCTTCGGCGACCGCAGGATTTGGCATGCACAACGGCAGTGGCTCTGGCGTAATGACATTCAATCATCCGGAAGTTCGTGAAGCTGCCCGAAATTTCCTGACAGAGCTGGCTTCGCGTTATCGCGGGCACCCGGGATTACATGGCTATGATGTCTGGAATGAGTGCAACTATGGGCATGATATCGACTACAGTGAATATACTCTGGCAGCCTATCGTGACTGGTTGAAAGACAAGTACGGAAGCCTGGATGAGCTGGCGCCGATCTGGCAACGCTACAGTTATGCCGATTGGGATGATATCGAACCGCCGCGTGTGCTCTATCCCTACGCGGAAGGTCTGGACTGGATGCATTTCCGCCGTGAAAACAACTATGAGCAGATGCAGTTCCGCATCGACACGATCAAGGCTGCGGATCCGAATGCTGCCATCAGTGCCCATGGTGTAGCCGGTTTTGTGAAGGACATGGCGTCAAGGGGTTCGGACGACTGGTTGGCTGCCAGCAAGGTCGATACCTACGGGTTCACCTGGATACAGGCGCGACAAGGTGCGCAGCCCTGGCGTAACTTCTTTCCGTCAGACCTGGTTCGCGGCGCCAGTCGTGGCAAGCCGTTCTGGCATGCCGAACGACAAGGTGGACCCTTGTGGATGCAGTCTCAGGTACTGGGTCGCGACAAGGAAGATGGACGAGTGGCGCAGCCTGAAGATATCCGGGTCTGGTCGATGAGTTCATTCGCAGGTGGTGCCGTTGGCATGATGAATCTGCGGTACCGTCCTCTTCTGAATGGACCTCTGTTCGGTGCCTTCGGCTCCTACGGCATGGATGGCAGTCGTACCCCTCGTTCCGATCTGGTCAGTGGTATTGCAAAATGGGCAAATGCGCCGGAGCAGAAGAACCTGTTCGAAGCTCAAGCGGTGCAGGGTGATGTGGGATTGTTGGTCGTACCAGAGGTACAGGAGTGGGATTATCTGCTGAGTGCCGAAGGTGGATTTGATACATATCAGGCGGCCATGTTCGGAGCCTACAAGGGCTTCTTCGAGAACAACATCCTCGTCGATTGGGTGCAGCTGACCGATATCGACAAGTACCGTGTTCTGTATTTCCCCTATCCGATCATGTTCCGGCAGGAGCAGGCTGATCGATTGTCACAATGGGTGGCCGATGGGGGCACACTGATTTGCGAGTCTTGCCCGGGCTATTTCGGTGATCACGGTCAGGTTGGAACGGTGCAGCCGAACATGGGCCTGGACAAGGTCTTTGGGGTGCGTGAAGACGAGGTTGAGTTCATGCCCGATATCGCCGAGCGTGATCAATTCGATTTCGAAGGATTGCCATTGACCTGTGGTGGGTTCCTGCAAAGCTATACATTGACCACAGGCAAGGCCAAGGGGCACTTTGCGGATGGTCGTCTCGCCGTTGTCGAAAACGATCACGGCAAGGGACGGGCCTTGATTATCGGCTCCAACCCGAGTGTCTCCAATCACAGGAATGCGACGACTGACAGTCGTGCGTTTGTCAGAAAACTGATGGAATGGGCTGGTGTCACGCTACAGGTGACGTGCAGCAATCCCAGAGTACAGGTCAGGCTACAGGAGGGAGAGGGACGCTTTTTGTGGATAGTCAATCCGAGCGAGACTGCTCAGGCAGGTCGGATTTCCCTGGGTGACGGACAGTTGGCACATGTCGATTGGCATTGGGGGGAGCAGACAGGTTCCTACGATGATGGACAGTTCGAGGTGGCTGGCAAGGATGTCATCATTGTACGACTGAAGGACTGAGCCTTGCCGTTCAGCCTGGCTTGATGAGAGAGGGGAAGACAGGTCATCTGTCTTCCCCTTCTGCATTGCGGAGCCTGAAAATGTAACCTGTCATATGTATTGCTTACGCCTGTTTTCTTTACACTTTGAATGATCAGGGGGCGGCAGGGAATTTTCCTTCAGTTCCCGGACGTCTTTCCAGCGACGAGCAAGTCAGGTGCATTCTCTCCAGAAGGTGAGTAATCGGTAGCATGACTGACCCATCCATGGCCCGGAGTCGAAAGTTGTGCGAATTTGCGCCCTGTATGAGACAAGCCCGGCACGGACAACGCTTGCGTTGCTCGCGGTTGTGCTCAGGCGATTGTTTGCGCGAGCAAGACGACGGGTTTTTTCAAGATGTGCGGGGTGCATTATTCTGCTTCTGACTGCCAGCCTGCCATCGTTATCGTACAGTCAATCCGCTGATATCACGCAGACATTGCAGCTTGCCACCTCAAACCTGCCTCCAGTAAGCCATGCTGATGGTACGGGCTATCTGGACAGTATCCTGCGTGAAATCAGCAACCGGACTCGGCTCGCATTCGAGGTACAGAAACTTCCCGCTGCCCGTGGACTTGCGCTGGCCGATGCCGGTGTGCTTGATGGCGAAGTGGCAAGAACCGATTCCAGGGAAGACCAGTATCCCCATTTGACGAGGGTTCCAGAGCCCATTATCGACATCGTGCTTGCCGGCCTTCACACGCGAGATGGTATTCAGGTAAAGAGTCTTGACGATTTCAGCAAGTATCGCGTAGGGCATGTCCGCGGATGGAAATTCGTCGAATCACTGTTTGAAGATAAAGACGTCACCGTTACGAGGACTGTCAATCAGCTGATGGATATGCTGGCAGCTGACAGGATCGATATAGCCATCATGTCGGTAGCTCCCGGTCGCTACATGGCTCGCGAACGGGGAATGAAGAACCTGATAGTCACCGATTATGCTGTGCGAAAGAACCTGTTTCTGTATCTGCACGAGAGCCATTCCGACATCAATTCGGTCATCGATACTGCGATCAGGACCATGAAGCGCGATGGCAGCTATGACGCCATCATCGAAGACTACAATTTCGAGAATCAGTGAGGTGAGTCGGAACAAGCTTGTTTCCAGAATTGCCGCCAAGGCGATAAAGTCTACGGTTGTTCCAATGCTTTCAGCGTTGACGATCGCCGTCATTGCGACCACCTATGTCAGTTACCAGATATCGGTCCATCAATTGAAGGACCGGGTGCAAGGCATCGGCCAGGAGCACCGAGCCAGTCTGGAGGCCTATCTCTGGGAATTCGATCTGGAAGCCGTGAGCGCGAATCTGCGTGGTTTCATCGATCATGACGGTATCCAGAGAGCCTATGTAGTTGATCAGTCCGGGCAGCTGATCAGTCAGGGTGATTCTGCCAGTGGTACCAGCGAACTGATAAAGGCTGAGTATCAGCTGACGCATTCCGACGGGAATGGCGGCATCGAGACGCTGGGGCATCTGACCATCGAGGCGAACAAGAATGCTGTCTGGGCATTGGTGCTGAGAAACGCCCTGGCGTTGATTGCCATCTTCGTTCTCTCGACAGCGTTCATCACCTGGTTGATCATTCGCCAGTTCAATCGCATAGCGTTCAATCCACTGGCCTCACTCTCTGAACGATTGCGTAATCCTGATCATTCACACGATCTGCATATCGATCTGAAGCGCACTGCCGGCAGCGATAAAACGGACGAGCTGGATGATCTGGTCGAATCGATTCTTGCCATGCGCAGCAATTTGCTGACAGCCAAGGAGAGCATGGAAGATGGTGCACAGAGGCTTGCCTCAGCGGCTCATCTGGCAGGACTTGCATTCTGTACCTTCGATCCGACTTTGACGAAACTGCTTGCCTGCGATGAGAATTATGCCGCCATACATCGCAAGACTGTCGATGAAATGC
>CBDUIJ010000449.1:0-4031 GCA_965367215.1 uncultured Granulosicoccus sp.
TGAGCGTCTCAGGACATCAAGGGCAATACCCGCCTGAATTTTCTGGCAATGCGCGCCACCGCGTCCGGATCAAAGCGAGGCCCTGCGATGAGCGCGAATGTCAGTGCCGCTGTTGATTGACGCCTGATGCGTGTGGATGGCTCAAGACCCTGCGCGACTGACCACCGGTACCTCTTCCCTATCAACCATGCCGTAGTCACGAATGACGTCAGCCACACGGAGTCGATTGTTTGCAAACACTGAAGCGCGCCCGGCACATTGCGCTGTCCGATGATTTTCCAGGGTACGCCATTCATGTATTGCCTCCTCATCCCGAAAGAATGATAGCGACAGAATCTTGCGCTCGTCGACAAGACTCTGGAAACGCTGACAGGCCCCCGTGATGCCGCCATGCGCAACGTGCGTGTCTGTTACAACCACTTGGCAGGCAACAAGGGCATACAGCTGCATGACAGCCTGCTCGCCAGCAAGACTCTGATGCTTGCCAATGGCACATTAACGCTTTCCGAAGACGGCCAACAGTTCATGCAGGAATTCGGAATTGATCTGCCTGCACTCAAGGCATCACGATCACCACTCTGCCGGGAATGTCTGGACTGGAGCGAGCGCCGCTCACATCTTGCCGGGAGCCTGGGAAGAGCGCTACTTGCGCAATTCGAGCACATGAAATGGGTGAAGAGAGATCCGAACAGTCGAATCATCACGTTCAGTACGAAGGGTGAACGTGCGTTCAACAAAACCTTTCGTCTGAAAGAATGAACACTGTTTGGCGCCTGTTCCACCTGGTTCAGGACAACACGCTGCTCCGCCGCGTACAGATCAAGAACTGATGCCACCCCGTCTACGCTTCCTGAGCCTTCGACGAAAACATATTCTTCTCCAGCAGATAATCGATAACCGTGCGCACACGTAACGGCACTTGTCGTCTGGATGGGTAGACCAGCGTGAAAAAGACCGACTCGCTGCTCAGAGACGGCATGAGGTGAACCAGCTGGCCTGCCGCAACATTCTCCTCGACAGTGTTGAGCAGCAGACTACCTACCCCGAGTCCTGCCATGACCATCTGCTGCACCAGCAGCGGAGAATTACAGCGATAGAAGCTCTTGGGCCGAATGATGAGGTTCTCGTCGTGCTGCCGCAGATGGACGACACCACCATGATCCAGCTGATCCATCAGAATCCAGTGACAGTCCTGTAGCTGCTCAGAACTTTCGACGCTGCCAAGCTGACGAAGATAGTCCGGGCTGGCAAACAGACCAAACCCTTCCTCGTGCATGACTCTGGCAATCACGCTCTCGTCCTTGGGTATGCCCACACGAATGGCGAGATCTACCTGATCACTGATCAGGTTCAGGCGTGAATCATCAGGCATCAGGTCAAGCTGGATCTCCGGGTACTTTTCCTGAAAATCCTTCAACAGTGGCAACAGGAATTTATGGGCGATATCGTGCGGCATCGTCAGGGACACACGTCCTCGCGGCACTGCAGGCGTGGCCACCGCTTCCACGCTCTCAAGAATGAGACTCAGTTGCCTGGCGTGCTCATAGACGAGCTTGCCTTCGTCCGTCACCTTGAGCTGCCGAGTCGAGCGGTGCAGCAGACGGATGCCCAGACTGGATTCCAGCGCGGCCACCTGTTCACTGATACGGGACCGACTGCTGTGCAGCCGCCGGGCCGCAGCCGCAAAGCTGCCGTTGTCCACCACCGTTGCAAAGATGGCCAGCAGTCGTAGATGACTGAATTCAATTGTACTCATTTACCGAACAATCCGTTTTGCATTGAACCACTTATCGAGTCGACTAGTGTTCCTCATAATCACTCCCGTCATCAAGCAAAACATTCATCACAGGAGAAACACATGATTGCAATCACAGGAGCCAGTGGCCAGTTGGGCCGCCTTGTCATCGACAATCTGTTGACCAGAACCGATGCCTCGAACATCGTCGCACTGATACGCAACCCGGCAAAAGCTGCCGAGCTGGAAGCGTTGGGCGTGACCGTACGCATCGCCGATTACAGCAAACCGGAGACCCTGCCGCCGGCATTGTCCGGCGTGAAGAAACTGCTGCTGATCTCGGGCAGTGAAGTCGGACAGCGTTTTCCACAACATTCGGCCGTCATCCAGGCTGCCAGCGACGCAGGGCTGGAACTGTTTGCCTACACCAGCCTGCTGAAGGCAATGGAGTCCCCCATGATTCTGGCACAGGAACATCAACAAACCGAGGACGCCATCCGTGCCTCCGGATTGCCGGCCGTCATTCTGCGCAACGGCTGGTACACCGAGAACCTGCTGGGCGGTCTGGATCATGAACTGGCGTCAGGCAAGGTATCGGGAGCTTCCGCATCCGGTCGATGGTCAACTGCTGCCCGTCGCGACTATGCCGAGGCGGCCGCTGTGGTACTGACCTCCACCGAGTCTCAGGTGGGCAAGGTGTACGAGCTGGCCGGGGACCAGGGATTCACGCTGGAAGAGTTTGCGGCGGCCCTCAGCAAGCGCAGCGGCAAGGAGGTGGTGTACGACAATCTGGATGCTCAAACTTACGAACAGGCGCTATTGCAAGCGGGCTTGCCTGCAGGCTTCGCCGGCATTCTGGTGGACGCTCAGGTACAGGCAGCAGCAGGTTGGCTGGCGGATGACAGCGGCAGCCTGAGTGAGCTTATCGGCCGTCCAAGCACCTCTCTGGATGAGAGTCTGGCGGCAGTGTTGTAGTACGGATAAGAGTGACGACGGATTGATGCAAGACAGCCCTTGGGGCGTTCTGCATCAATCCGGTTGCCATCAATTCAGACTGTCCGTCGGAACGATGTTCTCGGCGAGTCCGACGATTCGCTGGCCTCCATAGCCTCCCATGGGCACAGGTCTTGAACGCCCAGAGCGTGCCCAGAAATGTTCAGTCACTTTGTTATGCGCTTTCGGGTTCTGCCCATGATACATACGCCAGGAAATGACATTGCCGGACTCGTCATGAGAGACGTCGATGACGGTTCCCATGTGATTGATCGCTCCTCCTGCTTCCTTGTAGAGTGCGCTCTTGCCTGCAGCTGCCAGTGGCACACGCGGTGAATACCACAAGACTGTTCCCATTTTGATCTGGTTACGCAGCTTTCTCAGGGACTCCGGCGCATCCAGAGGATCGGTTCCATCATAGTAGATGGGGGTAAACATTCCTTTCTGGTCATACCATCTGGCCAGCCCTCGGGTTGTGCGTGCTTCGGCCAATCCCGGTCGTTTGTTGTTGCCGTTTGTCTTGAACGCCGTGATTCCCGGCGGAGCTGCCATGTGGACTTCCGGGCAGATGGTGGCAATTCGACTGGAGAGCCTCAGGAAATTTCCGCTGCAGTCACGCCATTCATCACTGGGAGACTGCGTGTACAGGATGCGCTGCTCCTGCATCCAGTCCAGAGCCGGCTTGATATCGCAAACTCGAGCGGCCTCGGGTTCGGCAGGAACTCCGGGGGACGGTTCCTGCGGGAGCGAACTGCGGATGGTTGAACAGCTGACACTGGTCAGCGCTACGCTCAGGACGATGCTGCTCCTGAGAAGTCGAAAAGTCAGATTCATGATTCGATACCCGCCATTACCATGATGAGACCAGCGATCTTCCTGTCGATGCACCGCCGGAACGTGCAAGTCGAGATTGACCTTCCAAGTTCTACACAACATGACAAGCAACGGCAAGCAGTACGCCTGCCGTCCTATCTTTTTGACCAGCCTCTCAGTGGAATCAGCGCAGTGTCACGGCATGAAAAGCCTGTTCACCTATGCCTTGGAAGTAACGGCGGCTATGACGAAGGATTTGCGGACAAATTCCTCAACATGCCAGATGGGCTGCAGACCGTTGTCCATCACGAAGCTATCGCCAGCCTGAACATCGAAGGTCTCGTCGCCAACAACGATCGTGGCCTTGCCTTCCAGAATGTGGCAGAACTCGATCTGATCGTTCATCGGCCCCCGAAACACGCCGGCGGTGCTTTCCCAGACACCCGAACGAAACGCACCGTTGTTGCCCTCGAAATGCACCCACGCGGTG
>CBDUIJ010000450.1:0-4030 GCA_965367215.1 uncultured Granulosicoccus sp.
GTGCTTGAGTCTTTGTCATCGTGCCTTTGGTGGTGGCGTGATTCTGATTGATCACGCCGCTATTCTCCGAAATCGTGTCAATCCCTCCAGAGATCGCTCCACTGCTGAATCTGATCGTGAATCGGAAATCTTGTCAGGGTTTGATGACTGGGTGTCTTGAGGAGTAGGATGAATTCAGTGTCCACCGTGGCAGGCAATTTCGCGCAGCCCGTCCGGTGTGGCTTGTTACCGTCTTGTTTTCCGGCGTGAACCGAACCGCAGTTGCGCCATCCACGACAGTAAAGGAGGCACCATCAACGATGAATAACGACAACGCAGGTGACAGACCCAGGCAAGTGACGCAGATGAACGAAGAGGAAGTGGAGGGGCGCCTGAGCGCGCATCGCTATATCCTGTCTCATTTGCTGACGAAGCTTTCCACCGACCCCGGGGAGCGCAAGGTGTTGATCGATTGGCTGGAAGAGCGAGCCGCCGTCAACGATGGCGAGGAAGATCCGGGCGCCGTCATCGTGCAAGGCTATGCCGAGCAGCAGGCCAGGGCAGATGAATTCAGAATCATCTCGGAAGATGTGCGCAGGCTGGTTGATATGGACGGCAAAAGATAAGTGCCCGTGAAGCATCGGGAACGTACGTGCATTGAGTGACGCGAATCGAATAAAGAATCGTCCATGAGCGAGCGCCCGTTCAAACATCAATAGATAGGGCCTACAGCTTTCGCAGATGTACCGCATCAATGGCGTGCGTTGGTCCCTTGTGCAGGATCAGTTTCGCTCGATACTTGGTGGGTTCGATGTTCTCGTACAGGTTCACCTGATTGATGGTGCGCCAGATGCGGTTGGCGGTCTCGATCGCCTCGTTTTCATCGAGAACTGCATAGTGCTTGAAATAGGCATCGGGGCGGTTGAAAACCGTTGTCCGTAGTTTGAGAAAACGTTTTACATACCACTGCCGCAAGACATCCAGGTCGGCATCGATATAGATGGAAAAGTCGAAGAAGTCCGACACGAATACCAGTGGTTCGCCTGGACGCAATTTGCCACTTTGCAGCACATTGAGACCTTCGACGATCAGTATGTCCGGCTTGTCGACTTCGACGTACTGATCCTTCACACGGTCGTAGAGTCGGTGCGAATAGATGGGGGCTCGCAGCGCGCCACGGCCGCTTTTGACCGCCGTGAGAAAGTCCAGCAGGGCACCGCGATCGAAACTCTCCGGGAAGCCCTTGCGATGCATCAGATTGCGCTTTTCCAGTTCTGCCGTCGGATGCAGGAAACCATCGGTAGAGATCAGATCGACCTTCGGATGCTCCGGCCAGCGAGCCAGCAGCGTGCGCAGGACTCGGGCAACCGTACTCTTGCCCACGGCAACTGACCCTGCGATACCGATGATGAAGGGGACTTTCTCGGTATTGGTCCCCATGAACTGCTGCGTGCCCTCATTGAGTTGCTGGATGGAGGCCACATAGAGGCTCAGCAGGCGTGACAGAGGCAGATAGATCTGGGCGACCTCATCGAGCGACACCCGCTCGTTCATGCCACGCAGTTCCGTCAGCTCATCCTCACTCAAGGGCAGCGGTGTATTTTCACGTAGCCGAGCCCACTCGGTGACCGAGAAGCTGCGATACGGGGATAAACGGTCCTTATCGGGCATGTGCGCAGTAATGGCTGGCAACAGATTGTCGGGGATTGTCACTGGTATTGATGTGTGGAGTCAAACCGTGGGCTGAGCCGGGAGGGCGTAGTGACCCCGTCACCGCAAATTGAGAAGCCTGTTGCCGTGAAACTGTCGCCTGTCAGAAGTTGGCTCGAACACCCCCATCAAGGCAAACATCGACAGGCGACTACCGGTTCGCCTTGTCTGCGGTGATAGGGAATATTCACATTATCAGCGGTGGATAGTGCGATCTGCAGAATCGTCTGGCCACTTAGGATGATTCCACTGCTTATCCATGTACGGAAAATCCCATGCCATTGACAATCACGAGTAGAAGCTGGGCCAGAGAAACATCGCGTTTCTTCACACGCGGCCGCAGCAAGTTGCTGAAGGACATCGATAGCGCACTTGAGAATTATGAAGGTGCTGTTGCCACTCACGGTCAGATGAGTGCTGAAGCCGAGAATACCCTGTTGCTGTTGAGCAATGCGCTCTACTTCTGGGCGAGTGGTCGTGCGCTCAAATCGAATGGCAATATCAAAAGCAAGCGTGATTCCAAGGGCTACGTCAGCCAGTTGATCGCAGAGGTAGCAACCACATTGGACGAGATTGCACGATCTCGTAATGTCGCACAGACTACCGCAAAGCCGGACGTTCAAGCCATGGTTGCAAAGTCCAAAGCACTTGCCAAGGATATGGACACGGAGCGTCAATACGGCAACGACTTCATCAGGAACTCACAGGGTCAGTGGGAACGCAAGATTTTCACACAGGAATTGTCGAATTCCTGTACCTGTGCCTGTGCTTGTACCTATGCTTCATTGCTTGATGACAAGGCGTTGAGAGAAGATGTATTCCGCCAGGCTGTGAATAAGGTGCTGGGTTACAGGCACAATTTCGAAACCTCGGGAATGCGGCTGGATGCCATTGCGCGCGCACTGCAACATCTGAAAATTGACGCGGCGCATATTCAGACCTCAAGCCTGACCGAGTTACAGAACGGGTTGCGGCGTGCCACTGCAAGTCGGCCAGTGCTCTATGGGGTCAGCTGGGACGGTGGTGGGGCGCACGCGATCATTTGTACCGGCACGGCCATGGTGGACGACGGGCGAGGTGGCCTATGGCCCGGGTTCAAGGTTATGGACCCCTGGAAAACACATATGAGTCCTCGCCAATTCGACGACGGTACCTATTGGGTCTGGGATAGTAGTGGGGGTGGTTGGGGTACCGGAGTTGCAGATCCGAAGTGGGGTTATATCGTTGGAAAGCGTGGTGTGCTGAATTGAGTGTGTTGCGATTGAGTGGTCGGGCAGATGGATCAAGCCTCCAGGGTACCGCTGTCATTCTGAGACTGCACAATACGGTACTCCAGTAACTGCACGGCCATGTTCAGCTGGCGGACCGCATCACGCTCTGCGGTGGAATCCTGGCCGATGGTTTCCAGTTGCTCGGCGTTGCGGCGAAGCACGGGAATGGCATTGTGGGCGGCAGAGAGCAGCCTTGCGATGTCCTGATTCAGTTTTGTGTCCATGACAGGGGATACGTCTCTGCGGAGTAATGGATCAGCCGGCCCCATCAAGTCCAGCGGCAGCTCAATCGAGATCTGCAAGCATTGGCACCTGGGTGCGTGCCTTGGAGTAGGTGCTGATTCTTGCTAATGAGCCAAACCACTCATGAATGCCTCCAGGTAATTCAAATTATCGCCTGCGTTACGTTGATCAATTTCTTCAGCAAGTCTGGAGATATTCCGATTCTCGGGGCAGTACTGCAGCTCTAGTATCCTTGCTGCAGTTAGATCCGAGGCAATTGCCTTGCAGTTCTTCCCTGGAAGAAAGCAAGCAGCCAAGTCTGTGTCCCAATCATATCGCTCCAGGTCGGCTACATTGTCGTCGCTGTATAGCGTGGCGACAGTTTCGGCGTCAAGCTGTCCTGTCAGGTTCAATAATGTACTCATCGCGTAGTAGATGCGCTGCTTCGAGGTTTCTGGGGTCACCGGTTGCGATCAGGTCGGCGTAGACGAGAACAGGGTTTGCCAGTCCGAGAGGAGTCTCCCTGTTTTTTTGCCGACGCTGCGTTGCTTCCTCGCGCAACTCCAGGTCGTCGTGGTCTGACAGGTCATTCTGTGCGCAGGTATTCCAGAAAGGGGAGTAGAGGTAGACCAGTGCGCCGTCTGCTGGCTCACGCTCGCTTGCTTTGCTCAGGCGTGAATCTCGAATGAACTTGCTGAGTTGTTCTTCGGGTACATAGGCGGTTGCGACCTGGGGTTTCAGATGTTTCGTGTAGATCGCTGCGGCGGTTTCACCGCCCCAACAAGCTTCGTACTTCTGGATGTTCGTATGCTTCCACCAATGAGGATCCTTTACGGTGAACCTGCCCA
>CBDUIJ010000451.1:0-4019 GCA_965367215.1 uncultured Granulosicoccus sp.
GATGCGGATGCGGATGCGGATGCGGATGCGGATGCGGATGCGGATGCGGATGCGGCCATTGACGCACAACCGCAGCAAGTCCACCTGAATATCGTGCCTACCGGCTTTGCCTTTTCGGGAATTCAGACCGAAGCTGACAAACTGGGGATCGGCTTCGAACTGGAAGGCACAACGGTTGTAGCCAGCCAGGCACTGAAAGCCGAAACGCTGGTGCTGCCACCCCTGCGCAAGGTCGACTTTCAGGCCAGCCGCACAGATTTCGACCTGTTGCTGCGCGCGGACTACCAGCAGCTGGAGTCAGTCATCTCCCCGATGGTACTGAACAAGGTGTACTCGTCAGATTCTGCCGCCGGCAAGGTCAGCGTGACTCTGAAACGGATTGTTCTATCCGGCAACAGCGACGGTGTCACCGTGGCACTGGACTTCATCGCACAGCTGCCCGGCACACGCAAGGATACGCGGGGTACCCTCTACCTGACTGCCGTCCCGGTGGTCGATGCCAATGGTCAGCAGCTGCAATTGCAGAATATCCAGCTGTCCCGCTTGATCGACTCCACCCTTTGGAACCTGATCAGCAACGTCTTCGAAGGCCAGATCATCTCGGCTATCGAACGGGCATCCACCCTTGATCTGTCTGCGCACACCCGCAAACTGGAGCAAGGCCTGCAAAGCCAGCTTCAGGATCCAGCACGAACGGGCGGTTTGCGCGTGCGTGCCGATAATCTCGAGATACGCTTGCAGGGCATCTATGCCGAGGCCGATGCACTGGTAGCACGCACGAGGGTCAGTGCCGAACTCGATATCGATATACCATTGACCGTACTGAAGAAACCGTTGAAGTAATTCAACGACCCCGACAAACACAGGACTCAGGCAGTGGCAAAGTCATTACAGGAACAACTTCGACAGGCGGGCATCGCCAGCCAGAAACAGGTGGTCAAGGCGCGCAAGGCGCAGAACACCAAGGAAAAAATGCAGCGCAAGGGAGCTGAGGTCGTCGATGAAACGGCCGAACTGGTCAAGCAGAGCAAAGCCGAAACACTGGCGCGCGACCGCGAACTCAACGCCGAAAGAGATCGGGCTGCCGAGCAGAAAGCCGTCCAGGCCCAGATTCGTCAGATTGTCGAGCTCAACGCCATCAGCGAACGAGGCGATACCGAATACCGATTCGATCATGCTGGCGTCATCAAGACATTGATGCTGACACCTGAGCATCGGCAGGCCCTGATACGCGGAGCCCTGGCCATCGTCGGCCAAAGTGACGACCTCATCATCGTGCCGAGACAGGCCGCCGAGAAAATCGGTGAGCGTGACCAGAGCTGGCTGGTATTGCTCAATACCCGGGATGAAGCCGGTGAGGAGATCGAGGACGAGTACGCCGGGTATGAAATACCCGACGATCTCATGTGGTAGTACTGCCTACTTTTCGTAGGCTGGCAACTCGAGGACAAAGGCATTCACCGAGCCGGAGTCATACCAATCCGAGCCAAAAACGATGCGCGTGCCACTGGGGCTGATGGTGGCATGCGGTTCACCGAAATAGGCCTTGTAGCCGCCCCGCTTGGCATCCTTGCCAAAGGAGCGATGATGGGCCAGACGACAGACCACTTCGTTGTCGGGGTCGGTATTGGCCAGGTAGATTTCGGACAGCAGTGCCGGCGCCTTGCGCTTGTTGCTGAAGTAATCGAAAGAGCCATAGCCGATACTGGACATCGCGATCCAGCCCGGATTCCTGTATGCCTGAGCGGAAACGTGGGTGCCTGATGTGGTGTAGGGGTAGCCCTTCGCCTCATTGATGACAGGTCGGCATCCGCCGGTTTCCATATTGTGCACAATCAAGTGCCCGACCCCCTGCCAGAGATCATCATCACAACCATTGGGCGATGGATCGAACACCGCCTGAAAAACCGCATCCTGCCCATCATGGGTCTGACCGATATTGGCATGCTCATGGTATTTGTACATGTCCTGCTTCAGAGCCACGGTTTTCAGATCAGGTTCCAGAACCTTGCCCTGCAACCAGAATCTTTCGCCAGACGGCCCTGGAATCGGGGCGCTCCAAGGCTCCCAGCCCTGCTCCTTGCTCAGCGGCGCCTGAATGACTTCATCCGTGCTGGGGCGATAGGAGAACATGAAGAATTCATCTTCGCTCTTGCGGCAGCGGAAACCGAACAGATCGTCATCGAGCGACTGCATCTGGACATCGTTACCGCCGGTTGGCAGGCCCTGCTTGCCGCAGATATCGTAAAAATCTCGCACCTTGTAGGACTTGTCATCCTTGATGCTGTAGCGCTTCAGAAACCCGTAGTCGCGTGAATACTTGCTGACGTAGTAGAAGGTATCCGGGTCTGTGTGACTCCAGTACACCTCTTCGAGATCGGAAGGCACGATATCCAGTTCACGGAACGGCTCGTAAGTCTTGCCATCTACCAGAATATGGGCGGATTTTTCACCACCGCGATAGAGCAGCAACATGGACTCGTCGGCATTCCAGGCCTGCATGGAACTGTAAGCAGGTTTGAAGACCTCGCCCTCACGCGCATCCGTGATCCGGATGACCTTGCTACCGAAAGCCGGATCCTTGTAATACTTCATGAAAGGCGGCTTGGCTACTGCCGGTATTGCCACCCGTTCCGTACCGGTGAACAGGCCTTCGCAAAGATTCTCGGAAGCCGCAGCATGAGTTGCTCCTGCCATGATCGACGTGGTCAGCAGCAGAGCGATAGAGAAATTTTGCATCGGGGTACCTGAAAATGTGCGGCGCGTACAAGCACGCCGCCGTGGTCTGGACTCTACGTCAGCAGGAATCAGAACGGGATGTCGTCGTCGAATTCCGCACCAGCCGCCGTTTTCATAGGCTCGGTGTTCGCCGGTTGCTGAGAAGGCTGTGATGATTGCTGCTGCGGCCGTGCCGGCGCCTGATTGTAATCACCGCCTCCGCTACCATCACTACGTCCACCCAACAACTGCATGTCTCGAGCGATGATCTGGGTCGAGTATCGATCTTCGCCAGTGTTCTTGTCCTGATACTTATCTGTTCGTATCGACCCTTCGATGTAGACCTGTGAGCCTTTTTTCAGGTATTCGCCCGCAATCTCTCCCATGCGGTTGAATAGTGTGACGCGATGCCATTCCGTGCGTTCCTGCTTCTGCCCGGAGGCCTTGTCGGTCCACTGTTCCGATGTCGCGATACTGATGTTGGTTACCGCACCACCATTGGGCATGTAACGCACCTCGGGGTCTGCGCCAAGGTTACCAACCAGTATGACTTTGTTAACACCACGTGCCATGTTTTTCTCCTATGTGTGAATAGCCGCCCTGTCCGTTTGGCGGTGGGTGGATTGTACCGTAGGGGTGCCTGTGGAATTGTATATTTTCCCGTTTTGACTGGTCTTGTTTACAGCGATAACCGGGAGTACCACACCTGAGGAAAGAGCCTTGTGACCGCAAACTCAGTTTCGGGCAGGGATGGGAGATCGGATCCGCTGTGATCGCCTGCTCAAAGCACTACAGATAGGGTTCAAATTCCTGCAGCATGGACACCTCGTCTGTCACCAACACAGCACGGACGCATCCTACAGCTACCTGAAGCTGCATAAGTGCTTGAATTTCATTCATATCAGCGTAACCTCCATGTGTGCTGAAATTCGCTCAACCATATTGACATGCAATAGGCGAACTGAACTTTTCGTCTCTACCATGCTTGGGAAAAAGGCTGAAAGTCCGGAAGGTCCTGGCACTATCTGCAAGGAGAATACCTGCCCTTGCAATCCTGCCAGAGAAATCTTTCCGCTGGAAGATGCGGCTTATTGGTGTGCCTCTCTTCACAACAGAATAGGCGATGCGCACGTGCTTCAGGACGACTGATAACCGACTCCTGTGAGTGAACACCATTTGCTCGTCAGGTGAGACAGGGTATTGCCGATTAGAAATGGGTCCTCGATATTGGCAACGATTCGGTACTCGCAATCTTCACCGGACAGCCAGACGCACTGCAGATCCTCAACTCAATACCTGGT
>CBDUIJ010000452.1:0-4010 GCA_965367215.1 uncultured Granulosicoccus sp.
ATTCAGACGATTGAATTCGTGCTTCCCCGTCTCGGGGTTGAATCGGTTGAAGCGTTGATTCCAGTCACGCACCGCCACTTCCATGTCCCCTTGCTTGTAATCGTATTGCCCGTTTTCGATACGCAAATAGCGGCGCACTCTATAGCGATCGCTTGAATCAATCTGACCTTTCAGCGTATTGTCATGGATAGAAGTTGCGGTCAACGTCTCGCGAGCATCTCCCTGTTCGACAACCAGTGCATCGAACTCCCCATGGTAACCGGTCCAGGTATACAAATAACCACCGTAATCATTGGTGTAAGTGCCAAAACCTGAAACCAGTCGATAGCCCGGAATCTGGCAATCGTCCACATTGAAGCCATGCTTGTAATAGTTGTGGTAAGCGAATAGAACACGATGCTCCACGCTTCCGCCGTCGACACAGTCGCGTCTGTACAGCACATCGGAGGAGTAAAAATCCTCACTGGTACTTTCAAGTATTTCTTCCGAAATGAAGTTTTCTTCGGAGATGCTGTTGAGGAATCGCAAGGTACCTTGATGCTCGATCAGTCCGTTATTGCGCATCAGCGCCGTGAGTTCCTGAAGAAGACCGCCAGCACGTTCGAGCGATAACAAGGCATCATCGCCAGGCTCGGTCGGATTGCCATCACCACCATCGCTGTCACCGGTCGCCAGCGCCAATGTGCTTGGCGCCGAACTCATACCGGCCGCATTGCGCGCAACCAGCGTGATCTGCAACTGGCCCGATTCATCGCGAGAGCTCGTCTCGTCACCAATGAAGAAACTGGTGCCATCGGTGCTGCCGACGGCCTCACCGTTGATCGTCACGTCGTACTGGTAGGCCTGCCCCTCAACACGATCCCAGAAGAGCTCGAAAGCCTTCGAGGAATAACGGCTGCTGCGAAGACCGGTGGGGGCCACCAGTGCTGCCGAGTTGAATGGCGGTGTCGCGGAACCCGTATCGATACTCGCGCTGACACTTGATGAGCGCTCCCCAGCGCTGCTGATGGAGGTGATAGTGAACACGTTCTCGGTGCCGGGCTGAAGGTCCGCGATGAAGAGGCTCAGACCGTCACGGGTGTCGAGCACTTCCCCATTGCGAGTGATCTCGTAACCGCTCACATAGCCAGTGTCGGTGCTGGCGCGATCCCAGAACAGTTCAGCGGCAGTGTGAGAATAGACCGCATAGCGAAGGTTGCCAGGGACCGTGGTGTCTGCCAGCGCATTTGTCGACAGCAAGGTACCGGTGGCAAGAATAACGCCGTGCACTACGCGTCCTGTTGCATTCATCCTTTTACTCACGTGTTGAGGTTGGAAAGCGACTTCTGAGGACGGTAATAATAGTGCATGACTAATTTGCTGGCTTGGTAATAGTAGCCAGAATTGCGGAGAGCTCAGTGCTCGAGAAACTTCGAATATCGTTGAACCATTGCACGGACGCGATCGTGGGCATCTCGCGTGCGACACTGCATGAACTGGAATTGCATGTTATCCAGATGTTATTCGTCAGTGATAACTGCGGATCAGCACCTCTCATGAAGTACCTTGAACAGTAATAATCAAGAATTATGGGCTCAACAGGAATACTGGCTTACGGCTCGTTGATAGAAGACCCGGGAATTGAACTCACTCCGTTGATAACCGACAGAATCTTCGATGTGGAAACTCCATTCAACATCGAGTTTGCACGTTCAAGCCGAACTCGCGATGGAGCGCCAACGGTGGTTCCCGTCGATGGCTTCGGTGCGCCGGTCGCGGGAGTAATTCTGGTTCTGGATGAAGAGGTCAAGATCGAAGTTGCAAGAGACCTGTTGTGGAGAAGAGAAACCAGAAACGAAGACTCGGACAGGCACTACAGCAAATCGATACGTTTGGCGTCAAACCGGATGGTCGTCGCGGAAGTCGAGGATTTTCACAATGTGAATAGTGTCTTGTATACCAGCATAAGTGCCAATATCCCAGACCCCACACCACAGATACTGGCACGCCTTGCCATCGAAAGCGCCACTGGCAATGCCGGTGCGCTCGGCAAGGACGGAATCAGCTACCTGATCTCACTGAAAAGACAAAATATTCAAACACCTTTGATGGCGGACTATGAGGCCGAAATTCTGAGTGTGCTTGCAGCTTCTTCACTACAGGATGCATTGGCGCGAGCACGGACGCCCGCCTCCAACGACTAGGCGCCCACACTGAGATATTTAACGCTCGAGACAATCACGCTGTGCCGATTCCCGAATCACAGCGACCTGATTTGCACTCTGACTTCACACAACTACAGGTTCAGCTTGCGCACCTTCTTTGAAACTCTTTCGTCTTTCTTTTCAAGAAATACAATCTCACCAAACTCGATGTTCAACCAGTCGTCAGCATCTTCGGTCAAGGGCTCTGAGGCGAAGATGGCGGACGTGGCCTGATCGTCTGGACACACATCAACCTTGTACGAGTTTTCATAGTCCTGGAAATTTCGACCGGTCAGCAGGTACATGGGCTCAAGCAGCATCGACAGGGAGTAGTCATCTGTCCCCGACCCGGACTTTCTCAGCTCCTTCCAATCACCAGCGGGGTCAGTTTCTCCTTCGTGCCCCAAACCGTAGTTGATGCCGATAATTCTATCGGGCCTGACCAGCGCAATCTTCAGTTTGGTCAACTCGACCAGATCGTGCTTTTTCATCGCCTGGAGAATGACTTTCAGCATCTCCTCGAATGCCGACTGAACCCCCTCGTCGCTATCGTTTTCCATCAGTGACAGCAGCAGTACGTACAAGAATTCCGTATCCGTGGTGCCGCGCATCTGCTCCAGATACTGGTTCTTGCAAAGCGACAGCAGCTCTCTTTGCAACACCTTCCAGTTGGGCAAGGCACCGTTCTGAGCGATGATCCAAGGAGTCTTCTTGAACGAGAACGGGTGACAATTCTCGTCAGCAATGACCGTGACCGAGTTATAGGACGCAGCTCTCACATGAGCAAGCAGCGTACTGGCCTGAAGACTGGGGATGATGCCCTTGGCATTGTCATCATAGAAAGCCGCCATGGGCCGACGGTAGAGCAAAGGCTCTTCCGGCTTGAGCAGGTGTTCGCTCCACGCCCCGAACCCCCAGCCTGCCAGTTGAAGCAGAGGGTGCAGCTCTGGATCCAGGCTTTGATTGATCAGGCTGTTATCGGGCCCCAGCAGCAAGCTCTCTATCGATATTTCCGGACCAATGTAAGCAAGAACTCGGCACATGGATTTCCCCAACCTGTCGCATGAATGGAATCTGAATACAGTCGGTTTGACACGAATTTCGCCTCACACTGACAAGCACCTGGTCGTTTACCGGTCTCGACGACCGTAATCGACTGCATGCCGTCAGCCATCAGACTGACTGCCAACGAGACAATAGCGCAGCAAGCGCCCCAGCCACTGCAGTTGTCGTATCTACCCGCCGGCGGAGACTGCAGACCTTGACCAAGCAACCCGGATGGTTGTCCATGAGATCCTCTTCCTGACAGGCCCCTGCTGATAAACTCCCGCAGATCAAAACGAATCTGGTGTCGATACGAGCGGGTGATACGCCATACCGACAACACACCGGGAGACAAGACCATCAATACCGCACAGCCTGTACTGGGACGCAGGGGAACACTCCTCCTCCTGATCACCCTGGCCGCAATGCCACCTCTGACCATGGACCTCTACCTTCCCGCCCTGCCGCAGATGGCTGAGACCTTCTCGACCAGCCGCGCCATGGTCAACCTGACGCTGGGTGCCTATATGGTGGCCTTTGCCACGGGCATGTTGTTCTGGGGGCCATTGAGTGAACGTTCCGGTCGCAGGCCTATTCTGTTCATCGCGCTGGGGGTCTACACCACCGCCAGCCTGCTGTGCACTCTGGCCGACAGCATCAACAGCCTTATTGTCTTCAGGGTATTGCAAGGCTTTGCCGGTGGTGGGGTGACGGTCGTCGGCACCACGATCGTCAAGGATATGTTCGATGGCCGAGAGCGGGAACGGGTCATGGCCACGGTCA
>CBDUIJ010000453.1:0-3981 GCA_965367215.1 uncultured Granulosicoccus sp.
GCCAGCATCTGCGCACCGTCGAGCATGCCGGTGCTGACCTTGTCGCGGATGTTTGCCCAGGAGCTTTCGCGCGAGAGTTCAACCTGTAGCCCGTGTTCCTTGAAAAAGCCCTTCTCGGCAGCGATTACCAGAGGCGCACAATCGGTCAGGGGAACAAAACCGAGAGTCAGCTGGTTCTTTTCCAGGCGGCTACCCGAACTGGTGGTACGCGCACTGCCGATAGAGACGATGTTGCTCTTGTGCGTATCCGATGTGGCGGTGTGGTCCTCGCCATTGGAAGTCGCTGGAGGGGTCGGCGATGCGGCGATAGCGGAACTGGTCTCACTCTGATGGCGTTCGTGCAGGAACTTCACGACCTCGGCACGATAATGGTTGAATGCAGGATCCTCAGCCAGATCCAGCCGGTGACGTGGCCGTTCGAGGTTGATATCGAGAATTTCGCCAATGGTGGCCGATGGGCCATTGCTCATCATCACGATACGATCGGAGAGCAGGACCGCTTCGTCGACATCATGCGTGATCATCAACACGGTATTGTTCAGGCGCGCCTGAATTTCCATCAATGAATCCTGCATGTGGGTACGAGTCAGGGAATCCAGCGCACCGAAGGGTTCGTCCATCAACAGCACCTTGGGCTCCATGGCCAATGCTCGTGCAATACCCACTCGCTGTTTCATGCCACCGGATATCTCATCAGGCTTGCGATCCAGTGCGTGCGACATGTTCACCAGTTCCAGGTTGTGTCGTGTCCACTCATCCCGCTGAGCCTTGGTCTTGCTGCGTTTGAAGACCTGATCGACTGCCAGGCGTACGTTGTCGTAGGTACTCAGCCAGGGGAGCAGTGAGTGGTTCTGGAAGACCACGGCGCGATCAGGGCCAGGCTCATCGACCTGTTGATTCTCCAGTAATACCCCGCCTTCTGTGGCCTTGAGCAAACCGGCAACGATATTCAGAACCGTGGACTTGCCGCAGCCCGAGTGTCCGATCAGCGAGATGAACTCACCTTGCTGCACTTTGAGGTCCACGCTCTGGAGTACATTCAGCGGACCTGAGTCCGTCTTGAACGTCATGCCGACATGATCGATATGGAGATAGTTTTTCATGATATGTGCTCAGCGCAGTACTGCGTTCTTGTCCCAGGAAGTGAATCGCTGCAGTTGCAACATCGCGCGATCCAGCAGGAAACCGATAAAGCCGATCACCAGTACGGCGACCATGATGCGTGCAAGAGAATTGGAGCTGCCGTTCTGGAATTCGTCCCAGACGAACTTGCCGAGTCCGGGGTTCTGCGCCAGCATCTCGGCCGCAATCAATACCATCCAGCCGATGCTGAGCGACAGGCGCATTCCGGTGAACATCATGGGCAATGCAGAAGGCAGAATGATCTTCAGGGTCTTGTTAAACCAGTTGAGACGCAGCACGCGGCTGACGTTCAACAGATCCTTGCTGACAGCGGAGACGCCCACCGCTGTGTTGATGATGGTGGGCCAGAGACAGCACAGGGTGACCGTGATGGCCGACGTCACGAAGGACTTTGAAAACCAGGGGTCATCGGACACATACACTGCCGAGACGACCATGGTGACCAGCGGCAGCCAGGCAAGCGGCGAGACAGGCTTGAACAGCTGAATGATCGGATTGAAGGCCTGGTACAAGGTCTGGCTCATGCCGATGACGATGCCCAGTGGAATGGCGATGAGTGTGGCGAAGAAGAAGCCGGTCATGACCGTGATCAGGCTGGTAAGGATCTGATCGATGATGGTTGCCGGACCTGTGTACTGCCGTGACTGCATGCGTTCGATGCGATCAGCGGGCTGACCATCGGCAATGGCCTTGGCAACACGTGCGTCCAGGCGCTCATGGAATTGTACGGCCTTGTCTCGTTCGGCCAGGTGCTCCTGAAACAGAGTGACTGCCTGATCTGCTACCTGAGAGGGGCCGGGCAGTTCACCCAGGGAGGTCTGCACATGACGAGCACCGATGCTCCAGAGCATCAGAAAAACCAGCAGGGCGACTACTGGTATGAAAACGCTGCGACTGGCCGAGCGCATGCTGCCGGCCAGACGGTCGCTGGCCATGGCATCGAGAACTCGGGTCAGAGTGGTGTTATTGAACGTCTTGTAGTTCTGTAGATAACCGGACATTGATCGTTTCTCGCATCGTTCATCGGACATCGTCCGGGGGTTGGGACTCAAAGCCCTCCTCCGGAATACTGGCTACCGGGGGAGGGCAGAGCTATGCTTTTCTGTGGCACGAGGCGGAGATACTGCCTTGCTTACCCCGTGCCGGTCTTGCTGTGTAGCCCATAGGGTCTGGACTCAGCTCATGCTCAGAGTATGTCGTCCTTCAGGCCGATCGGAAACGAGCCCAGGTAGCTGTTGGGTTGCGTTCCATCAAAGGTGATGCCATCGATGAATTCTGATTGCGGTGGGCGAAAACCGGTTTCCTTGTCGAAATCCGGAAACTCGTCGGCCGTCATATAGCCTTCGTCGATCAGTTCCTGAGCTGCAATCGTGTAGATATCCGGGCGGTAGACTGACTTTGCGATCTCTTCATACCAGCTGTCTGCCTTGGGTTCTTCAATCTGGCCCCAGCGACGCATCTGTGTCAGGTACCAGACTGCATCCGAGTAGTAGGGGTAGGTTGCGTTGTAGCGAAAGAACACGTTGAAGTCCGGAATCTCACGCTTGTCGCCTTTTTCGAATTCGAAGGTGCCGGTCATCGAGTTGGCGATGACATCGTAGTCCGCGCCCACGTAGTTGGGTTGGGACAGTATCTTCACCGCTTCCGGGCGGTTGGCATTGTCATTCTCGTCCAGCCACTTGGCAGCACGCAGCATGGCCTTGACGATACGGATCGTGGTGTTGGGATTCTTTTCGGTGAACTCTTGCGTCATGCCGAACACCTTCTCCGGATTATCCTTCCAGATCTGGTAGTCGGTGATGACCGGTACACCGATGTTCTTGAACACGGCTTGCTGGTTCCAGGGTTCACCCACACAGTAGCCGTGTATGGTGCCGGCCTCCAGCGTTGCTGGCATCTGGGGAGGTGGTGTCACCGAGAGTAGCGCATCGGCATCGATAGTCCCGTCGATGTCGCCCTTGTGAGGAGCATAGTAGCCGGGGTGAATACCGCCGGCCGCCAACCAGTAGCGCAGCTCGTAGTTGTGAGTCGATACCGGGAAGACCATACCCATCTTGAACGGTTTGCCATCGGCGTTGAATTTGTCGACAACCGGCTTCAGGTAGTCCGCCTTGATGGGGTGCTGCGGGCGTCCGTCTTCCATTTTGGGGATATTCGGTTTCATCATCTCCCAGACTTCGTTGGAGACGGTGATGCCGTTGCCGTTCAGGTCCATGGAGAAGGGCGTGACAATATGCGCCTCAGTGCCATAGCCTATCGTGGCTGCCAGGGGCTGACCGGCAAGCATGTGCGCACCATCGAGCTGGCCGTCAATCACACCGTCGAGCAGCACCTTCCAGTTCGCCTGTGCTTCGAGCGTCACATACAGGCCTTCGTCTTCGAAGTAGCCTTTTTCATAGGCAATGGCCAGAGGGGCCATGTCGGTCAGCTTGATGAAGCCGAACTTCAGCTCTTCCTTTTCAGGGTATCCGACTTCAGCGGCAGCACTGGAAATGCCGGTACTCAGAATTGCCGCCAGCCCGAGGCTCAGCAGGGTTCGCTTCGACGCAGAAGCCTGAGTGTGGGTGCAGGTGCCGGATCGGCAAACCACATTGAACGTCATTGCTCTCATCATGTATGTCCTTTATCGATTACGAAACTGTTGCCCAAAAAAAAGGCGTCACGTCTCCAACCGCGCGAACGCAGTGGTGACGAGACGCCGTTGTCTCCGGTGGTTGCCCCTGTGGGACTACCGTTATTCTTGTCGTGTGGCAGGTGATGAACCGGTAACCCGCCGTTGGGTCACTGGCAGAGCTTCACCTGCGCATGCCATACCAGATCGCAATCGATGTGCCAGAC
>CBDUIJ010000454.1:0-3953 GCA_965367215.1 uncultured Granulosicoccus sp.
GGTCTTGAGGTCTTGAGGTCTTGAGGTCTTGAGGTCTTGAGGTCTTGAGGTCTTGAGGTCTTGGGGTGCTGAAGTCTCGAGCTTGCCTTTCAGGTTCGAGGCTTCAGACAGGCAATGGCCGTCAGCATGCTGGACTCGGTAACTGCCGCTTGAGCGATGTTGCCGCTATATAACCTACCGACAATGGCCGTGATCAGCCTCCCGCTGACACCCGTCGGGGCCGTGTGCCCCACCGCACACGGTGCCTGCTGCAATTAATGCAGCGACGTGCTGCGAAATCGGCAGCGGATGCCAGTCATGACCCTCTGTAGCATAGCTGAGGCGTTCAAGACCATCGACCCTCTTGTTGATCCAAAGCCCGGGCGGCGACGGTTGGTGTGGCGGGATCGCCACCCAGACTTCATGTCAGCTTGCAAGGGAACACTTCATGAACATTATTGCAGACCCCGTACCCGATACCTTTGTCAGAGTGGCAGAGGTCTGGGTACCGAAAGATGGCAGGCTGGTTCATGCCAAAGGGGATTACGTTCATTCGCCTGCATTTGCCGAGGCTTCGGTTGCCGAGAGTTTTGCCAAGGGCGAAGGCTTGCCCGGCAAAGTGTGGGAGAGCGGCAAGCCGATTGTTCTGAAGGAATTCGATGGCTCCTACTTCAAGCGCGCGGAAGCGGCGACGGAGGCCGGTCTGACCAGCGCCGTGGCCATTCCCGTTTTCGCCGAAGACACCCTGAAAGCCGTGCTGGTGCTGTTCTGCAGCGCAGATGCGGATCACATGGGTGCCATCGAAGTCTGGGAATACATGCAGGAGCGCCTGACGCTTGTCGAAGGTTACTACGGCAGCGCTACGGAATTCGAAGCCGCAAGTCAGGGCATGGCCTTCAGTCATGGACAGGGCTTGCCCGGTGGCGTCTGGTCTGCCAACACACCGATACTCAAACGAGATATTGCACGTCTCGGTAGTTTCATGCGTAGCGAGCAGGCCGCTGCGGCGGGTCTCAAGATCGGCCTGGGCTTGCCTATCCCGACGCCGGGTGACAATGTCGTCGTTCTGACCCTGTTATCGGCGCCGAACACGCCCATCGCTCATCGATTCGAGATCTGGGATGCTCGCCCTGAATGCGTTGGCGCAACGCGTCAGGCACAACTGATCGACGGCCTCTGCGAACGCGAAGGGGCGCTCTGGGCACAACAGAATCCACCGGTAGACCCGCCCATGGCCCACGCCTGGAAAGGTCCCATCGGACAGGTGCTGGGGACAGGCCTGCCGTATGTTCAGCGAGAAGGTGCCGGCTTGCCTGCAGGTTATACCTCGATGTTCGCTCTGCCGATTTATCGCGAGGCCGACCTGGCCTATGTCGTCGCCTGCTACCTCTGAGAGGGAGAATTCCATGCAGAAAATGGTCATCATCGGCGCAGGAATGGCCTCGGGTCGTATGCTGGAGCATATCCACGAGTCTGATCCTGATGCCTTCGAAGTCACGATCTTCAATGCCGAGCCGCGTGGCAACTACAACCGCATCATGCTCTCGCCGGTTCTGGCCGGTGACAGAAGCTTCGAGGAAATCGTCACTCATGACGATGACTGGTACGCCGACAACAACATAAGCACACGCTTTGGCGAGCGGGTGACCGGGGTCGATCGTGAGCGCAAGGTTGTCATCGGCGAGAAGGGAGAAGTTCCCTACGACAAGTTGATCCTCGCAACCGGTTCTTCGCCCTTCATCATTCCCATTCCAGGCCATGACCTGCCCGGTGTGGTCGGTTACCGTGATCTTGAAGACACGGACGCCATGATCGACGCCTCTGCCAATCGTGATTCTTCAGCGGTTGTCATTGGTGGTGGTCTGCTGGGTCTCGAAGCTGCAGCCGGTCTGCGCATGCGCGGAATGGAAGTCACTGTCTTGCACATTGCAGGACATCTGATGGATCGACAGCTGGATGAGACCGCCGGTTACCTGCTGAAGCTGGATCTGGAAAAGCGCGGCATCAAGGTCATCACCGAAGCGAATACCAAGGAGATCATCGGCAATGGCAAGGTCGAAAAGGTACTGCTCGATGACGGTACCGAGCTTGCCGCCGACATTGTCGTCATGGCGGCGGGTATCAGGCCCGCTGTGCAGGTCGGTCGCGATGCCGGTCTGGACGTGGGCCGTGCGATCAAGGTCAATGCTCAGATGTGCACCTCTGACCCCGACATCTTTGCAGTCGGTGAGTGTGTCGAGTTCAACGAAAATATCTTCGGACTGGTTGCGCCACTCTACGACCAGGCAAAGGTGCTTGCCAATACTCTGCTGGGCAAGGAAGACGTATTCACGGTGCGCGAGCTTTCCACCAAGCTGAAAGTAACCGGTTGCGATCTGTTCAGTGCCGGGGATTTTGCCGAAGGTGAAGGACGTGAGGATATCGTCTTTCGTGATCCCAAACGCCGCGTCTACAAACGGCTCATCATTGAAAACGACCGCTTGATCGGTGCGGTGATGTATGGCGATACCGCGGACAGCAACTGGTTCTTCGGCTTGATCAAGGATGGTACTGATATCGAAGAGATGCGTGAAACGCTGATCTTCGGCCCCTCCTTTCAGGGTGGTGGCGCGGCTGCATCGGACCCGCTGGCAGCCGTTGCAGCATTGCCTCTTGAGGCGGAGATTTGCGGCTGCAACGGCGTATGCAAGGGTGACATCATCAAGGCCATCGAAGGTGGAGTCACGACGCTCGATGACGTGCGCACAAAGACCAAGGCATCGGCTTCCTGCGGCACCTGCACCGGCCTGGTCGAACAGGTTCTGGCAGTCAGTCTGGGTGACAGCTTTGAGATCAAGGCCGAGAAGCCGGTCTGCAAATGTACCGACCTCACACATGAAGACGTGCGTCGTCTGATCAAGGCGCAGGAACTGAAATCCCAGCCGGCCGTCTGGCAGGAGCTGGCCTGGAAAACCCCCAATGGCTGCCATGTCTGTCGTCCGGCCATCAATTTCTACCTGCTCTCGGATTGGCCACTGGACTATCAGGACGATCTGCAATCGCGTTTCGTCAACGAGCGTAATCACGCCAACATCCAGAAGGACGGCACCTATTCGGTGATGCCTCGCATGTGGGGCGGCATGACAACGCCAGACGAGCTGATCGCTGTGGCCAATGCGGCCAAGAAGTTCGATGCGGCGGTCAAGGTCACCGGCGGACAACGAATCGATCTGCTGGGCATCAAGAAAGAGGATCTGCCGGAAATCTGGTCGGACCTGAACGATGCCGGCATGGTGTCGGGTCATGGCTATACCAAGGGACTGCGCACGGTGAAGACCTGCGTCGGTACGGACTGGTGCCGCTTTGGTACACAGGACAGTACCGGTCTGGGTATCAAGCTGGAGAAGAAACTCTGGGGCTCCTGGACGCCGCACAAGGTCAAGTTGGGTGTCTCGGGCTGTCCACGCAACTGCGCCGAGGCGACCTGCAAGGATATTGGCATCATCTGTGTGGATTCCGGTTATCAGATCAGTGTTGCCGGTGCCGCCGGCATGGATGTGAAGATGACAGAGAGTCTGGTGGATGTGGCCACAGAGGCTGAAGTGGAAGAGTGGGTGACCGCTTTCGTGCAGCTCTATCGTGAGAATGCCAAATACCTCGATCGTGCCTACAAGTGGGTGGCCAAGGTCGGTCTGGATTGGGTGAAGGAAGAGTTGTCCGATGCGGACACACGCAAGGCACTGGTCGAACGTTTCGATATCAGCCAGAGCGTGTACCAGAAGGATCCGTGGGCTGATCATGTCAGTAACCGCGCCGAGCAGTACAAACATCTTGCCGATCTGACATTGGAGGCCGTAACGTGAGCTGGATTGATATTGGTAACCTGAATGACATTCCGCTTCGCGGATCACGTATCGTGAAAACCGAGGCAGGCTGCATTGCACTGTTTCGCACGGCAGAAACCGAGGTTTTTGCCACTTCCAACACCTGCGCTC
>CBDUIJ010000455.1:0-3949 GCA_965367215.1 uncultured Granulosicoccus sp.
CTGAGACTTGGAGAGATTTCTCTGAGCCGTCAGCGACATGACGTTCGTGTTGATAGTTTGTGCCATTGTTTTCTATATTCTCGCTATTCTTTTGAATCCTTTACATTGATGGATGTGGCGTCTTGTCGTGAAGTGATCCTGTCTGAAGGACCATGCACACATGTTCTATTTATCGGAAGCTGAGCTGCTCAGATAAATGGAAACACCGCAAGGATCAGCGAGAAAACCAATGACTTTTGTAAAGCTGTGACACGGACGATGATTTCAATGGCTTTCTACTTTAAAGAATGTCAGCTGATGTAGTTGAACAGTGACAGGCTTTCTACCTTGCCATAGGTTTGCTGCAGTACCTGCAGGGATGTCATTTGAGTCTGCAGTGATGTAATGGCTTCTGCGATATCGATATCTTCGACTTCCGCACGCGTACGTTCTATCTGCAGTGTGATATCGGCATTCTCTTCACGGCTGCTATCGATATTGTTCAAGCGCGTACCGACCTGGGCGCGTACCGTATTGATATGATCCAGGCTCTGGTCGAGGTTGCCGATCAGTTCATTGATGTCCTGTTGCATACGGGCTTTTTCTGTAGCCGTCGAAGGGGAGCTTTCCAGGGCGTCGACAAACTTCGACACGGTGGTGAAGATATCCTGATTACTACTGGGCGCAACATGGAATGTATCGTCAAGCTCCGGTGTTCCCGAGATAGTGGTCGTGATGCCATTGAATTCGATGGCGTTCCCCGATTCATAAGTGCCGGATTGCAGGGTACCGCCAGTCGAGGTATCGATGATGTCGTAGGCATCGGCCGCGGTAAACCTGATCTCGAAGGGCTTGTTTTCGTATTCGCTGCGGTTCACTACCGAGCCCTGGGAAATGGTGCCGCTTCCGGTATTGGCAGAGTCCAATCCGACCTGAAAGGTACCGTTGCCGTTGCGTATCCGCATGAAGGCATCAGCACCAGAGTCTCCCGTCTTGATCGTCCTGCCCAGTCCGATGGTCGTCAATTGAGCATCGTCACTGCCGTTGTAGCTGACATCCGGATCACGCGAAAAGGGTTGCGTCTGTGTATTGGATCCACTGAAAAGATAATTGCCCAGTGTATCTCGCGCATTCGCCATGTCGTAGAGTTCATCCAGGCGTAGTTTGATTTCGGCGTTATGAGCCGCACGGGTTGTGTCATCCACGGTGCCGCTATTGGCAGTCAATGCCAGTTCCCGAATACGCATCAGCGTATTGGCGGTTCCTGTCAAGGCGGACTCTTCCAGAGAGAGTTGTGATTCGGCAATGGTGGCATTGCGCTGATACTGACCCAGTTGACTTTCCGCCTCCTGCATCTTCACGATATGAGCTGCCTGAGCGGGATCATCCGAAGGTGTATTGATCCTTTTTCCGGTACTGATCTGTGTCTGGGCCTTTGCCAGCTCACCTTGCTTCTGGATCAGGTCAGATGCGATTCTCGACGCAAGAATATTGGACGACATTCGTGTGTTGATCATCGGACTGCTCCCAGTATTGTCTGAAACATATCGTCGGCGACGGATATGATCTGTGCTGAAGCCTGATACGCTTGCTGGAAGCGAGTCAGGTTGATGGCTTCTTCGTCAAGACTGACCGCCTGTGTTGCCTGTTGTCTTTCCAGCGCATTGTCCCGGAGTGATTCCAGTGCACTCGCTCGGGTTTCTGCCGAGTTGGTTTGCGCGCCGATGCGGGAGACCATCGAGCCATAGGCTTCGTTGAATGTCTGAGTACCGCCGATGCTCAGCGAGTTCTGCAGGTCGGCCAGCGCCATTCCATTACTGTTGTTGCCGATACCCGACATGTTCGCTTCGATGCGATGCGTGTCACCGTCCTGAATATCGCCACTGATCGAGACCTGCCAGCCATTGAACTCGATGGCATCACCTTCCGCATAATCTGTTGCGCTGGCCAGCGTCGAACCTGAGCCTGAATCGATGATGTCGTAAGTGGTCTCGGAGGTGAACACGATGTCGATCGGGTCGGTCAGGGAAGAATTGCTGGCATCGAGTACCTTGGCACTACTGATGCGGGAATCCCCCAGATTACCGATTTCGCTGCGGGTAGTCAGCGGGCCGGACAGAGCGATATCCTCGGCATTGCTCAGAACGGTGTTCATCGTGCCTGCTATCCTGCCCGTTGCAGAGAGCACGAATGTGTCTCCGGCATCGGGTGTACCGGTCAGGCTCAGTGATACGCCATCGAGCTCCAGGGGCATCGGGCCACCGCTTGTCTTTCCGTCAGAATTACGCGTGGCGGTGAAATTTGCGCCATCGAACCGGAGCAGATAGTCGGATGCCTCGAGGGCACTGACATCGCTGATTTCAGCGCTGAGCACGCCCGATCCGGTGTTCCTGCTGCTGGCATATGTCTGGGGTGCCGCCAGTTCGAAT
The DNA here is from genome assembly GCA_965367215.1 of uncultured Granulosicoccus sp. Taxonomy (GTDB): domain Bacteria; phylum Pseudomonadota; class Gammaproteobacteria; order Granulosicoccales; family Granulosicoccaceae; genus Granulosicoccus. Next base: position 2,409 of record CBDUIJ010000455.1, read on the forward strand.
ATCGCCTTGCCGGCGTCACCGTTGATGTCGATGCCCATTGCGTGTTGCTGATTGACTGCATCACTGACACTCAATGCCAGTCGGCCCAGTTCCGCCATGGCAGGTTGCAGCGTCTGATTGGCGAATTCGCTCAAACCACCGATTTCGCCGCCCTGCAGGCGAGCAGAGATATTCACTTCATTACCTTCGCCGCCAATCTGGATCTGCATCCTGTCGGGGTAGGTATCGTCTGGTACTGCCTTGACTTCCTGGGCGGTGTTGTCGATGACCAAACTGATGCCTTTACCCATGAATACATTGAGGGCACCGTTTTCCTGCATGGTGGTGTCGATATCGATGTATCCGGACAGTTCCTTGACCAGTTGATCTCGCTGGTCCATCAGATCATTGGCAGCTTCTGAATTTCCCGAACTGGAAATGCTGGTGATTCGCTTGTTGACGTCGGCGATCGATTGCGCAAGATCACTCACGGTTTCGGTAGCCGCCTGTATGCGTTCACTGACCTCGGCGCGGGTGTCATCGAATTGTCCCTGCAGGCTCTTGAACCGTTGTGCCAACTGATCTGCACGATCCAGTACCACTTCGCGTGTAGCGACGGAGGAGGGGTCGGAATTGGCATCCTGCAAGGCATTGAAGAAGTCGCTCATGGCGGGGGAGACACTGGCACTTTCAGACGCCATCAGATTATCCAGACGGCTGGCCATCGCATGATAGGTGCTCTGTTCTTCGTAGGCACTGGTGCTGGAATTGACGCGGGCCGTTGCGAACTGATCCTGCAGGCGCTCGATGCCGACTACCTGGACACCACCTCCCGGCTGATTGAGCAGGCTGGTGTTGGCAGGAATCGCCTCCATGTCCACCCGCTGGCGTGAATAGCCTTCGGTGTTGACATTGGCAATATTGTGAGAGGTCGTCGCCAGAGCTCGCTGGAAGGCGAACAGGGCTGATTTTCCGGTGTTCAGTAAGTCATTCATGGCTGTAATCTATGCTCTTCGACCTGGCGCATGACCGTGATGGCCTTGTCAGCGTAACGGGGGTCTGTGGCGTAACCGGCGTCATGCAGTTCCCTGAGAAAACGTTCAGGGTTGCTCGCGTGTTGGAGGGCGGTCGAATAACGGGGGTTCTCCAGCAGGAAATCTGCAAATCCTTCGACAGAATCGGCCGTACTGGTGTATGACTTGAACCGTGCCTCTACGTTTTGTGACTTGCCATTCAAGTACTCGGTGGTGGTGTTGTTGGTAAAGTCCGGATCGTTTTCACCGGCCTTGATACCAAAGTAGTTGTTGGAGGACTCTCCGGATACATGCTTCAACATGGATTGTCCCCAGCCGGTTTCCAGTGCTGCAATGGCCAGAATGGCACTCGGTGAGGTACCCAGTCTCTGGGCGCTGCGCTGTGCATGGGGAGCCAGGGATTGCAGGAACTCCGTCTTGCTGGAGACATTGCCTGACTGGGATTCTTCAGTCTGGCCCCATAATTTCGATATCAGCTTGAGACGGGCAAGTCCTTTCTCCGCCGAGGAAGTGGGTGCTGTGCCGGAG
>CBDUIJ010000456.1:0-3938 GCA_965367215.1 uncultured Granulosicoccus sp.
AGCTGGACAGAAACCTTCACCTCTGGTGAACCTGCCACAGGCGCTCCGGGTAGTGCCAGCCTTGGCAAACTGCAATCCGGTGCCCTCGAGGGCAGTAACGTCGATATCACGCAGGAACTGGTATCGATGATTGGTGCTCAGCGTAGCTTCCAGGCAAACGCGCAGGTCATCAGTACAGGCGACACTCTGACTCAGACTGTCATCAACATCCGCCGTTAATCGAGTAGAAGCTGATGGATAAGATGGTATATGTGGCGATGTCCGGCGCGCGGCAGGTAATGCTCAAGCAAGCCAGCAACAGCCACAATCTCGCCAACCTGAACACCAACGGGTTCAAGGCAGACATTGACAATTTCAAGGCCATGCCCGTCTACGGGCCCGGCATGCCCGGTCGTGTCTACGGGGAGAACCATCGCTCGGGCATCGATCATGCGCCCGGGCAGCTCATCAGCACAGGAGTGCCACTGGATGTGGCTCTGGACGGCGATGGTTTCATCGCCGTCCAGGACACCGACGGTGCGGAGGCTTATACCCGCAACGGTAGCCTGCGAGTCACCGAGCAGGGCCTGCTGGTGACTTCCAGCGGGCAACCGGTACTGGGCGAAGGTGGTCCGATCACCCTCTCCCCCTATGACGACATCCTTATCGGTCGTGATGGAACCATCACGATTCAGCCTTTGGGTCAGGATGGTGGCGAACTTGCAGTACTTGACCGTATCAAGCTCGTCAACCCGGATCGCGCTGAAATCAAACGCAACGAACGCGGTTTGTTCACGACGCCGAACGAAGAAGAACCTGCTGATGCCGGCGTGAAGCTGGCTACCGAGTCGCTGGAGACCAGCAATGTGAACTCCGTCGAGGCTCTGGTCACGATGATCGAACTGTCACGACAGTACGAAACGCAGGTAAAGATGATGAGCACGGCCAAGGAGAACGATGTCTCGGCCGCACAACTACTGAAGATCAGCTGATCAAGATCGGCTGAAAGCATAAACACGGGAAAGGAAAAACAACGATGAACGGAGCACTCTGGACAGCCAAGACCGGCCTTGATGCGCAGCAGACGCGCATGCAGGTCATCTCGAACAACCTGGCCAACACCAATACCACGGGCTTCAAGCGAGACCGTGCCGTCTTTCAGGACCTGCTGTATCAGACTGTCAGACAGCCAGGCGCGCAGTCGTCGCAGGATACACAACTGCCATCGGGTCTGAGTACCGGTACCGGTGTTCGCGTGGTCAGTACCGAGAAACTGCATTCACAGGGTAATCTGTCACAAACAGAAGATCCTCTGGATCTCGCCATCCAGGGTCGCGGCTTCTTTGAAGTGCTGACGCCAGATGGCACGCTGGCCTATACCCGCGATGGCTCCTTTCAGATCGACTCTGAAGGCCAGATGGTAACTGCGACCGGCTTCACACTACAACCGGGAATCACCATCCCTGAATACGCTACAGGCCTCACGATTGGCCAGGATGGCACGGTAACCGCATCCCTGCCCGGTAATGCAGCCCCAACACAACTTGGCGTTATCGGCCTGGCCGACTTCATCAATCCAGCAGGCCTGCAAGCCAAGGGCGGCAATCTCTACCAGGAGACAGCTTCCAGCGGCGCACCACTTCAGGGTACTGCCGGCATCGGCGGTCTGGGTAGTCTGATTCAGGGCTCGGTGGAGACATCGAACGTCAATATCGTCGAGGAACTGGTCAGCATGATCGAAACACAGCGTGCCTATGAAATCAGCTCGAAGGCAATCTCAACCACGGACGGCATGCTGCAATACATCAACAACAATCTGTAGGGGCTGATCATGCACCTGCCCATGGCAAGAATCGGTAAAGCGCTGGGGATACTTTCCCTGGCCGGCCTGTCGGCCTGCTCCATCACGACTCCGATCAAGGAAACAGGTTTCACACCGGCAGATCCGCCGGTCGTCATTCACGAGGAAAAGGCAAGCGGGGCCATCTATCAGGCCGCCACCAATCGCTTCTTTTTCGAAGACATTCGTGCACGACGGGTCGGGGACGTCATCAATGTCATTCTGGATGAACGAACCAACGCCAGCAAGACGGCTTCCACCAATGCAGCCAAGGGCAGCACGGTAAGCCTGCCGACTCCAACGCTGTTCGGCGGCACCTTGACTGCCATGGGCCGAGATCTGCTGTCCAACGATATCTCTGGCAGTTCCGACTTTGGCGGTAGCGCCGACAGCAGCCAGAGCAACCAGTTGACCGGCAGTATTGCCGTGGTCGTCGACAAGGTGTTGTCCAATGGCAATCTGTGGATCCGTGGCCAGAAGCGCCTGACCCTGAACCAGGGTAGCGAAGTGGTTCAGGTATCCGGACTGATACGCCCCGTGGATATCACACCCGAAAACACCATTCAGTCGAACCAGATCGCTGACGCCAACATCACCTACGGTGGCAAGGGCTTGCTGGCAGACAGCAACCGCGCCGGATGGATGACTCGCATCTTCACCAGCCCTATCTGGCCCTTCTAGAACGAACCGCAGTGCCCTCCTCGATGTACCGAGGGGAATTAAAGGCTTGAACGCCTGAGACGACAAGGAAAACGAACGATGGATTCGCTGCAACTATTCAAGTATTGCGCTACGCGTACCCGCACGCGAAGTTGCCTGACCCTTGCCTTGTTGGCAATGGTTCTGCCGCTGCTCTGCACGCCGGCTCATGCAGAACGACTCAAGGACCTGGCCAGTATCGCCGGAGTCCGGGATAACCCCTTGTTGGGCTATGGCCTGGTGGTAGGGCTCGATGGCACAGGCGATACCACGTCACCGTTCACTGAACAGAGCCTGCGCAGCATGCTGGTCCAATACGGTGTCACCGTGCCACCCTCCATCAACATGTCATCGAAGAATGTGGCGGCCGTCTCCATACACGCCGTGCTGCCTCCCTTTGCCAAACCCGGGCAGAAGATCGACATCACAGCCTCCTCACTGGGCAACTCGAAATCCCTGCGCGGCGGCACCCTTCTCATGTCACCACTGCGGGGCGCCAACGGTGAAGTCTATGCCATCGCCCAGGGAAACCTGGCAGTCGGTGGCCTTGGGGTGGCTGGCGCTGATGGTTCATCCATCGCCATCAATGTTCCCAGTGTCGGCAGGATTCCCGGTGGTGCCACTGTCGAGCGGGCAGTGCCCAATCCGTTTGCCGATACCCGACGCGTCGTCTTCAATCTGCATGATCCGGATTTCACCACTGCCCGACGCGCTGTCGATGCCATCAACGAGGCGCTTGGAACCGCAGAAGCCGAGGCACTGGATGCGGTTTCGGTCGCCGTCAATGCCCCCATGGAAGTCTCCAAGCGAGTCGCCTTCATCGGCTATCTGGAAGAGCTGATCATCGATCCCGGTGAAGGTGCCGGCAAGATCATCGTCAACTCGCGTACAGGCACCATCGTCATCGGTAGCCATGTGACGGTTGGCCCTGCGGCAGTCACGCATGGCAGTCTGACCGTCACGATTCGCGAAGACACGCAGATCTCTCAGCCCGAACCCTTCACCGACGGTGTCACCGCCGCCGTCCCGGACACGGGTATCGAAGTCGTCGAAGAGCAGTCCCGCATGTTCGAACTGCCGCGCGGCACGACCTTGTCGGATATCGTCCAGGCCATCAACAGCGTCGGTGCCGCCCCCGGTGATCTGGTCGCCATTCTCGAGGCCCTGAAACAGGCAGGCGCGCTGCGTGCGCAACTGATCATCATCTGATGACTGATTCAGCTCCAGCGAACCTGAGCGCATTGATACAGATTCAGCGCAGTGCTGCCGACGTGGGCAGGATGCAACAAGCTGACACTCAGGAAGGCGACAGTGCTGAGCAGACCAAGGCGCGTGATGCTGCCAACAAGTTCGAAGCGCTGTTGATCCACAGCATGCTCAAGAGCATGCGCAAGACGACCATGGCCGAGAACACGTCGAA
>CBDUIJ010000457.1:0-3925 GCA_965367215.1 uncultured Granulosicoccus sp.
GATGAGGTCCCCGCCGGGCAACAGCACTGATTCAATGGAGCCGGCAGGCTGCACGATCTGCCCCCTGCCATAGTCGGGAAGTGCCGGTGTGCCCGGCACATAGTTGAAGCTCAGGCTCGACCCGTGCTGATCCGTGACGGTATCAAGCTTGCCGTTCTGATAGTGAAGCGTCAGTACACCCCCACGTTCACCGAGTTCCATTCGCACCAGGTAGGAGCCCTGGAAAATCAGACGCCGTCCATCAACCAGCGTCCAGACACTGCGCTCACCCAATTGCAGATAACCATCACTGGCCTGTGATGCCAGAAACAGATCCGCTTCACCAGAGGATGCCTTGTGAAAGCTGATCAAGCGACCATCGCTCTGCACGATATCCAGCCGCTCTTCGCTGATGCGGGTCAGGACGACCTGAAAACTGTGTCGCCAACCAGCACCTATGCCGACATCGTACTCACTCAGTGAACTGTTGTAATGACGCGCCAGTGCCAGGCCGGAGACCGGTGACTGGTAATCAAGTTCGTATTGATACTTGTTGCCACTGACAACATCGATAGGATTACCGACCTTGTGCGGCACCTCAGATTCATAGCGTGAGCTACCGGGGGCCGACTCGATACCGCAGGACGGTGCGCCTGCATCCGGTACCGGGCAGCTTGCCGGCAAGGCCTCACCCTCGGTCGTGTCGCCGGGTGCGGCCATCGCGAATACCGGCATGCACACGGCAAGCAACAACAGGACACGCAGGTAGATCCGTGTTTGCGAATATCTGTTTCCAGCTGTCGCTGACAGCTCGCAGCCAACAACGGCTGGAGATTTGACGAATTGCATTGACCATCCCTGTACTGTGCAACCTGGTCACCTTCCGTGAACCAGCGATATACCTGCCTCGCAGGCAGTGTCGTGATGAACAGGCTCCGTTCCAGCTTCATTCGATTACAGATAGCTGGGCCGGAGTCATTCACCACCGAGTCAGAAAACCCCGGCGGCCGGTCATGGTAGCCATCAAGACCCGGGGCTGTCTTTTATGCTGGTCTCACTTCTGACAATTCCCTGGCTGATAGCTCGGTATGAAGAACCCGCAACGCTCAGCTCCCAGCGAGCGCCCCGTCCCGAAAAGTCGCCTCGATCTTGTTGCCGTCAGGGTCCTTAACGAAGCAGCCATAGTAGGCCTGTCCATATTCAGGCCGTGGGCCCGGAGCACCTTCGTCAGTCCCGCCCGCCGCCAGCGCAGCCTCATGAAAGGCATGCACCGCCTCGCGTGACTCGGCAATGAAAGCGACATGCGTACCGTTCCCGACGCTGGCCGGCTGCTCATCGCCAGGCAGAGCAATCCAGAATTCCGGGAACTGCCTGCCGTAGCCTGCCGCAATGCCCTCCAGCGTCTCCAGCCGGACTATGCCCAGCGTCGCCAGGGTGGCATCGTAGAAGCGCACCGCTGTGTCCGGGTCATTGCTGCCCAGCGAAATGTGAGACAGGATGCCGGGGTTCTGATCGCTCATGTCGTGATTCTTCCTGTGTCAATTCGATAACAGGCCCATGACTTTCAGGGCGAATGCCTGCTCCAGTGCCGTATCGGCCAGGGAGGCATAACGGCCGGCCTCCCCGAAATGTCCACCATGCATATTGGTTTTCAGCATCAGGCTTGCAGAGTCAGCACGCAGGTGTCGATGCTTCGCGACCCATTTGGCAGGTTCCCAGTAGGTCACCCGCGAGTCGCTGATACCGGCGGTCACCAGTATGGGCGGATATTCCCGGGCTTGCACATTGAGATAAGGGCAATACCGGCGGATGTCCTCGAATGCCTTGACATCATCAATCGGGTTGCCCCACTGTGACCACTCACCCGGGGTGAGCGGCAGCGTGTCGTCCAGCAAGGTATGCAGCACATCGACGAAAGGCACATCCGCAACTGCCGCACCCCAGAGCTCGGTTTCCTGATTCAGCGCAGCGCCGACCAGCAATCCGCCAGCGGACGCGCCTGACAGCACGATTTTTCCTTTGGCCGTGTAGCGCTGCGATACCAGATACTCACCGACACAGATCATGTCATCGATACTGTGATGCTTTCCGGCAAAGCGTGCTGCCTCATACCAGGCCCGCCCTTTCTCCTGCCCGCCTCGAACGTGTGCTGTTGCGTAGACAAAGCCGCGATCTACCAGCGATAGCATATTGCCCGCAAACGAGGCAGGAATGGATGAGCCATAGGCGCCATAACCGCTGAGCCAGCAAGGTGCCGACCCGTCAATGCGTGTATCCCGATGATGCAACAGTGTCACTGGAATGAGTTCACCATCCATGGACGGCGCGTTCAGGCGTCTGACCACATAGGCCGACGGATCATGCCCGCTGGGTATCTTCTGTTCTTTCAACAGGCGACGTTCGCCCGAGGCCATATCGAACAGCCAGGTCTGCTCGGGCGTCGAGGGTGATTCGTAACCGAAGCGAAAACTCTTCTCATCGAATTCCAGCAATGGCTCAAGACTCATCGAATAAGCCTCCTCCTCGAACGCGATGTGCGAGACCGGGCTGGCGGTCCAATCAAGCTCGGTAACTGCCTGACCCGACGCGCTGACGCCCGGGCTGCGGGTATAACAGATACGTGGCAAGGCGTCTTCCCGCTCTATCCACATGACCCAGTCCTGGTAGGCATACACGTCCAGCACCATCCGACCATCTCGTGCTGGCAGCCAGTCACGCCAGTGCTGCCGCGAGGGACTGGCACAAGGCGCCTGCATGATCTTGAAGTCACTGGCGCCATCGGCATTGGTGAGTATCAGGAAGCACTCTGCCTGATGTTCAACGCTGTATTCCAGAGATTCCGTACGCGTCTCGATGAGTACCGGGCTTGCAGTGATATCCTTGCAGGGGATATACCAGACTTCGCTTTGGTCATCCGTATCGGAAGAGATGAACACATAATCACCCGACAGGCTGGTCCAGACGGAACAGGCGAAACGCGGATCCTGCTCTTCATAGACCAGCACATCCTCGGACGACTCGCTGCCCAGCACATGTCTGAAGACACGGTTGGAACGCAGCTCCTCATCCATCCGTGTATAGAACAGATGTTGCGCATCGCCCCAGCAGACAGATTCGATATCGGGGATGGTGTCCTCGTCCTCACCACTGTGAAGATTGCGAATTCTTGCCGTGTGACGCTCGGCGCCGGTCGTATCCACACTCCAGATCAACCAGGCATGGTCCGGGCTGTACTCCACTTCACCGGGGGCAAAATAATCATGTCCTGCTGACTCCACATTGAAGTTGACCAGCAGATGTTGCTGACCCGCCGACTCTCGCTTCTGCCGCCAGTAACTCGGGTATTCATCATCACCCTGGTAGCGCTCGAAATAGGACCAGGGCCCTTCTTCATCCGGCAGGGAGTCATCATCGGCCTGAATGCGGCCGCGCATCTCTGCCTGCAAGGTCGCCTGCAGCACGGCGGTGTCCTGCATGCTCGCCTCGCACCAGGCGTTCTCGCTGAGCAGATACTGCTTGATATCCTCGGGCAGCAACTCTGGCTCGTTCACGCACTCCTGCCAGTTGTCCGCGCGCAGCCAGTGAAAGTCATCCGTCCAGCGCACACCGTGCAGTTCGTGCTCCACCGGAACACGTTTCGCCGTCGGCGGCCTCAAGACAACACCAGGGCATCGCCTACCAGATGATGAAGACTAGTCACTTCTACCTCACTCAGATCATGCAGGGGCAAAACGCCCGTTAATTGCGTCTTGCAGATGGCACAGATGGCTGCCAGATGCGTCACCTGGTCGCTGTCGACGACCGCCCTGAGCGCCTGCGCTCTGGGTAGAGACCCCTTGACTCGAACGTCCATCATCTCGTCGTTCAGCAGCCCGCCTCCCCCACCACAACAGAAGGTCTTCTGACGCACGGTGTCGCGGCTCATTTCCACCAGCTTCGGCACACT
>CBDUIJ010000458.1:0-3902 GCA_965367215.1 uncultured Granulosicoccus sp.
TGTGCAGGTAACAATTGCAATACAACCCCTGTGCTGTAGATTTTCAACTAGTTTTGATCCCACTCCCGGTCCTGCCGGTACTTTCAAAAACAGCGGATCATGCCTATGTCTGATGAACAGAATCCCGGGTCGTGCTCGACAGCCGACAGCAGCCAGAAAAGCATCACCATCAATCTGAATGGTGTTCAACAGAAATTTGCAGTCGCATCCAATACGCTGCTGCTTGATCTGCTTCGAGAACAAGCCAGACTGACCGGTGCAAAGCGCGGTTGTGAGATGGGTAACTGCGGAGCCTGCACGATCAGTCTCGACGGCAAGAGTGCCTACAGTTGCCTGGTACTGGCCAGTGAGTGTGACGGGCGCGAGGTCACGACGGTGGAAGGGCTGGCGGACGGTGACGAGCTCCACCCATTACAACAGGCCTTCATCGACAAGGACGCGTTTCAATGCGGTTATTGCACACCCGGCCAGCTCATGAGCCTTGCCTGTCTCATGGAAACGAACAAGACCCCTGACGAAGACACCATCGTCAAGGCCACCAGCGGGAATCTTTGTCGCTGTGGGGCTTACCGACATATCCGGGACGCGGCAATGCAAGTCGCGGACGCCGGCCGTGCAAAGCCGCAGGGGGACTGAGCCATGAGCAAGCAGACTCCCGAGTTTCGTCATGTCGAGAATGACGAGTCGAACTCCGTCGAGATACCTGAACAGGATACTCCGGCAAGTTGGAAGCAGAGCCGGTCGTTCAAGACGGTAGGCCATGCAGAGACTCGCAAGGAAGGGATTGAAAAGGTCACGGGCGCAGCGCAGTACACGACCGATGTGCAACTGCCTGGACAGCTCAGCGCCGTTGTAATCCGTAGCCCGCATGCTCACGCCAGAGTACGTTCAGTGCAGAAAGAAGAGGCACTGGCACTACCCGGTGTCGTGCAGATCCTGACTCATCAGGATGTCAGCGAGCATGTCTGGTATGAAGAAGAGGTGCCACTGCTGGCCGAAGTCGTGCGATTTGCCGGCGACGAAGTGGCAGTGGTGGCTGCGACGACGCTGAACGTTGCGAGGCGCACTGCCGGTTTGATCAAGGTCGAGTACGAGATATTGCCCCATGTGACGGACATGACACGAGCGCTGGACTCTTCTGCTCCCGCTGTTCATGGCGACAGCAACCAGATTGGTGAGGCAGAGGTATTCGAACGCGGTGACGTCAAAGGGGCGATTGACAAGGCTGATGTGACCGTACAGCTGAGTTTCGATACACCGACAGCCATTCACAATGCGCTGGAGTCTCACGCAACTGTCGCCAACTGGACTGGCGATTCGCTCGTGATCTATGACTCCACTCAGGGAATTCATTCTGTCAGAAGCGAAATGGCCAAGCGCCTCGATATGCCCGAGGGAAAAGTGCAGGTCATCTGCCATCACATGGGAGGCGGTTTCGGAGCCAAGCAGAAGCCCTGGAAGCAAGCCATGCTGGCGGCCTTGCTATCGCGCCGCTGTGGACGGCCTGTGCAGATATTCCTCGATCGCGAGTCGGAGAATCTGGCGGCAGGTAACCGCAACGCCACACAGCAGACAGTCACTCTTGCAGCCGATGGTTCCGGAAAACTCACCGGCATCAAGCTTGATGCTGTCAAGAATATCGGGGCATACCGAATGGGCGGCGAGGCGAGCAATGTCGGTGGGCTGTACCAGCACTTGTATCAATGCGAAAACGTGAAGACCACGGAGAAGACCGTATATACCCATACGGGGCCTGCAGTGGCATTTCGCGCTCCGGGGTATGTCGAAGCCTGCTTCGCACTGGAAAGTGCCATGGATGCACTTGCCCACAAGCTGGGTATGGATCCGATGGCGTTGAGATTGATGAACATTGCCAAAGAGGATCAGGTACAGGGTCTTCCCTGGTCGTCGCCTGATGCCTTGCGCCGATGTCATCAGCGCGCGGATGAAGCCTTCGGATGGACAGGGCGCAAGAAATCGCAGGAGACGACTTCCATTCGACGCGGCTTCGGCATGGCTTCCCATGAATGGATGGCCGGGTCAGGGAACCCGCCCGGCTATGCAAGGATCGTGGTGGAGAGCGACGGAAGCTGCCAGTTGCTGTTGGGCACGCAGGACATCGGTACAGGCACTCGTACGGTTCTGGCTCAGGTAGCCGCTGAAGCTCTTGGTGTGTCTGTCGACACCATCCAGGTCAGCGTCGGCGATACCGTCAGTGGACTGCCCGCGCCTATCAGTTCCGGTAGTTTCACTGTGCCAACCATGGCCCCTGCAGTGCAGGAGGCAGGGGTTCATGCGCGGCAGCAGCTGCGGGAAGCCGCAGCCAAGTGGTGGCAGGTGAATGCCGCAGATGTCTTCATCGAGGATGGTGTCGTGAAAGGGCCGTCAGGTCACAGTGCGACCCTGTCTGAGCTGATGGGCGAGTTGTCCGGCATGGTCATTCAGGCGCAGGGTACTCGCCAGGCGAATACGACCAACACCTCCATTCGGCCTTTCGGTGTTCAGTGCGCCGAGGTGGAAGTCAATACCGACACCGGTGAAGTCACGGTCATGCGGATCGTATCGGCACCTGATTGCGGCAGGGTGCTCAACCCGTTGCTGGCAGAGAGTCAGGTGATAGGCGGCGTTACCCAAGGCATCGGCTTCGCTTTGACAGAGCAGAGAATCATGGATCACGAGCTGGGGATCGTGCTGAATCAATCTCTTGAAGATTATCTGGTGCCGACCACTGCCGATGTTCCCCCGATCGAGCATGCGCTGGTGGATATCCCGGATCTCAACGCCAACCCGACAGGTACCAAGGGCTTGGGAGAATTGCCACTGATTCCCTGTGCGCCGGCCATCTCCAATGCCGTGTATGACGCTATCGGCGTGAGATTCACCACATTACCCCTGAGTCGGCGTGTCGTGCTTGACGCGCTGGCGAAGTCCCGACATGAAGGAGCATCGCATGCTTGAGTTCGATTATGAAAGTCAGACAACGCTGACGAATGTCCTGCAGAGAATCGACCGGTCGCGGCAGGTGCTGGCCGGTGGAACTGACTTGCTGACCCGCATGAAGGCAGGCCTTGATCAGCCTGCGGAGCTGCTGGATATCAAACCCACAGAGCTGGACTCTGAGTTGACCCTCGCCGATGATGAGCTGGTGCTGGGTGCGCTCTGTACCTTGAGTGATGTGGATGAATCATCACTGGATGGTCGTTATCAATTGCTCAAGGACGCGGCTGGGCAGGCGGCGACCCAGCAGATACGTAATCGAGCGACCGTTGCTGGCAATCTGCTGCAGGCGCCACGTTGCTGGTATTACCGGCACCCTGATGTGGACTGTTGGCGCAAGGGTGGAACGCAATGTCCTGCCAGGGAAGGACGGAACAGTCATCATGCCATTGTGGAGATGAGTCCTTGCGTCGCTGTGCATCCTTCAGACCTCGCTGCCTGCCTGATTGCGCTGGAGGCCTCGGTGGATATTGTGTCGCGTGAAGGACAGCGCAGCGAGAAGGTTGCCGATTTTCTCATGTCGCCGGTCGATGATCACCGCAGAGAGACGATCCTGAAATCCGACGAGATCGTGACGGCGATTCGAGTCCCTGCACTGGGGGAGGGCTACCGTTCCTGCTATCTGAAGGCCATGGATAGAAAGGTCTGGGCATTTGCTCTGTGTGGTGTGGCGGCGGCTGTGGATTTGCGCGAGGGCAAGCTGCATGACGTACGCCTGTGCCTCTCGGGCGTGGCCAATACGCCGGTGAGATTGAAGAACGTGGAGGCGATGCTGCGCGGGCGTGAGCCTTCGACGCAACTGTTTGAAGAGGCAATCAACAGCGCGGTGGACGATTTCACTCCGTTGTCGGAAAACGGCTACAAGGTCGATCTCGTGAAAGGGCTGTTGAAGAACGCCTTGGAGC
>CBDUIJ010000459.1:0-3900 GCA_965367215.1 uncultured Granulosicoccus sp.
TGCGAATATCCAGTCGTTGCTCGCCCATGGTCTGCGTCACTTCGTCGGGCAGTATGGGCAACTCTGGCAAGGCGGGAAGCTGCTCCGGAAGTTGCAGTCTGGCGGCCTGCTGATCATCGAGTCCGAGGGCTCTTGTCAGTTCCTCCCGCGTAGCTACAGCCGCATTGCGTGCGCTCGCCAGTTGCATCGTGGCGTCGGCATGGAAAACCTGCTGCCGCGCTCTCTCCAGACGACTGAAATTGCCAACGCTCTCGAGTCGTCGCCCCATTTCTGCAGACGCCTTGGCACTGGTCTGTACCTGTTCGGTGTAGGCGGCTATCTGCCGCGCTGCAACCGCTTGAGTCCATGCTTGTCTTACCAGCGAGATTTCTCTGACCACCTCCGTGGTCAGCCGTATACGAGCGGCTTCAACACTCTTTTCCGATGCTCTGGTTCTCATGGGTACCAGCAATACGTCCAGCAAGCCGAAGGAGATGAATCGTTCGATATCCCGCGTGGCACTGTCGTCCGATACCAGTCGTTCGAGGGAGAATACCGGGTTGGGAATGCGACCCGATTGCGCAGCGTTGGCCCCGTTCTCCCAGTTGCGAGCCAACAAGGCCTGGATTGACGGGCTGTTGGCAAGCGCCAGCTTCACGGCAGCATCGCGGGACAGTGGCTCGCTCAGCAAGGCATCGGCCGTTGCCAGTCGAGCGGCACGCTGACGATCGTTTCTTGCCAATTCCAGGTTGCCGGCGGTGAAGGGGGCTGCCTCGTCATTGGTCCAGGCAATACTGTCGTCGATGTTGAAGGTCGTACAAGCGCTGATCATGGATCCGACAAGCAGTGTGATTGTCAGAGGTTTGGCGAAACGCAGTATTGAATGTTTCATCGACTATTCGCTTCGGTCGCCTCGAGGGACTGACGTTTCCTGTCTTCATAAGCTCTCTTGGCATAGGTCCGCCAACCGCCGATCTCGGCAACTCGCTGGTTCGCGGTGGGCCACGTAATTGGGGATGTGTCTTCGAAGGACTGATAGCTCGTCAGACTGGTTTCGTAGGTAATCTGCAATGCGCTGGCGCTATCGGTAGTGACTGCCTGCGGCTCGTGCGAATCCGCCATGGAGATACCTGCCGGGGCTATCCACAGGGTGACTACCGACAACAGAGTGCCAGCCACCTTTCTCGCAGATGACACAAATGTCATCTGCGAGTCAGTGTGTCGACACTTCTTGCTGGTTAATCTGCTCAGTCGGTCTGCACAAGATTGACCACTCGGGTTGCACCAGCGATGTTTTCTGTCAGCCCTCTGATCCGATCCTTCTGGTGATTTCATGTGTGTTTCCGCTTTGCAGTATCATCAATTTGAAGACTCGTGCTGAACCTTGCAGGTAGTCAGAATAGAGAGTGCAGCTGTCACACAGAGATCAAGCGGATTACATTCACATTACTGTCGGGGAGAGGGCGTTCACCTTCGATGGATCGGCGTATCGACAGAGAGAAGGATTGGGACCGATGAAGATTCTGGTAGTGGAAGATGAACTGAAACTCGCAGAATATCTGCGCAAGGGACTGAACAGCGAAGGATTTGTGGTGGACCTGGCGCATGATGGTCTGGAAGGGCTGCACCTTGCGCTGGAATGCGACTATGACGCGATCGTGCTGGATCGTATGCTGCCTGGGCTGGATGGTATGGCCATGCTCTCGGCATTGCGCAGCAAGAAGACCACGCCTGTGCTCATGCTCACGGCTGTCGGCAGTGTCGAGGACAGGGTGGCCGGACTGAAGTCGGGTGCCGATGATTATCTGGTCAAGCCCTTTGCCTTCAGTGAGTTGGTCGCCAGGCTGCAGGTCATTACCCGCAGGGGGGCTGCGACTGCCGATCAAACAACTCAGACTGGCAAACTGCGGCTGGCCGATCTTGAAGTCGATCTGGTTCGACGCAGAGCAAGCAGAGGCGGGCAGGCACTGGTTCTGACAGCCAAGGAATTCACCTTGTTGACCTTGCTGCTACGCCGTCAGGGTGAGGTCTTGTCGCGTGCGGTGCTGGCAGATCAGGTCTGGGACATGAATTTTGACAGCGGCACCAATGTGGTGGAGGTTGCCATTCGGCGATTGCGTACCAAGCTGGATGTGCCCTTTGAACATAGCCTCTTGCATACCGAACGCGGTATGGGCTACGTATTGGAAGATCGGTCGACTCTGTGATTCATTCAGGAAAGGAGTCATTGGGAAAACGCCTGTCTCGCTGGTTGGCCGTACAGGTTCTGGTCAGTTTTGTTCTGGTGTCGCTGGTGGTCTATTTCGTCATCGCCAATCACCTGGCATCGCGACAATTTTCCGGTTTGCAGGAAAAGCAGGTGTTGATAGAACATATGCTGGAGGAGTTTCGGCAGAACCCTGTTCTGGGGGATCTGCGACATCAGCTCGATGATTTTCTTGCAGGCCATAACGAGCTTCAGGTGGTTGTTGATCATGAAGACGGTCCTGTCGTGTATGCGGGCAAACGCGGCTTCCCTGTCAACGAGGATGTTCAGACCCTGATGTTCGAGGCCGTGGGATTTGACAACGGCGGCAGACCTGCAAGGGTGGCCATCAGCGTTGACAGACACGCTGACGACGAATTGTTGCACCGCCTGGCATTCACGCTGATTATCGCCTCCTTGCTGGCGACGATGGCGGTCGTGCGGGGCGTGTACTGGGTGGTAAATCGGGAAATGCGCTCTGTGGACAGTCTTGTCGATCAGATCAACCGCCTGACTGCGAGTACCCTGGAATCCAGATTGAAGGGGGAAGCATTGCCGGCAGAGTTGTTACCACTGGTTGCCCAGTTCAATGATCTGCTTGAACGCCTGTCACTCTCATACTCGCAATTGGAGAGTTTCAATGCGGATGTGGCGCATGAGCTGAATACGCCGTTGACGAACCTGATCACCAACTCTGAACTGGCACTGCGGCAATGTAATGGCAATCAGGTGGACGCCAGTGTTCTGGGTTCCAATCTGGAAGAGTTGCATCGTATGTCGGAAATCATTCGCAGCATGATGTTCCTGTCGAAAGCCGAGAGAGGGTCGGTTGCTCGATGCGAGCGCGTGGCGAGTGTCGCCAGGATCGCTCTGGAGGTTGTTGACTATCACGATGCCGTACTGTCGGAGTCAGACCTTCGCGTAACACTGACAGGCGATTCCGCCGCTTATCTGGATGTCGCGCTGTTGAAGCGTGCCTTGTCCAATCTGCTGGGGAATGCCTGTGTCTATGCAACTACCGGCTCAGAGATCGACATGCACATTTCGTCCGACTCCGATGGTTTCGTGCGACTGACTGTCTGTAATCGTGGGCCGACGATACCTGCCGAGGAAATCGCACTTATTTTCAACCGCTTCTACCGTTCCGATTCTGCCCGGTCATTGTCAGACAGGCACCACGGTCTGGGCTTGTCCATCGTGGCCGCTATTGCAAACATGCACGGTGGGCAGACATTTGCGACATCCGAAAATGGCGTGACGTGTATCGGGCTGACGTTTTCCGGCTAGTGCCTGCCTGGCACGTCTTGTGACGCCGCTTGCGCACCCGCGCCCGAGACCTCGCCTGTCGCGTTGAGCTTAGTCTTCCAGTTCTTCAATGAGCTGTTTCATTTCGGCAATCTCCCTTTCCTGAGCGTCGATAATGCTGTCAGCCAATTCCCGGACGCGTGGATCGGAGATATTGGCGCGGCTGCTGGTCAGAATGGCTATGGAATGATGAGGAATCATGGCTTTCATCCAGGATACATCGTCCACGGTCTGCTGGGAACGCACCAACCAGAGAGCACCGGAAAAGACGGTGACTGCAAGTAGCAATATGGCAGTGTTGATCGCCGTGGACGAATACATATTGATCATGAATAGCAGCATGATCACCGCCATGGCCGCCCCCATGTAAA
>CBDUIJ010000460.1:0-3853 GCA_965367215.1 uncultured Granulosicoccus sp.
CACGATCAGATGGAGGCGATGACGCTGGCACACCGCGTTGCCGTCATGCGTGAAGGCCGCATCGTGCAACTGGATACGCCGAAGAATATCTACTCGGAACCTGCCGATCTGTTCGTTGCCAGTTTCATCGGATCTCCACCGATGAATCTGATAGAGGGACGAATCAGCGGAGGAAGGTTCGAGGCGCCGGGCGTGTCACTGCCGGTTGAAGCCGCCGATCGGGACAAGGTCGTCATGGGAATACGCCCGGAGGATCTGGAACTCACAGACCCGGCATCCGCGCCGATTTCCGGGCGTGTCTATGCCCTGGAACTCACCGGGGATTCCACCCTGGTGACATTGCGCGAGCAGGGCTCCTCGATCTGTGCCCGCGGTCCTGCCGACTTTGAAGCCGCCATCAATACCTCGTGTGGGCTGGCCCCGAAGCCGGGCGCGCGCACCCATTTGTTCGACAAGGATTCTGGTCAGCGTATCGACGCCTGAACCATCGGAAACCTATACCCAAGGAACCTTCACATGACTGCATTTTCGAAGACCGACGCAGAAGCTCGACGAATCAGGCGCACTGACTACGTGTCCTGTACCGTGGCATTCATCGATTGCAAGAAACCGGGATCGCACCTGAAAGAGAATTTTTCGATCATCGGTCCTGGCGTTACCTCATCCGATGAACAGGTCGTGAACCTGCCAGAGCCCCACGGTTTCAATATCGGTGCCGCTGCCATGCCCAATGGCATTACCAATAATCTGCATATTCATTTCACGGCCGAGGTGTTCATCGTGCAGAAGGGCGAATGGACCTTTCGCTGGGGACCGAACGGCGAGAACGAGATAGTCGGGCATGAGGGCGATATCGTCTCGGTACCCACCTGGATGTTTCGCGGCTTCACCAACACCGGACCGGATGACGGGTGGCTGTTCACGGTACTGGGTGGAGACAATACCGGTGGGGTGATCTTCCACCCGGACATCATTCGCGAGGCGGCGGACTACGGCTTGTATATTTCCAGTGATAACACCCTGATCGATGCATCACGGGGGGATGTCGTACCGGACGAGAGCGGGCGCATTGCCCCCATGTCGGAGAGCGATGTGGCACAGTTGCGCGACATGCCTCGAGAAGCGATGCGCCAGCGCGTCGTGACCGAGTCCGACAGGCAGTTCCTGCCTGCCTTCATCGACGCCTCATTGCCGAACTGCGGTGCGGAAATTGCCCCGGTCATCGGATTCGGTCTGACCCAGAACCGCGCGCATGCCACACCGGTGACCAACCCTCATGGCTTTTCACTGGAGTGGATGCGCATCGCGCCTGGCGTTCGTGTCAGCCCCTTTTCACTGCCGGACAAGATGGTGCTCATCGTACGATCCGGCAGGGTGAGGATGACATTCAACCAGGAGGCCGATGTCACGGTGGAACTCGAAGCATGGGAGACGTATTCCATTCCCGCCAATGTGGTGCGTGCCTTCGAGTGCATCGGCGATGAGCCGGTAGAGATGCTGGTGGTGGTCTCGGGTGATCATCGGAAGATGCCGGTCTTTGCCGAGGAGGTGATCGAGTCGGCACGATCTGCGGGGCAGGCGCTCGATGCCGGTGGGTTCGTGGCCAAGGCATCGCTGTTGAGCAACTACAAGAGGGCTGGCTGATGCGACCGAATCTCGTCAAATCGCGCCTTGCCTCCGGTGAGCCGGTCATCAATGCCTGGCTGTCCATCGGCTCGAGTTATTCTGCCGAAGGTGTGGGTCATTCCGGGGTGCACTCGGTAACGGTCGACATGCAGCATGGCATGCTGGGATTTCAGGATGCGCTGCACATGCTACAGGCGATCTCGGCGACGCCGGCCATGCCGCTGGTGCGTGTCCCCAGTCTGGACCCTGCCAGAATCATGCATCTTCTGGATGCCGGCGCGTACGGAATCATCTGCCCGATGATCTCGACACCGGAGCAGGCCGCCGAACTGGTGGCGGCCTGTCGTTACCCACCGACAGGCAATCGCAGCTTCGGTCCGTCGCGCGGCCTGCTCTATGGCGGGAAGGATTATGTGGCCCAGGCAAACGAGACCGTGCTTGCCATACCGATGATCGAGACGGCAGAAGCGGTGCAGCGCATTGACGACATTCTCGCGGTGGACGGTGTCGACATGCTGTACCTGGGGCCGAACGATCTGGCCTTCGAGATGGAAGGGCGAGTAACGCTTCCTCGGCCCAATTCCGAGCAGGCCATTGCCACCGTGCTGAAGCGGGCCACGGAGCAGGGTATGCCGGTTGGCATCTTCTGCGCGGACGCAGCCGAAGCCCGAAGGCGAATGGATCAGGGTTGTGCCCTGGTCACCCCCGGTAACGATTTTGCGCATCTGACTCGCAGTCTCTCCGGCGCGGTGGGCGAGCTGCTGGGGCCCGCGGAAGAAGATGTTTCGCAGTCAGACACGGCGCATGGCTACTGACATCTCACGCCCGCGTTCGTGGTTGCTTCTGCCTGGCACCCTGTGTACCGGGACTGTCTTTGACGGGTTTCTGGATGCCTTGAATGTGCCACAGCAAGCCCGGCAGGTCATCCTGCTGGACCGTCCCGCGGTGAGTGACTATCTGCAGGAGATGAAAGCCATGAGCAATGCCGACACGGTTGTGTGCGGGTTCTCGCTCGGTGCCATTGTGGCTGCCCATCTGGCTGATCAGTTGCCGGCCAGCCAGTTTCTGTTGTTCGGGCTCAATCCGCATGCCGATGATCCTGCAAAACGTGACGGACGCCTTGCGCTGTGCCAGGACGTTCACCAACGGGGTGGCGCATCCGCACTGGCATCTCGACTCCCGCCGCTGGCAGGTAACGATCCGGAGCACGCCCGGGCTATCATAGTGTCGATGGCAGAGGCTACGGGTGAGCTTGTGGATGCGCAGACCGCATTGGCTCTGTCTCGACCCGGCGCGCTGCCGTCGCTGGCTCGAACTCAAGCGCCGGTCTCGCTGCTTACCGGCACCTGCGATGCGCAGGCGCCACTGGATCTTGTCCGGGATGCGGCAGACGTGTCATCGCATGTCTCACTGATCCGCCTACCGGATCTGGGTCACTATGCCTTGCTCGAAGACCCGGATGCCTGTAGTCGGCTTGTTGAGCCGCTGCTGATATAGGGCTTGATCGGCGCGAGGCGGTGTCCCTGGTCGGCTATGGAAGACATTACTTGCCGACGGCGATCAACGCCTCCAGAGCCTCCTTCATCCCCGACACGAAATCCCCTTCCGCCGGCATCCCAGTCCAGGGCAGCGCTAACCCGTTGCATCCAATGCTCTTGTCATTTCTTCGCCTTCGCGCAAGCAAATGCTCAGTGCTGCCTTGCTGTCGTGACAGGCTTGTGACTTGTCCCGCTAGACTGCTCTATCGCTTCCCATTTCCCGAAAAATACTCCATCAACGCCGCCTGATCCTCACCACCCAGACCTACACTGGTCAGCAAGCGGTGCACCTCGGCACTCACGGCGGTCAGCGGCATGCTTGTATTGGTCGAACGCGCCAGATCCTGCGCCCCGTTCAAGTCCTTCACCATATTATCGATCCGACCGGTACGCCGATAATCGCGCGCTGCGAAGCGAGGCATGTATTCCTGCAGCAGGGCACTGTCGGCGCGTCCGCCCTTGAGGGCCTGTGGAATCCTGGCCACATCCACACCGGCATCCTCGGCCAGCGCTGTCGCTTCGGCCACACCCAGAAACTGGATGGCGCAGAGCACCTGGTTGATTAGTTTGGTCGCCTGACCAGAGCCTGAAGGCCCCATGTGGGTGAACTGGGCAGAGACGTCCTTCAGCAAGGCATGGGCATCTTCCACGTCCTGAGCTTCTCCGCCTGCCATCAAGGTCAGTTCGCC
>CBDUIJ010000461.1:0-3852 GCA_965367215.1 uncultured Granulosicoccus sp.
ACTGGCGGTAACCCTCGGTGCGGCCCTGGTCTTTCGCGAATCGGTCGGCTGGCGTCGCTGGACAGCCATTGCTGTGGGCTTTGCCGGGGTCTTGATCATCATTCGCCCGGGCACGGGTGGCTTTGCCCCGGCATCCTTGTGGGTGGTTGCCTCGGTGATCTTTGCCGCTGCCAGAGATCTGTCCACCCGCGCCTTGCCAGCCGCCCTGCCATCCCTTCTGGTGAGTGCGGCCACCGCCGTGCTGGTGTCCGTGTTCGGTTTTGCAATGGTGCTGATCGCCGGTAACTGGACGAACATGGATGCGCAGCAGCTCGGCGTCCTGTCGCTGGCTGCCGCGTTCCTGTTCGTAGGCTACCAGTTCATCGTGCTGTCGATGCGCACCGGGGACGTCGCCTACGTGGTGCCCTATCGCTACACCAGTCTGCTGTGGAGCATCATGCTTGGCTACCTGATGTTCGATGAAGTCCCCGACGGCTTCACCCTGCTGGGTTCGGGGATCGTCATCGCGATGGGCCTGTTCACGCTCTATCGAGAGTTGTCTCAGGCCAGAAGACTGCGTCAGTCGGCCTTGCCCTGATTGTTGGCAGGCGTATCGCTGTCGCTGCCATCGTCCATGCGCTGAATCACCTCGTTGTCATAGAGACGTGACTCGAAGACCTCTTCGGCATCTTCGAGCTCCTCCAGCTGCTCGTCTTCAGCTGCTGACAGCGCAAATTCGGTTGCCAGACCACTGGTACGAGCCGAGATTGGCAGGTAGGGCGAAGCCTCGTGCACCACGTCGTGGGCGCGCTGGCTGATGCGGTAGATGCCGTACAGGCAGATGCCACTGAGTAGCAGAAACAGGGTAATGAAGTACCACTCAAGACCAAAATTGCTCATGAAGTAACCCACGATGACAGGGCCTGTCATGGCGCCACAGCCATTGATGAACAGTAGGCCACCGGCGGCGGAAGCCATCTGGTCCTGTTCCAGGTAGTCATTGGCGTAGGCTACCAGCAGCGAATAGGTGGGGTTGGCCGCACCACCGAGCAGGAAGGCTGCGATGAGTAGTATCAGATAGTTGTCACCCAGATAGATGGCAGCCAGAGAAACCAGCGCTCCGACGGCTGTCACACCGATGATCAGCAGACGACGGTCGATCCTGTCGGACAGCCAGCCGATCGGAAACTGGAACACCATGGCGCCCAGAAAGATGGCCGTGATGAAATACGAGGTCTGCGCAATGGTCAGGCCGCGTTCGGTGGCATAGACCGGTGACATGGCATAGAGCACGGCATACACGCCGCCAAGCAGCAGGATGCCGAAGCAGGCCAGTGGTGAAGTCCTGATCAGCTCCTTGAGCGACATCGGCCGGGCTGCGGTGATTCGCGGCGCACTGGCAGAAGAGGAGAGCAGCATGGGGGCAAAGGAGACGGACACCAGTACCGTGATCAGCACGAACAGGTTGTAACCGGCAGGATCGGCAACATTCAGCAATAACTGGCCCAGCACCATACCGGCCATCTGCACGATCAGGTACAGCGACAAGGCCTGGCCACGGGATTCATTGGAGGCCGAGTGGTTCAGCCAGCTTTCGGCGACCACATAGATGCCCGAGAAGCAGAATCCGACCAGAACGCGCAGCAGCCACCAGGCGATGGGGTCGACCACGGCGGCATAGAGGATGAAGGCTGCCGACACCAGGGAGCCGAGCGCGGCAAAGACTCTGACATGTCCCACATGTTGCAGCATCACGGGAGTCAGCCGCGAACCGCCCAGAAAGCCGACGAAATAACCCGCCATGATCAGACCCATGGTGGATGAGTCGATCTGTTCCAGCGAGCCACGCACGCCCAGCAAGGTTCCCTGCAGGCCGTTGCCCAGCATCAATAGCAGGACGCCGAGCATCAGAGCCCAGGATTGTTTGAGTACGTGCAGCATGGGGGGAGTTTGGCAGAATGAACCGCCATTGTACGGGTCCATGACACCCACTGGCTGCGTGATTACCCCTGATCGGCGCTTCCGGTGTTCTGGTTGCGACACCGCAATGCGTATACTCGATGCGGACAGACCGGTTGGCAGTCGGCGGTATTGGCGCTTCCACACCTGGTGTTCGGGGTCTCCCGAGGGATTCCTGATGCCCTACCTTTTCCACTTGTCGGAGAACATTCGCTTGAGCAAGACAGTTGATTACTACCATTTTCTGATTTCGCCCTGGAGTTATCTGGCCATCGGCAATTTCAATGAACTCAAGAAGCGCACGGGCATTACCGTCAATTACCTGCCTATCGATGTGGGTTCCACTTTTGGCAATATGGGCGGTGTGCCACCCGCCAAGCGCCATCCGTCGCGTCAGCGTCTGCGCATGGATGAACTCAAGCGCTGGTCCGAGTATCTGAATGTGCCGATGAACCTGACGCCTGCGTATTTTCCGGCGGATCAGACGCTGGCGGCCTGCATGGTCTACGCCGCCACGGCAGAGCAGGCTGCAACTCTGAGTGATGCGCTTTTGACGGCCGTATGGCGGGACGAGAAGAATATCGCCGACGCCGATACGCTGCTTGCCATTGCGAACGAGTGCGGTATTGATGGCAAGGCGCTGCTGGCGGCGGCAGATAATGACGCCATGCGCCAGAAGCTGATGGACGTGACGGCCGATGCCCACAGCAAGGACGTGTTCGGTTCGCCCACTTACGCCCTGGATGGGGAACTTTTCTGGGGTCAGGACAGACTGGACTTTCTGGAGCGTGCCATTCGCGGCTGAGTACAGGGGGTATCGCATATCGCAGTTTTTGCGATGAGCGATACCCCGGAAGTGCGGTTGCAAGCGTTTCCGCGTCATTGCCGGAAAAACAAGAAAAGACTACCCAAGCAGACACACTACAGAGGAATCGACTCAATGCTGGAATTTTTCAGGTCGTCATTACGGCGTACCGTCACCTTGACAGCGGGAATTGCGCTGCTGTTGCCACTGGCCGCTCAGGCCGAGACTTTTCGCTGGGCCGGCACGACCGACCCGCAGACCATGGACCCGCATGCCAGTAACACGGCACCGGTGCTGGGTTTCCTGAACAATGTCTATGAAGGCCTGGTGAGGCGTGACAGACAGATGCAGGTTGAACCGGCACTGGCCACCGAATGGGAGCAATTGCCGGAAAATGGCTGGCGCTTCAAGTTGCGCGAGGGTGTGACCTTTCATGATGGTTCGACATTCGACGCCGATGATGTACTGTTCTCGTATGAGCGAGCCTCGTCTGAAGAATCCGATGCGCGCTCATGGTTTGCCTCGGTCAGCGAGGTCCGCGTGGTGGACGACTACACCATCGATTTTCTGACCAGTGAGCCCAACCCCCTGTTCCCGGGCTCCATTGCCAACTTCATGATCATGGATCGTGGGTGGTCCGAGAAAAACCAGGCAGAACGGCCCTCGAAGGAGGCCGAGAACTTCGCCACGCGTAATGCCAATGGTACGGGTGCCTTTCGCGTCACCTCCCGCGATCCGGGCGTGCGTACCGAGCTTGCACCGTTCACTGAGTGGTGGGATACCCTGGACAGCAATATCACCGAGGCCGTTTTCACGCCCATCGGTCAGAGTGCCACCGCCATGGCAGCCCTGCTTTCGGGGGAGATCGATTTCATCTCGCCCATCCCGCTGCAGGATGTCCCGCGCATGAAAGAGCGCAAAGGGTTTACCGTGCATGAAGGCATCGAGGCTCGCGTCATCATGTTCGGCTTCAAGCATGATGATGATTCACTGGTGTTCTCTGAGGATGTAAAGGGCAAGAACCCGTTTCAGGATCCGCGTGTGCGCCGCGCCGCCTATCAGTCCATCGATGTGGATACGCTGATTGCCAAGATCATGCGTGGCAATGC
>CBDUIJ010000462.1:0-3850 GCA_965367215.1 uncultured Granulosicoccus sp.
TCTCGGAGACGGGTTCAACGCTGTGATCCGACAACTTCAGCAATACGCTGCGCAGTCCCAGAAAATCCCCCGGGATCTGAAAATCGACAATTTGCCGTTGTCCATCCTGAAGAAGCTTGTAGGAGCACGCCCAGCCGGAAACAAGTATGTAGGCAGCTTGATCCGATTGTCCCTGGTGCACCAGATCGCTGCCAGCGACAAATGTGCGACGTCGCTTGTACAAGCCATCGATCACGGCAAGTTCTGTCTCGGTCAGAGCCACAAAGGCACCGAGTTTTCGAACCAGGGGTGTGTTGTCGATGGTGCGCTCTCTTTCCGTGCATTTCTTTGAGCACGTTCCGGCAAATACAGGCTGTGGACTGATGTCGATCAGCACGAAGCCACTGGTTATTTGGCAATCTTGATTGAACGCTGCTCAGGCTCTCTGTGCAAGCGTAGCCAACTTGAAAGGCCAACACAGTATGTCCGAAGATAGCACGTATGCGGGAATGGCCGCACTTTCGATTTGCGAGTCACTACTGC
Source organism: uncultured Granulosicoccus sp. (assembly GCA_965367215.1). Taxonomy (GTDB): domain Bacteria; phylum Pseudomonadota; class Gammaproteobacteria; order Granulosicoccales; family Granulosicoccaceae; genus Granulosicoccus. The sequence goes on from CBDUIJ010000462.1 coordinate 523, forward strand.
TGGCACTGAACGATGCGCAGGTGCTGCCGGAGAGGCATATCATCGGCATTCTTGAAGATGCTGCCACCGCCCATGAAAACGCTGACGAGTCAGGCGTCGACGTCGATACTCACAGGAAAGTGGCAGCGCTGATCAATGGCATCATCACTGGCGGGAACTCGGTTCGTCGGAGCTGAGCTGAACGCTCATCGGCAGAGCGGGCAAGCCTGCGCTCTGGCTGACGGGGAATGTACTGACTTGAACGACAAACAGAGGTATGAACAGAGCCGTTGGTCGATGCCCTCAACCGCCGAGACGAGCACTATCGGGGCTGTCTGACTGTTCCGAGGGCACCAGCGCACGGACGAGCTTGCGCATGTCCAATACGCCTACCGGCTTGCCATCCTTCATCACACGATAGCTCAGAGAGGTGTCGCCCTCGGACAAGGCAATCACGGATTCAAGCGTGTCCTCATGGTCGACCTGTCCAGCTTGTACGCTCGATGAGTTGCTTGTCTTCAGCATCACGGAACGAACCCTGAGTACCCGCGCACGATTGATGTCGCTCACGAAGTCCTCGATGTAAGGATCAGCAGGATTGAGCAGGATGTGTTGTGGTTCTCCCTGTTGAATGACAGAACCATCCTTGAGGATGACCAGGTGATCCGCCAGCTTCAGCGCTTCATCCAGATCGTGGGTGATGAACACCACCGTCTTCTGCAGCTCGCCCTGCAACTCATTCAACAGATCCTGCATGTCGGTGCGTATCAGTGGGTCCAGTGCCGAAAACGCCTCGTCCATCAACATGATGTCCGAGTTGCTGGTCAGTGCACGTGCGATACCGACTCGTTGCTGCATTCCGCCAGAGAGCTGATGCGGATACTGCTGGGCTTGCCCTTGCAGTCCGACCCGATCGAGCCATCGACATGCTTCTTTCTCGTATTTGCGCTCGCTCTGCCCGTCGATGGATGGTGCGAGCCCTGCATTCTGCAGAACGGTGCGATGCGGCAACAGGGCAAATTTCTGGAACACCATTGACATCTTGTGCTGTCGAAGATGCCTCAGCTGTTTGTCACTGTATTCCAGAATATTCTCACCAGCGACCCATACCTCACCCGCTGTCGGTTCGATAAGCCGGTTGAGATGCCGAATGAGTGTCGATTTGCCTGAGCCAGACAATCCCATGATGACCGTGGTTTTACCGGCGGGCACATCCACGTTGATATCGTTCAGGCCAAGCACATGATTGTGTTGCTCCAGCAGGTCCGTTTTCCCCATACCCTCCTTTACAAGCTGCAGAGCCTGTTCGGGGTCGCTTCCAAAAATCTTGTAGAGATTGCGGATCGAGATATCGATTTCAGTATCGTTCATGTCCGTTATCTCGACTGGCTGACGTTGATGCGGGCAAGTGCCGCCTTGGTGACACGATCCAGAATGATCGCAAGAAGCACGATACCCAGACCCGAAAGCAGCCCGACTCCCAATTCCAGCGAGCGTATGCCGCGCAGCACCAGCACACCGAGGCCAGGCGCCGACACCAGAGATGCGATAACAACCATCGCGAGACTCATCATGATGGTCTGATTGACACCCGCCATGATGTTGGGAAGTGCCAGCGGGATCTGCACATTGAACAGCTTTTGTCGTCGGGTCATGCCAAAGGCGTCTGCCGCCTCGATGACGTCAGGATCTACCAGACGAATGCCCAGGTCGGTCAGACGAACCACCGGCACGATGGCATAGAGAATGATGGCAATGCCATAGAGTTTCGGTTCGGTGACCGAGAACAGGAATATCAGTGGAATCAGATACACAAACGGCGGCAGGGTCTGGAGCATATCCAGCACCGGGATCATCACGCGCTGCACGCGATCGCTACGCGACATGGAGATACCGATGGGCACACCCAGTAGCACGCAGGACAAGGCGCATACGAAGATGATCGCAAGCGTCTGCATGGTGTAGGAATAGTAGTCGACAAAGCCGAGGAAGCCGAAGCAGATTGCAACCAGCCCAACCAGTTTCATCTCCCGACTCACCGCCCAGGCAACCAGCATCAACAAGGGGATCATGATGAACCAGGGTACCGCCTGCATCACCCAGAGCGCCTGGTTCAATGCCCAGCTCAACGGCTGGGTCAGAGGGTCGACAACCACTTTCAGGCCGTCCTTGATCAGCAGGAACCCCTCTTCCAGTCCGCTGGTGAGCTCACGTGAACGCGGAAAGGATGCGCAGGCTTCATGCAGTGCATCCATTGAGGGGAAAGGCGTATCCCATGTCGATACGACAACATCGTCACCCGATGTCTGTGCCAGAAGTTGTGCCATGGAGGTCATTCCATCGCCGTCTCCGGCACTGCTTCCACACCAGTTACGCAGGCCAAGCCCATCGAAAATATAATCGTAAGTTGCCATGCATGTCTCGACCGGGGCCTGATATCACGCCCCTTTCTATTGTTCGATAGCAGAACCGGATCCCTGTGATCCGGCCCTGTCGGTTGGCAAGCCTTGGCTGCCGATACGCTGTTCAACGAGGGAGTCCGGCAGGCACACGACAACTACGCATGCGACTGCCGAATCCGTTTACTACAGCAGTGCGGACAGTTTTTCTCTGGCGGCATCGCTGATCCAGTCACTCCACTCATCCGGATTGTTCTTGAGGAAATGCACAGCAGCCTCCTCATTGGATGCATTGTTGTCTTCCTTCCAGGCCAATAGCTGGCTCATCGTGTCCGTCTTGAAGGTCACATGACTCATCAACTCGGCAATGTCGGGATGAGTTTCCATGAAATCCTTGGTGACGATCGTCAACACCGGAGCTGCCGGAAACGCGGATGAACCCGGATCGGGTGCATTGGCGTCCTGGTTTGCCGCAAAGATCTCTTCGTCATAGTCGCCGAGATCGATGCTCGTCATGTCGAACATGCCAAGCGGCGTTGTTGGTCCCCAGTAGTAGCCAAACCAGGGCTCCTCGTTCTGGTAGGCCGCCGCCATGGACGTTGCCAGAGTCTCCCCGGAGCCGTGATTGAACACTTCAATGCCGCTGCCTTCAATATCGAAAGCTCGGATCAGGTTGTCGTTGACGATGCGACAGCCCCAGCCATCGGGACAGTTGTTGAACATGCCACCGACCAATTCAGGGTTGGCCATGATGCCTTCGATGGTCGCAAGCTCGGGATGCGCCTCGACCAGATAGGTAGGCAACCACCAACCTTCGACGCCGCCGGGATCAAGCACGCTGCCCAGCTCCTCGATCTTTCCGTCTGCCTTGAGCTTCTGGTAGGCATCGCCGGCAGAATTGGTCCAAAGCTCTGTCACGATGTCCGGTTCGTTGTTTTCCGACAAGGAAG
>CBDUIJ010000463.1:0-3844 GCA_965367215.1 uncultured Granulosicoccus sp.
TGTCTTCAATCCCTATAACGGTTCTCTCATCGAACAGATTCCGACCAACACGGCCGAGGACGTGGAGCAGGCATTGGCGCGCGCACATGCCCTGTTCGAAGATCGCTCGGCGTGGTTGCCTGCTTATCAGCGCATCGAGATTCTGGAGCGTGCAGCGCAGATCATGGGTGAGCAGATTGAAGAGCTGACGCAGCTTGCGGCTGAGGAAGGCGGCAAGCCCTATGCCGATTCGAAGGTAGAGGTGCTCAGAGCCATCAATGGTCTGAAGCTGGCGATTGAACATATACCGCAAATCAAGGGTGAGCAGATTCCCATGGGGCACACCGTGTCCTCTGCCAACCGATTGGCCTTTACTCAGCGTGAACCCATCGGTGTGGTGTCATCCATCAGTGCGTTCAATCATCCCTTGAACCTGATTGTGCACCAGACGGTTCCAGCGATTGCGGTCGGTGCTCCCGTCATCATCAAACCTGCGCAAACCACGCCACTGTCTTGTTTGAGATTTGTGGAGATACTCAAGGAAGCCGGGTTGCCGGATGGCTGGTGCCAGGCTCTGGTGGTGGAAAACGAGGATGCCGAGAAACTGGTGGTGGATGAGCGAGTCAACTTTTTCTCTTTCATCGGCTCTGCCGCTGTGGGGTGGATGCTGCGCTCCAAGCTCTCACCAGGGACACGTTGTGCGTTGGAACATGGCGGTGCGGCTCCTGTCATCGTCGACAAGTCCGCCCCGGTTGACTCTGTTATCGATAGCCTGCTCAAAGGTGGTTTCTATCATGCCGGGCAGGTTTGTGTGTCTGTCCAGCGTGTCTTCGTGCATGACAGTGTCTGCGAAGAACTGGCTGGAAAACTCGCTGACAAAGCCCGTGACCTGATCGTCGGTGACCCCCTGGATCCGAAAACCGAGGTTGGACCGTTGATACTGCCCAGAGAAGTCGATCGGGTAGCACAGTGGGTTGAAGAGGCGAGAGAGGGTGGCGCGACCGTATTGTGCGGCGGGAAGAAATTATCCGACACCTGCTACGCACCGACGGTTCTGCTGAACCCCGATGACGCCGCTACCGTGTCGCAGAAAGAAATCTTTGGACCGGTAGTGTGTGTCTACGCCTATACCGACAAGAGTGACGCGATTGCCAAAGCCAACGCCTTGCCTTATGCGTTTCAGGCCTCTGTGTATACCAACGACCTGAACGATGCGCTCGATACATCGAACAAGCTGAATGCCACTGCCGTCATGGTGAATGATCACACGGCCTTTCGTGTTGACTGGATGCCGTTTGGCGGTCGTGATGCGTCAGGGCTGGGTATGGGAGGAATTCAGTACTCCATGCACGAGATGACGCGCGAAAAGATGTTGGTCATCAAGAGCCCTGTGCTGTGATGGCGAGCACAACCGAATATCAAACCGATTACAAGAGGAAGGAAAAATGAGTGGGTTAAAGACGTTATTGGCAATCGCACTGGCTGCTGCAATGCTGTTCATGGGCATGCAGAAATTCGGTGCTGATAACTTCATCTTTGCAACCATTGCGCAGAAGTCAGGATTTGCATTTTTCGAACCGGGGTTCAGGATGTTCTCGGGTGTGCTGGAAGTGCTGGCTGGATTGTTGATGTTCCATCCTCGAACCCGTGGTGCCGGTGCGACCCTTGCCAGTGGCATCGTGGCCGGTGCAGTCGTGTTTCATCTGTCGCCATGGTTGGGAACCAAACTCGCGATGGAGGCCGGTGGCGAGCCGAGCTACACATTGTTCTCGATGGCAATTGCGTTCCTGGTACTGGCTCTGATCAACCTGTTTCTGAACCGCAGCTCGATACCGGTCATCGGTCGTCATTTGAGTTGATTGATTCGGTTGCATTTCACGCACGACAACAACCATCCCATATCGCTGAATAACACGGCACATTTCGTGTCGATGAACGAGGAGAAAATCCATGAGAGCAAGCAAGACTCGAGTAGTGAGTGTCGCCCTGGCGGGCAGTGTGCTGGTAGCAGGCTGTGCCAGCCTTCCTTTTCTGGGAAAACCTGATCCACGTTGGGCTGATTACAAGAGCTGGACGAAGATTACCGAAGGTGAGCCTTCCACCGGTGCTTCACAGGCCCTGGGAGGCGTGCATATGGGGGAAGAAGGCTATCGCGATGTATATGTCAATGACGTGGGCCTTGAGATGATCACGGGTGATGGTCCCTATGATTTTCCAGAGGGTACGGTGATTGTGAAGGAACAGTATGAAAACGAGGCGGACTGGAAAGCCCAGAAGGGGGTTGCTCACACTATCAGTCTGAAAATTGCCGATAACCCTGGCACCACATCAGCAGACTGGAACTGGGCACTTGGCTTCACCGGCAAGGCACAGGCCCATATCGATGACCCTAACTGCGTGGCCTGTCATACGGCCGCCGTTGCACTGAACCAGTCGGATTACGTGTTCTCGGTACCATCCTACCTCGAGGCCAACTGAGTCAAGGACACGTTTCGGCACGCGTTGGAGCACAGTGATCAAGGTGCCTGCTTGGCACCTTGATACGCTGCCAATGACTGTGGTCGGACAATGAAATCTACAGAGCCCGGCTACCCATGAATGCATTGTTACCCATAGGCTCACTATTGCTGAGCGTCAGCCTGCTGTTGATGGGTCATGGACTCATGGGAACGTTACTGCCGCTACGTGGACTGCTGGAGGGTTACAGCTCGGGAGAGCTTGGCATCCTGGGGGCTGTGTTCTTTCTGGGTTTTGGCGTGGGAACCGTGGTCGGGCCGCGTGCGATAAACCGCGTGGGCCATATACGAACCTTTGCGGCCATGACAGCCTTGATCTGTATTTCCGTGATGCTGCAATCGCTGGCAAGCAGCCCGATAGTCTGGTGGGTCTCCCGGGCATTGACAGGCATGTGCCTATCGATACTCTTCATCGTCATTGAAAGCTGGTTGAATGCAAATTCGAACAATGCCAATCGCGGGATGATCTTTTCGGTGTATACCGTCATCACGCTGGCTGTCGTGACCATCGGGCAGTTCCTGACCACACTGTCCGACGTTGCCGGTTTTACGCTGTTTGCCATAGCCACCATGCTGTTTGCGGCATCGGCCGTGCCCGTGTCAATGACGAAGACCAGTGCACCGGTGCCGACGGGTACCGCGAAGCTGCGTCTGGGCTATCTGTACGGTCTGTCACCGGTAGCGGTGGTAGGCGCATTGGCTGTCGGCTGGGCCAATGGGGCATTCTGGACGCTTGGCCCGGTATTCGCTCAGCGTGAAACCGGGGATGTGAACATGGTAGCAGCGTTCATGGGAGCCACGGTTATTTCCGGTGCTGTCGGGCAGCTGCCTCTGGGCTGGTTGTCCGATCGGTGTGACCGAAGACTGGTGATCATTGGCGCGGCACTGTGCGCAGGCCTGGCAGCTTTCGGTCATGTACTTGCAACTTACTATATGCCAGCGGGCATCATTCCCTGCGCTATCGTCTTCGGTTTTTTTGCCTTACCGTTGTACTCACTGTGCGCGGCACACCTCAACGACCAGGTGGAAGCCGACGAGTATGTAGAAGCGTCCAGTGGCCTGTTATTGCTCTACGCGTCGGGCGCGGTGGTAGGGCCACTATTGGCATCCTATCTGATGGATCGTCTGGGTTCGCAAACCTTGTTTGTGTTCACGGGGGCGGTGCACAGCGTATTGGTTGTGTTTGCAGTCATCAGAATGAAGTTCAGCAAGCCTGTTCAATCTGCTGACAAGATGACATTTTCAGACACACTGGTATCTACCAGTACGGTCGCCAATCTTGATCCGGCTGCGTCGAATGCAGCGGGTTGAGCATTGACTGATTGTTTGCACATTTGAGTCTTATGCTT
>CBDUIJ010000464.1:0-3840 GCA_965367215.1 uncultured Granulosicoccus sp.
ACCCGCAGTCCATTTCCGTCATCAAGCTCAACAATCGACTGGTGCCCGACGATCAACTGTTCTCTGTCTGGGGCTTCTATACGCTGTATATTCTTACCAGCCTGGTTCTCACGCTGGCCATGATGGCCGCCGGGCTAGACCTGGTGTCAGCCTTCGGGGCGGTGAGCGCGACCATCACCTTGATGGGGCCGGGGCTGGGTGAAGTGGCCACTGATTTTTCCACGGTGAATACCGTGGTCAAATGGCTGGGCCTCTTTGCCATGCTGGTGGGCAGACTGGAAGTATTCACGCTGCTTATCCTTTTCCTGCCCGCTTACTGGAAAAACTGATGGCCATGACGATGAAAACGAATCTTCCCACGCCAACTGTCAGCAATTCATGAAAATCATCATTCTGGGTGCCGGCCAGGTCGGCTCCGATGTTGCCATCGAACTGGCTGCGGAGTCCAATGACCTGACCGTGGTCGACCGCAAGCCGGCCCTGCTCAAGAAGCTGCAGGAAAAGCTCGACATTCGCACGGTGGTGGGTAATGCCTCCAGCCCCGCAACCCTGATCGATGCGGGTCTCGAAGACGCTGACTTGCTGCTGGCCGTCACCAGCAGCGATGAAACCAACATGATCGCCTGTCAGGTGGCCCACTCCCTGTTCAGCACCAACAAATGCCTGGCCCGAATCCGCTCGACCGACTACCTTGATCACCCCGCGCTGTTCTCATCCAATGCCGTACCGGTTGACTACATCATCAGCCCCGAGCATCTGGTCACCCGACATATCCAGTACCTGATCGAGGAACCCGGCGTCTTGCAGATACTGGACTTCGTTGGCGGCAAGGCCCGTATGGCGGCCGTCGAAGCAAAGTCGGCTGGACACATGGTCGGCATGCGCGTCAAGGATCTACCCGCCTGCCTGCCGGCACACGACTTCAGGGTAGTGGCGCTGTTCCGTGGGCAGAACTCCATCCCCCTGGATGAGCAGACAACCGTCGAGGCGGGCGACGAAGTGTTCTTCATTGCCGCCTGTGAGGATGTCGCCGCCGTCCTGGCAGGCTTTCGACAGACCGACAAACGCTATCGCCGCATCATCATCGCAGGCGGTGGCAATATCGGTGAAAAGCTGGCCAAATCGCTCGAGCACCAGTATGCCGTCAAACTGATAGAGGTCGACGAAACGCATGGCCTGCACCTGGCGCAGACCCTGCAGAAAGCCATCATACTGCTCGGGGACGCAGCCGATGCCGACTTGCTCAAGCAGGAGAATATCGAGAACACCGATGTCTTCTGCGCCGTGACCAATGATGACGAAGCCAATATCCTGTCTTCCATGCTGGCCAAGCGGCTGGGGGCTCGCAAGACCATCTGCCTGATCAATCGCTCCAGCTATGTCGACATTGCCCAGGGCAGTGCCATCGACATCGCCGTGTCGCCGGCGCAGGTGACCATCGGTGCACTGCTGGCGCATATCCGCCGCGGCGATGTACTGGCGGTGCATTCACTGCGCCGCGGTGCAGCCGAAGCCATCGAGATCAAGGTGCACGGCGACCGCAATACCTCACGCGTGGTCGGCAAGAGCATCAAGAAGCTCTCCATGCCTGGTGGCGTCCACATCGGCCTGATTGCAAGACATGACGAGCTACTGTTCCCGCATGACGACATGCTGATTGAATCTGGCGATCACATCGTGTTATTCCTGTCCGACAAGCGCAGCATCAAGGATGTCGAACGATTGTTTCAGGTTGGCGTCACCTTCGTCTGAGTCTGAAGCTGCGCCGGTCAATCTGCCGGCAGTCCTTCGACGTCCGATAGCGCAACCTCGACACCACTCCTGGCAGACTGGATGGCGGCAAAGGCCAGTGCCAGGCTACGCATGTTCTCCTGCGCATTGTTCTCAGGCTCGCGCCCCTGTTCGATGGCACACAGTAATTCTCCCATCGCCCCACGAAACCCGTCATTGAACCAGCTACCGCGCAGCTCGGGCTGAGCGCGCCCTGCAGCAGTCGTGAGCGTGACACGCTGCTGCCCCAGATCGGGACCGGTACTGCACAGACTCCCCAGGGTGCCGGCCATGTAGATACTGTCCTGCGGACCGTGCGGAGTGACGGCATCAAACACCAGAGAGGCCTGCGCCCCATCCAGCCTGACCAGCGCCTGCGCCAGCATGGGAGGCGCGACACCCTGCCCACGGGCATGACTCTGCATGGCAAAAACGGACAAGGCTCGGGGACCTGCCACGCTATTGAGAAAGTCGAACCAGTGAATGGCAAAGTCGTGGAAAATCAAGTCATCGATCTGCTCGAATGGCGTACCGGCAATCCAGCGGTGGTCCCAGTGGATGGCCACATGACAAGCCGTCAGTTCACCAATCAGACCTGCCTGTACCGCCTTGCGCATCCAGGCCATATGCGGTGACCATCGTCCGTTCTGATTGACCGCAAGCCTGACCCCTTTTTCCATGGCCAGCTCCACCAGTCGCTGCCCATCGGCAAGATCGGTCACAAAGGGCTTCTGCGACAGCACATGCTTGCCGGCACGCACGGCCTGATCAATCAACGGCAATCGATCGGCCGGGTGTGGAGTGATGTCCAGCACTTCGATGCTGGTATCACGCAATACCTCCTCATAGCGATCAGTTGCCAGTGCCGATGGAAAGAACTCATCACGCAGTCGCTGCGCACTGGCCAGGGTTCTGCTACACACGACGGCAACATCGAATCCGGCATGCCGATAGGCATCCAGGTGTGCCGAGGCAATCCCGCCCGCCCCTATCAGTGCGATACGCGGGTGGTAGCTGTGCGGATGAGGTGGCAGGTAATCGAGCAGTGGCGCCTCCACGGATGCAACATCGGCACTGGTCAGTGCGTAGGTGTCGGCATCCGGCTTGCCATCACTCATGCAATGAGCTCCAGGGTGCGCTTCTCCTGTGCCGAGCGATACGCGGTGTCCACGATGCGTTGTCCCGTCAGGCACATCTCGGGGGACAGACAGCCTTCGATCGGCTCACCACTGTCCAGACAGGAGAGTACGTACTGCACCGGGTTGGAACAGGCAGCCGGCAGGCTATCGGCAAGCACAGTAGCCGGCTGTGGATTCTGCCGCGTCTGAACCGTCACGAAATCATCGTAGTCATAGCTGGAGATACTGCCATCGCTACCCACCACCACAAACCCGCAGCGGGGTTGCGGCTGGATGGTCCAGGGGTCTGTCAACGTGCCCCAGCGCGTCTCCATCTTCGACAATCCGCGTGCGTAGCGGCAAATGGTGATCGAATGCTGGTCAACTTCGATGCCGGGCGTCTGGTCCACGACTGCCGTCACCTCCAGAGGCGCCTCCCCCTGCATGAACCAGGTACCCAGAGTGGCACCATAGCCCAGGTAATCCTGCAGACTGCCTCCACCAGATTCGCGTTTGTACCACCAGGAATCCGCCTTTTGCCGCTCCACGACCTCCGGCGATACATCCACCTTGTCAGCCAGATGACAGAGCGGTCCCCGGTTGCCGTCGTAGAAATGCACTTCCAGCAGATCGCCGATGGCGCCTTCATCGATCAGGCGCTTGCAAGTGAGATGGCTCGGATACCAGGCCAGCGGCCAGTTGATGGCCAAGGGCTTGCCCGCCTTCTGCATGGCAGTCATCATGCGCCGCGCATTGGCCACGGAATCGGCAAAGGGCTTCTCCACCAGAACCGCAACACCATGAAGGGCCAGCGCTTCGACATGCGAGGCGTGTTCGGCGGTGGCCGCGCAGACAATGACCAGATCAGGTTTTGTCTCCTGCACACAGGCATCCAGATCCGTGAATACGGCTGAATCGGGAATACCGAAATTGCTGATGGCCTGAGCCATCT
>CBDUIJ010000465.1:0-3835 GCA_965367215.1 uncultured Granulosicoccus sp.
GCACCATGTCGGTGGCCTGGGCAAAGTTCATGGCGAGCAGGGCGCGTTGTCGCTGGCCACCGGACAGGGTTTCGAGAAAACGGGCGGCAAGATCACCCAGGTCGAAGTCGGACAGAGCTCGATTGACGATGACATCGTCGGTGGCGGTGCTTCGTCCCTTGTGGTGAGGATAGCGACCGAAGGCCACCAGATCGCGCACACGCAGGCGAGAACCGATGGTGCTGTGCTGTCGGAGCACCGACAGGTGTCGGGCAAGCTCATCAAAGGCATAATCATTGAGCAGGCGTCCCGCCAGTTCGACCTCGCCATTGTCCTGTTTTTGCAGGCGAGACAGGGTATGCAGTAGCGTGGACTTGCCAGCGCCATTGGGGCCGATCAGGGCGGTGACCTTGCCGGGCGGCAGCTCGATGGAAACGTTCTTGAGTATCTGACTGCCGTCCAGCGTCAGGTCGATTTCGCGGCTCTTGATCATGGCCGTTTTACCAATAGCAGGTAGAGGAAAAGTAGGCCACCGAGCAGTTCGATGACGATGCTGATGGTGATCTGCATGTGCAGCAGTCGCTCCAGAATCAGCTGTCCCCCGAGCAATACCAGCATGCCGGTGAGAATGGTCAGAGGAATCAGGGTGGCGTGCCGGTGGTCAGGGCTGAGGGCATAGACCAGGCTGCTGATGAGCAAGCCGAGGAACACCACCGGGCCTACCAGAGCCGTGGCGGTGGCCACCAGGATGGCCGTTAGTGCCAGAATCTGGAAAGCGCCCTTGTCGTGATCAACGCCAAGGCCGATGGCCAGATCGCGACCCAGAGCCATGACATCCAGCTTGCGCCGCAACAGCCACGTCAGCCACAGCGCCACGATGACCGTCACACCGGCGTAGCCCAGCAGTGATGCATCGATGTTGCCGAAGCGGGCAAAGCTGGCGGATTGCACCACGGCATAATCGTTGGGAGCCAGTACGCGAGCCATGAAGCCGGACAGGGAGCGGAACAGGACGCCCACGATGATGCCGGTGAGTATCAGGCGTGAGAAATCGGATTGGCCGCGCCTGAGTAGCGTGCTGAACAAGGCCAGTGCCAGCACGGTCATGATGCTCAGCTCTGCGAGGAATTTTCCCGAGACGGGCAAGGCGACGTAGTGGCTGCTGCCGAGAAAGAATACAACACTGGTTTGTATGAGAACGTACAGAGAATCGAAGCCCATCAAGGACGGTGTCAGTATGCGATTGCCACTGAGGGTCTGAAACAGCAGGGTCGATACGCCAATGGCCGAGGCGGTGATCAACAGACCCAGCAAAGTGGGTAGTCTGAAGGCCATGATGAAGGACAGATTGCCGTTGGCGCCCTGGAAGAGATAGACAGCAGAGGCGAGCACGGTGGCCAGGCTCAGTGCGACGAGTAGCCAGCAGAATTGCCTGTGCTGTCCAGCTTGAGTGTTCGAGGGCTTCATGCGGATCGCATGGCAGGCTTGCTGTACAGGAGACACAGGGTAATGGCGGCGCCTACAACGCCGAAGACCGTACCGACTGGAATTTCATAGGGAGCGATGATCAGTCTGCCGGCCATGTCGCTCAGCAGGGTCAGCAAGGCGCCCAGCCATGCTACCAGCGGTAGTGAATAGCGCAGGTTGTCGCCTCGTAGACGGCTGACGATGTTGGGGACGACCAGTCCCACGAAAGGGATGATGCCGACGGTGACGATGGTGACGGCAGTCACCACCGAGATCACCAGCAGGCCCAGTGCCATGATGGTTCGGTAGTCCAGGCCGAGGTTGCGCGCATGATCACGCCCCAGACTGGCAATCGTGAATTGATCGGCCACGAACCAGGTGAAGGCAGCGAGGATGCCGGCAATCCACAACAGCCCATAACGGCCGCGCATCATGCCGGAGAATTCACCGGTCATCCAGACATCCAGCAGCTGCAGCAGATCGGCCTGCCATGCCAGCCAGATGGCGATGGAGCCCACCACGCCGCCGTAGACGATACCCACCAGTGGCACCAGATAAGTCTCCTGCGGTGGCAGTCTGCTGATCATCACCAGAAACAGCAGTGTACCCAACAGGGCGGCAATGCTGGCGGCGATCATGGTGCTGGCAATGGAGCTGCCTGGAAAGAACAGTGTCACGAGCACGATACCCAGTACGGCAGATTGACCGCTGCCAGCGGTGGAGGGTTCAACGAAACGGTTCTGCACGAGCACCTGCATGACTTGCCCGGCGATCGCCAGGGAGACGCCTGTCAGTAATACTGCAAGGGTGCGCGGTAGCCGACTGACGCTCAATAACCAGAGTGCCTCCGGGTTTGTCAGCAGTTCAGCGGGGCGCATGTCGATGACGCCGATGAACAGGCTGGCGAAGACACAGAGCAGCAGTGCGCCGATGGCCAGAGCCGAACGAGTACTCATGCAGGGGAGGGCTCGGGGGATCAGTTGGCGATGCTGAACGCGTCGCCTATCTGATTCAGGGTGCGAGTCTGCGCCTGTATGCCGCCGCCGGCGATATAGACGTCGGCACTGTTCAGGTAGACAAGGTGATTGTTCTGCCAGGCCTGTGTCTGGTGAATCAGTTCGTTATCCAGTGTCTGCCGGGCACTGTCGCCTTCCTGGCCAATGGCTGCGGTTCTATCGATCACCAACAACCAGTCCGGATCGTATTGCAGCACGAATTCGAACGACACCGCATCGCCATGGTCGGCGATGGCGACTTCGTCAACAGCGGCTTCCAGACCCAGTTCCGAGTACATCCAGCCGAAGCGTGAGCCGGGGCCGAAGGCGGAGATCTTGGGGCCATTGGTCATCAGCACCAGCACCTTGCCCTTGCCGGCAACTGCCGCGCGTGCCCTGTTCAGTGAGGCATCGAGTTGTGCCAGCAGTTCCTCGGCCTTGTCGAGCTTGTTGAAAAGCTCGCCGTATTGCAGCGTACGTTCTCGGGTCTGTTCGATCAGGTCTGTACCGTCGATGCTCATGTCGATAGCCGGCGCCAGTTTGGCAACGGTGTCCAGAGTGCCGGCGGAGCGGCCGCCCACGATGACAAGATCGGGCTGCAGAGTGGACAGCGCCTGATAGTCGGGGTCGAACAGACTGCCAACGACCGTGGCAGAGCTGGCCACCGGGTCCAGATAGTCGACGAACAGCTTGTTGGCCGTTCCTGCAATGGGAACTTCCAGGGCGGTGAGAGTGTCCACGGCCGGAATATCAAATACTGCAAGTGTGGTAGGTGTCTTCTCTATCGTGACAGGGCCGCGCGCCGTTTCAAGATCGGTGGCTGCTGCTGTCAGGGGCGTGATGACGGCACTCAGTATCAGTGCGATGCCAGTGCTGGAGGGTAGAAGCTTCATGGGTTGTTCCACGGTTGATGGGGCGGGTTGGCGCTTGGGGGGAGAATCAGCCTGCCGTTCTGGTCAATGTCGATTGATTTTGCAAGATTCCTGTGTATCATAATGCAAATGCTAACGATTCGCATTAGCGTTTCTTTGAATTCGTGTCATCTCACATTGCCGCCTCAGGCGTGCAATGGTCTACAGGGAAAATCATGTCCGCCATAAGCTCTCCGACAAAACCGTTGTCGCGCGCCTCCGTGTTCGCACTACTGCCGCTGGTGCTATCGATGCAGCAGGTCTACGCCTTCCAGCGCAGCCATCACAGGCTTCGGTCGCCTCAGTGACTCGGTGGATGTCCTTGCTTATTACAACGGCGTCAAGCGGGACAACTACGAGGTCGGCGGAGGCAAGATCAAGGATTTCAATGGCGATGTCATTGACGGTAGCGATGGTACGGTGCGCGGACTGGAGGGGGACCTGCGCGATGCCCTGCTGAAGTTCGGTTGGGATATCAATGAC
>CBDUIJ010000466.1:0-3834 GCA_965367215.1 uncultured Granulosicoccus sp.
TATCGAGCTATCGAGCTATCGAGCTTGCGCACGTTAATCGATCAGGCAGATATGGCACACCATGAAGTATCACGACGAACGACGGTCGCGATGGTAATACAAGGCCATACGCACACACTGCGCAATCGCCTCTTGCGGCAAGGGTCTGGCAATGTCGAACAGCACCGCCCGGTTTTTCGAGTATTGCAGATCATCACCGAACAAGGAGCGGAAGGTTTCAACCAGCGTGGTATTGCAGTTGAAATACAGCCCCAAGTGCTGATCGTCATGCACCGACACTCTTACCGCACTGCCGACTTTCGCCTTCAATGGCAGGTAGCTCGGCTGCCCCCACTTCAGGGTTTCTTCAATTCCACCCGTGGCTTCCATCTCCCCCGCCGTCGATAGAATCAGTTTACGTAGCTCCAGTGCCTGAACCTGAAGCGATTCAGGCATCGCCAGATAGGCGCGTTCGACCGATGCGTTATCGATTCTTGTCGGCATCGTTACCCGGACCTTGCGGTCAATGAAGTGTCGTTGCAATCTGCACGAAGTTTACCAGCAGCGCAAGTTGGCAAGGTTCATCGACACCGCGCCAAGTGCCCATGGGAGACATATTCAGGATTTAATGGCAGGCTCTTAACACAGCGAATTCGCCAGATGATTGCGACAAGACACCTCATGAATTTAGTGGAATTCAAAACACAGCATTTCGAGGAGCTATCGAGCTGGTTTTCATCAGAGTCTGATGTTGTTCAGTGGGGTGGGCCAGCTGTTTCCTATCCGTTGTGCCATGCTCAAATGCGTGAAATGCTGAGAGACAGACAAGTGAAGGAACCGCCCAGACTGTCGTGGATGATCGAGAAAGACGGAATACTCATTGGTCATGCTCAACTCGCTCTGGATTGGCGAAACGGCAACGCTTCACTCTGTCGGGTAGCCCTTGCACCCGGCTTGCGAGGAAAAGGTTTATCAGTTCCGATGCTTCGGAAGCTGGTCGAAGAAGCATTCGATATGTCAATGGTTGAGAGAATCGAACTCAATGTATATACATTCAACCAGGCGGCGATTCGGGCGTATGAAAAAGCAGGCTTTGTTCGCGAAGGCGTACGACGATCCAGCGTGAAAATCATGACTGGAAGATGGGATACGATGATAATGGCCACGTTACGCTCGGAACAAGGCTGAAGTGCCGCGAATCAGCTTGGCAACGACTGGAATCGCTCATCCTCGGAAGTACAGGCTTGGATATGACCGTACATTTCCTGCTACTTCGAGTACGGTATTTTGCAAAACAAGTTTATCCAGCTGACCAACAAGCTCGCAACACCACACCACCCACGGGCCCAACTACTCCAACACGTCTAGCAGCCATGAAATTCCCCTATCCCACAGCCTACCCTTCCCAGCGTTCCGCGGCCCTGGCCGACAATATGGTAGTGGCCTCACAACCGCTCGCCGGTCAGGCTGGTCTTGCCATGCTGAACAAGGGCGGCAATGCGGTGGATGCCGTACTCGCAGCAGCCATCACCCTGACGCAGGTGGAACCGACCGGTTGCGGCCTGGGCTCTGATGGTTTTGCCATCATCTGGGATGGCAAGGCACTGCACGGCCTGAATGCCTCGGGCCGTTCGCCTGCCGGCTGGACGCCGGAGCGCTTCGCCGGGTCGGGTGGCATTCCCGAGCGTGGCTGGGATACTGTCACGGTCCCCGGCGCCGTCGGCGCCTGGGTGGAACTGCACCGACGTTTCGGCAAACTGCCCTTCGAAACACTGTTCGAGCCGGCCATTCACTATGCCGAACAGGGCTTCATGGTCTCCCCCATCATCGGCAAGTCCTGGGGTGTTGGCAGTGAAATCCTGAAGCAGCAACCCGGCTTTGCCGAGTTGTTCATGCCAGGCGGCCGTGCACCGATCGCCGGGGAGCGCTTCGTCAATCCGCATGCCGCGCGTACGTTGAAGGAGATTGCGGAAACCCGGGGTGAGTCCTTCTATCGAGGTCGTCTGGCAGAACAGATTGCCGCTGCGGCCAGAGCCAACGGCGCAGCATTGAATGAAGCCGATATGGCCGAGAATCAGCCGGATTGGTGTGGCACCGTGTCGCAGGCATTCGATGATGTCGAGTTGCATGAGATTCCCCCAAACGGCCAGGGTATCGCTGCCTGTATGGCGCTGGGCATGTTGGCACACACCGATATCCGCAACCATGGCCCCGACGATGCGCAATCGCTGCATCTGATGTGGGAGGCCATGAAACTTGCCTTCAGGGATTCTGCAGCCTACGTTGCAGACCCTGCCTTTATGAATGATGTCTCGGCAGAGCATCTGCTTGACCCCGGCTATCTTGCCGAGCGCGCAAAGCTGATCGATCCTCGCAAGGCGCAGGATTTCAAGAGCGGCTCGCCTGGTCAGGGCGGCACGGTCTGCCTGTCCGCTGCCGACAGCGACGGCATGATGGTGTCGTTCATCCAGTCCAACTTCGACGGCTTCGGTTCCGGTGTCGCCGTCCCCGGCACCGGCATTCATCTGCAAAACCGCGGCTGCGGCTTCACCCTCGAAAAAGGACACCCCAATGAGGTCGGACCACGTAAACGACCATTCCACACCATCATTCCAGGCTTTCTGACTGCCAACGGCCAACCCCTCATGGCATTTGGCGTCATGGGCGGCATGATGCAGGCACAAGGCCATGTGCAGATGGTCTTGAGGACGCAATTATGGGGTCAGGACGTACAAACAGCAGCGGATGCGCCGCGGTGGCGAGTCAAGGATGGTCTGGGGGTGGCTTGCGAAACAGGGTTCGCGCCAGCCTTGCTGGACACCTTGCGCGACATGGGCCATGACGTGGAGGTATTGGAAGGAGATCTGGCCTTCGGATTCGGTGGTGCTCAGCTGATACATCGACTACCGGGCGGCGGCTATGCCGGTGGATCGGATCCACGCAAGGACGGAGGCGCTTACGGCTTCTAGCCGTGGCTAGCCAATCCAGGACTGCTCATGCATTGCAGCCTTGATCAGGGCAACCAACCTGCACGCAACAACCAGTAGATGGTTTCGGCAGCCGTTCCCCACAGCAACAGATCATCGAAGGGGCGCTCGGTATTGACCGAGTGCTCCTGCAAGGTGAAGACCTTGTCTGCATCCAGATTCTCTGATTGATCACCTGCGGAAGTGTTATCCGATCCTGAGGTAAAGACCACGAAACTCAACCCGCTGGCACGGACGCTCCTCGCAGGACATTGGCCGGTCACGGCCTGATTGCAAACCACGAGATCAGCTGCCAGTTCCGCGATTCCTATTCGCGAGGTTTCTCCTTCTGTCGTCCAGTCAGGCTCTGCCGGTATCCCGCGTTGATCATGACTGAACAAACTGACCGCAAGTTGATAAGGCCTGCCCCAGGGATCCAGCAAGGCGCCGTCAGAGTCAACCGGTCCCGCCAGCCCCAGCACTACCGCAGGCACTCCACCAGAAAACCGAAGACACACGGAATCGCTTTCAGTCACCGCTGTTCCGCTACCCGTCATCACGGGACATGGTAGAACACCGGCACTGACGACGTGCGCCCACAGGGCGTGACGGATGGACTCCAGTTGCGACACCGCCTCGCGATGTTGTCGATGCTGTTGCAAGGCAGACAACGGCGCTATCGCCGCTCGTGTCAAGACGCCCAGAATCAACAACACGATTGCCATCTCGACCAGCGTCACCCCACGCATCCCTGCTCCCGCTCGTCTCATCGGAATATCACATCATCTGCTGACAAGGGCAGTTCCAGGTTCGACAGCCGGATACGTTCATGCCAACGGTTACGGACAAACCAGTGCGATAAGGCGGGAACACCTTCTATCTGGTGACT
>CBDUIJ010000467.1:0-3828 GCA_965367215.1 uncultured Granulosicoccus sp.
GATGATGGCCTGGGCATCGATTGCATGAGCAAACGCCTGTCGTACTCTCATGTCCTTGAAGGGGTTTCCTTCGACCGGGCTTTCGATGATCTGGTCACGCCACTGATCCATACCGATATACATGGTTCGCGCTTCGGGGGACGAGACCACCTTGATGCCTTTTGCCGACTCTACGCGGGCAATGTCCTGCAGAGGGAGAGGCATGACCAGATCGACTTCGCCGGACAGCAAGGCCGAGACCAGTGTCGAGGCATTGTTGATCGGCGTGAAGACCACCTTGTCGATATTGCCGCTCTCGTTCCAGTAGTCCGCATACTTGATCAGCTCGGTCTTCTCGCCCTGAGCGCGGCTGCTGATGGCAAAGGGTCCGGTGCCGTTGGCGTTGGTGGCGCTGAAGGATTTTTCCTCAGCCTGCAGATTGATGGGTTCCTCTGCTCCGTTGGCTTCGGCCCACTGCTTGTCAAGAATCATCAGATCGAGAAGATCATTGAGCAGGATGGGGTTGGGTGCTGTCGTGATGATCTCGATGGTCAGGTCATCCACGGCCCGATAGCTGTCTACCGATGCCAGTACGTGCTTGAAATTGGAGCTCTCCGCCAGTGCACGGTCGAAACTGAATACCACGTCTTCAGCATTGAATTCGGAACCATCATGGAAGGTGACACCGGGGCGCAGCTTGAAGATCCAGGTCTTGTCATCGACCTGTTCCCAGCTCTCGGCCAGCTGACCGGCAATCTCGAAATCCCGGTCACGCCCGACCAGGCCTTCGTAGACATTGGCCAGAAAATAGTTGGTAAAGCTCTCGTTGTGGCTGTGTGGGTCCAGGCTGGTGGCATCCCCCTGAGAGGCGATACGGATGGTGGCTGCGGAAGCCTGGGTGGCGGGGGCAAGCATGAATGCAAGCACGACCGCGGCAGTTGGAAGGAGCTTCGAATGCATTGGACTGACAACCTCTCGAATGAACGTCCGTTCAATATAGCCCTATTGAATTTTGACGAGAAGTGCAATCTTTGGAGTTTATTGTTGCGCTGAGTGCAACACCTCGGACGGACAGTCGCTGGAGCGGGCCTGATTCAGGCAGATCGCTTCATTTTCGAGCCGGTGCTGATTCGTGTGTCGAAAACGCCACCATGGAGCGCATGGCATGCTCTGCGAGCCGCAGGGCGCCTTCCGGCAGGCGTCGTCCACTGCGAGCCAGTACCGAGACTTCGCCGGTATGCAGCTCCGGGTTGCTCAGTGATTTGGCGATGACTACACCGTCGCTGATTTCGCGAGTGACCACGAAAGAGGGCAGTATGGTCATCCCCAGCCCTTCTCGAACGAAGTTGCGCAGAACCGTCAGAGAGTTGGTTTCCACCAGTGCCTGGAAGTGCATGCCATACCGGGACTCGGCTTCACGCACCATGGCACCGACGCCAAAACCCGGGTTGAGCAGGGCAAAGGGCAGTTCTGACAGTTGACGTATATCCAGAGGCGCGGGCATGTCGGCCCATGCCGATGAAGGGCTGACCATCATGTCCAGCGGCTGGGTGGTTTCCCCGATGATGCGGATGGCCTGATCCTTTGGTGCATTGAAGGCGATGCCGATATGCGCCTGATCATTGCGCAGGGCATGCAGTACTGCATCGGTGGATCCCGTCTGCAGCGAGAAGGTGAAGCCGGGGTAGGTGACACTGAATCCGGTCAGGGCATGCGCGATGAAATCACTGACAAATCCATCGCCCAGAATGACAACGATCTGCCCGCGGCGCATGCCACGAAGGGCATCGAATTCTGACTGGATGTCTTCCAACTCATGCTGTTGTCGCTTCAGATGCTGCAGTAACAGAGCGCCGGCTTCGGTTGTTCTGATACCCTTGCGGCCACGCTCGATCAGGGTGATGGACAGTGACTTTTCCAGTGCCTGAATCTGACGGCTGATGGTGGAGGGCTCGATGCCGAGATACTCGGCAGCGGCTCGGATGGAGCCCTCGGCGCAGATGGTCATGAAGGCCAGGGCCTGCTTGTGTTCGATATGTGTCATGAAGGTTCACTGTGATGCGGGGGCTGGCATCTGCGGATGGCTGTATGTCAGCATAACGTGAGTGCGGTGGCCGGTGCGGCAAGTGGAAGCCGAAGATGCGGTTGCAGAGCGTGATCGGCGCAGGCACTCGAGTGCGTGTCAGACAACAGTGCGTATGGACGATGACGATGGTCATTCAGGAGAAACATGAATAACGAGGCTGGACAGGGTGTGGTGCTCGAGGTGCGGAGGCTGATGGAGAGTCGACCGGAGATCGCCGCCATGCTGGGAATCAACGCAAGCTCCATGGCGAACTTCGCCGACCTGGCGGCAGATGTGCTGGCGGGTTTGTGTCAGGGTAATGCGCAGGTCAGGGATCTGGTGAGCTGCGTCTTGCCGTGGTCGGCACCAAGGCGCGGGCCATCGGCGCTGCAAGAATTTCCTTCATCGAGTAGAGCGAGCTGTTCATCATGAATGCATCCTTTGGTATTGATCACCCGCTGATTGCCGTACACGATATCGAGCAGCTACGCGATCGCCTGATGAGCATGGGGTTCAACATGACCGCCATCGGAAAGCACCCCTGGGGCACGAGCACGTCGCTGGCCATGTTCGAGGGTTGTCTGATCGAGATCATGGGGATCTACGACGCATCCCTGATTGATGAAGTGCCAGCGGGTGACTTTCATTTCGGGCGGCATGTCCACGAACATCTGATGCAACGAGAAGGGGTTGCTCTGTCCGCCTTGCACAGCACGGATTCACAGGCCGATGCACGTCAGGCCCAGGAGGCGGGATTCGATGTTGCCGGTCATCTGGAATTCGGTCGTGACGTTACTCTGCCGGATGGGCGTCAAGACAGAACGAAGACCACCCTTGCGTTGTTGCCTGATGTTCGCTGGCCGAGATTGTCGTTCTTTCTCTGTCAGCAACATCGACCCGAGTTGATCTATGTGCCTGAGTGGCTTGAACACCCGAACTCCGTGCGGGGTATCTGCGGCATCACGATTCTGGCCGAGCCCGGTGATCAACCGGCACTGGTTGAGAAGTTCAGTGCCTTGTACGGTTCGGCAGAAACAATCGCCGGCGGTTATCGTCTGACAACAGCGAATGGACAGATCAGACTGCTGTCGCGTCAGAGCATTGAAGCCGAATCAGGCGCATTGCCTCCGGAGGTACTGGCAGACAATCAACCCGGTATCGTGGGTATGGACTTGCGTTATGCCGATGCAGAGATGCTGAGACACTACCTGCAACAGAGCACCATGGAGTTTACCGAGGACAAGGGTGTATTCCGGTTGAAGCATGCCGAGAACATGGGGAATATCCATTTTCGGTTCTACCCCCATGATGCATCGGTTTGATAAACGCTCAGTGCCTCTGCAGATGGAAAGCCCTCAACCCGTAGGGCGCCTTTCTTGCGGTAAGTGATTGTCGTTTGAAGCCGAGGGCCAATCCATCGATATGGCGTGAATCTCACACCACGCTCAGAACAGTGAACGCGCCACGTAAGACCAGAACAACAGCGTCAGTGGTGCGGCCATGGTCGATAGCAGAAGTGCATTCGAGGCAATGGCCTCACCGGTGCCGAAGCGCGTGGCCAACAGGTAGGGATTGACGCCGGTAGGCATGGCGGCTGCGACGATCACGATTTCTGCCTGAATTGGCGACAGGCCGATAGCCAGGGATAACAGCGTCGCGATGCAAGGCATCAACAGGAGTTTCAGCGCCGTCATCGTCGCAGCCTGTGGCACATTGCGGGCAATGCCGAAACGACGCAGGCTCAATCCGAGTGAAATCAGGGCCAGGGTGCCGGCAACGGCTGC
>CBDUIJ010000468.1:0-3806 GCA_965367215.1 uncultured Granulosicoccus sp.
TCGATACGCGGCCCCTGCTCCTGGCGAATCTCCAGAGGAAGCACCAGCTGTTGCCCCGGTTCCAGCACCTGCTCTGGTGGCACCAATAGCATGGCTGCGGCAACCGGCAACGAATGGCTCAAGCCAATGGCAATGACAGACAACAGCACAGCCACACCGGCACAGCGTGCCAGTTGCGCCGGGCATCTCCATGCCAGCCACCTGCAGTTACGTTCCTCAGCCTTCACCATGCCCTCTGTCACCTGTACACCCTGCCATCAGCCTGCCTTGCGGAAGGTCAGATTCCAGCGCACCGCACCAAATCGTGGATGTTCGGAATATTTCAGTTTTCTCACACCATGATAGTAGCGACGCGCCGGCCCACCAAATACAACGACATCACCATCGCTCAAGTCTACAGCTCTGGAGCGGCCGCGTCGTTCGGGTCCCGTCACGAAAAAGCGTGCATCTATCCCCATGGACACTGACACGATGGGTGCACCGAAATCCGATTCGTCCTTGTCCTGATGAGCGCCCATCTGCGTGCCCGGCTCATAGTGGTTGATCAGGCAGCCGTCCGGATCGAACCCGGCAAACCCGGCTGACTCGGCGGCGCGCTGTGCCAGCGCACGGAATACCGCCGGCATGGATGGCCAGGGCTTCCCCGTCAGCGGATCCAGCTCGCTGTAGCGATAACCTTGCCGGTCCGATACCCAGCCCAGCTTCCCGCAGTTGCTGCTCTGGACGGACAGGTAAAAGCCGCGCGTGGTCTGCAGGCGACGCAACGGTGAGACAGCCAGAACCGATTCAAGTCCTGATTGCAGCTCGGCCGAGTCGACATACTGCCGCAGCAGAACCATGCCGGGGCATATCTCCACGGACTCCGCAGAGAACAGATCTCTCATTACTGACACTTTGTTCGCTTCCTGCCCGGCAACGGGCATAATATTGGGCTTTACTCCACGCATTCAACATAATGCGCGACATGCTCTCAACCCATGCGCCTGCTGAACTGATCGACCACTTGTGTCGACAGAATGATCTGACCCCGACACAGGCCGCCAGGCTGATCGAGGAAGTGCTGGCCTTCTACAACGAGTCCAGCGCCGGATTCATCCAGCGCCGCCATTATGAACTGCAAAAGGCAGGGCTTGCGAATGCCGCCATTTACCGGCAGATCAGCGAAGAGCTCGAACATCATCGCTTCAAGCTCGACCCGCTGACCGAACGCCAGATACGGCGCACCATTTACGGCTGAACACACAGTACTCGGCCCACCCCACTACACAGGCAAGATATTCGATATGTGCGGAATCATCGCTTATACCGGTCGCCAGGAAGCCGCCCCCATTCTGCTGGACGGCCTGCACCGTCTGGAATACCGCGGTTACGACTCGGCTGGCATTGCGCTACTGCACCGCAAGCGAATCCGCTGCTGGAAGGCTGCCGGCAAGATCTCCATGCTCAGGCAACAGCTGCCAGAGACAACCGCCGGGCAATGCGGCATCGGTCATACACGCTGGGCCACGCATGGCGCACCCACGGATGAAAACGCTCACCCGCATACGGACAGCGACATGCGCATCGCCGTTGCCCACAACGGCATCATCGAAAATGCCGACGCCTTGCGGGCCCAGCTGATTGCAAAGGGTGTCACCTTCAGCTCGGAAACCGACAGCGAAGTGCTGGCCCATCTGCTGGCGGAATTCGACGGACCGCTGATCGACGCGGTGCGCACCGTGTTGCCACGCATCCAGGGAACCTACGGTCTGGCGGTCATCGATCGCGAGGCACCGGAGACAGTGGTGGTCGCACGCCTTGGCAGCCCGGTGATCCTGGGAATCGGCGATGGCGAGATGCTGGCCGCCTCCGACATGTCGGCACTGGCCCGACATACGCGTGAGATCGTGCATCTGGATGATGGTGATGTCGCCGAAATGACCCCTCAGGGGTTTCAGGTGACCACGCTGGATGCCCGGCCCAGTCAGAAGTCCACGACCCAGCTCAGCGGTGTGCTGGCCGACTATGACAAGGGGGGTTACGCGCATTACCTGCACCGGGAAATTCGTGATCAGGCCGAGGTGGTGGAACGCACACTCAGCGGGCGCCTCGACACCCGATTCTCCACGGCCCACCTCGGCGGGCTCAACCTGGCCCCGCGTGATCTGCTCAATATCCGCCGTGTCAAGATTCTCGGTTGCGGCTCGGCCTTCTATGCCGGCATGTCCGGGGCTCACATGATCGAACAGCTGGCGCGCCTGCCGGTCAGTGCCGAGGCGGCCGCCGAATTCCGTTACCGCAATCCGGTGGTGGAACCCGAAACACTCTATATAGCCGTCAGCCAGTCGGGGGAAACCTTCGACACACTGGCAGCCCTGCGCGAGGTTCGCCGCAAGGGAGGTCATGTGCTGGGTATCGTCAACAGTGTCGGCAGCACCATCGCCCGCGAAGTCGATGGCGGCATCTACATGCATGCCGGCCCTGAAGTCTCGGTCGCATCCACCAAGGCCTACACCAGCATGCTGACCGTGTTCGCCCTGCTCGCCCTGATGCTGGGCCGTCTGCGCGATGTCTCCCCGCAGCGCGGCAATACCCTGGTCGAGGCTCTGCAGGACTTGCCGGGCAAGATCCGCGACACACTGGCTCTGGAGCCCTCCATCGCAACGCTTGCCCCCATGCTGGTGAAAGCACATAGCGCGTTCTTCCTGGGTCGGACCAGCTCCTACCCGGTGGCCCTGGAAGGTGCCCAGAAGCTCAAGGAAATCTCCTACATTCATGCCGAAGCGTATCCCTCGTCGGAACTCAAGCATGGTCCGCTTGCCCTGATCAGCAGCAAGACCCCCTGCATTGTCATGCTGCCCAACGATGAATTGCTGAACAAATCGCTCTCGACACTGGAGGAAATCCGGACCCGCGGCGCCCCGGTCATCGCCGTGACCGATGCGGATCATCCACGTATCCGGGAGCTGAGTGACGAGGTGATCCGCATTCCCCAGGTGGAGCCATTACTGCAACCCGTCATTGCGGGAATTGCGCTGCAATTGCTGGCCTATCATTGCGCCGTGCTGCTGAAACGCGATATCGATCAGCCGCGCAATCTGGCCAAGAGCGTCACGGTGGAATAAGCGAATACTACAAGTCGCCACCCAATCCGGAAGGCACCAATCAAGTGCGCCTGACGCACCACATGAGGGCGATTAGATCGAGACACCCCGTTACACGGTTTCCAAGGCATTGAATTGAATACAGTTTTTGCGTTGGCACAGTCCCTGTAATAACAGTTGCGATTGTTCAAAAAAGAACAACTTTTTCTGCCAACTATCCAGGGAAATCTTTCGCATGCTGTTCACACGTAATTCTCGACGATCACTCGCGGCAATGGCAGGCATTGGCCTGGCCGGCCTGAGCCTTTCACTGCACGCTCAGGACGACACCATCAAGGTAGGCGTCCTGCACTCTCTTTCCGGCACCATGGCCATTTCGGAAACCACCCTGAAAGACACCATGCTGATGCTCATCGACGAGCAGAATGCCAAGGGTGGATTGCTGGGCAAACAACTGGAAGCCGTGGTTGTCGATCCGGCATCCGACTGGCCTCTGTTTGCCGAGAAGGCGCGCGAACTGATCGAGCAGGAAGGCGTGGTTGCCACCTTCGGTGCCTGGACGTCGGTTTCCAGAAAATCGGTTCTGCCCGTATTCGAGGAACTGGACAGCCTGCTGTTCTACCCCGTGCAGTACGAAGGTGAAGAATCCTCCAAGAACGTCTTTTACACAGGAGCTGCTCCGAACCAGCAAGCCATCCCCGCTGTTGATTACCTGAGTAACGA
>CBDUIJ010000469.1:0-3802 GCA_965367215.1 uncultured Granulosicoccus sp.
GGTGCGGAAAACGATCATTTTCTCAACTGAACCTGCACATCTTCGAGCCTTTCACAAGCCGTCGAAGGACAGTTGCCGACAAGTTCAGACTCCGCCGTAGTCCTTCTTTTCCTCACCAATCCAGCGCCGGATGAGCCCCTGTACGGACTCAGGCCAGGACAGCATGAGGTTGTCTGCAATCTGACTGACATCGTCCAGCAGATCGTCGTCTCGACCCAGCTGAGCAATACGAAACTCGGCCAGTCCGGTCTGGCGGGTGCCCAGTACTTCACCGGCACCGCGCAGTGACAGATCCTTTTCGGCAATCACGAAACCGTCATTGGTCTCGCGCATGATATCCAGTCGCTCTCGCGCATTGTTCGACAAGGGACTCTGGTACAGCAACACACAACTACTCTGCGCACTGCCGCGACCTACCCGGCCACGTAGCTGATGCAACTGTGACAGGCCGAGCCGCTCGGCGTTCTCGATGATCATCAGTGATGCGTTCGGCACATCCACACCCACCTCGATGACCGTGGTGGCAATCAGAAGATCGATCTGTCGCTCCTTGAACGAACTCATGACCGCTTCCTTCTCGCGCGGCTTCATGCGACCGTGCACCAGAGCGATGCGATGCCTTGGCAACAGCTGGTGCAAGGTCTCCAGCGTATCTTCGGCGGCCTCCGCCTGCAGCGACTCCGACTCTTCGATCAGCGTGCACACCCAGTAAACCTGACGGCCTTCATCGATCGCAGCTCCGACGCGTTCCACGACATCGGCGCGCCGCACATTATCCAGTGCCACCGTGGTCACCGGCTTGCGTCCGGGGGGCAGTTCGTCGATTACCGATATTTCCAGATCGGCGTAGGCCGTCATGGCCAGTGTTCGCGGGATGGGTGTGGCCGTCATGATCAGCTGATGCGGCTGCATATCGTCCCGCGCTCCCTTGTTGCGTAACGCCATTCGCTGATGTACGCCGAAGCGGTGCTGCTCATCGATGATAGCGAGCCCCAGATCGAGAAACTCCACATCCTTCTGGAACAGCGCATGGGTGCCCACCACGATCTGCTTCTGACCCATGGCCACCGCCTCGATGGTGGCGCGTCGCTGCGCCGCTCGCAGCTTGCCGGTCAACCACGCCACTTCGATGCCCATCGGCTCGAACCATGCCGAGAAATTGATCATGTGCTGTTCGGCCAGAATTTCCGTGGGCGCCATCATCGCTACCTGATGTCCGCATTCAACCACCTGAGCCGCCGCCAGGGCCGCCACGACCGTCTTGCCGGACCCTACATCGCCCTGCACCAGACGCAGCATCGGCTCGCCGCTCCCCATGTCGTTCAGGATATCGAGCAGCACTCGGTCCTGGGCGTAGGTGAGCTTGAATGGCAGGGAGCTGCGCAAGCTGCCAGGCAGCTTTCCCGCTGGGCGAATGACCGGTGCCTGCTTTGCCTGGGCATTGACTCGCAGCAACCGCAAACCCAGGCGATGTGCAATCAGTTCTTCCAGTGCGAGGCGTCGATGAGCCGGATGCAGGCCCTCCATCAGTGCATTGACATCACTGCCGGGCGGCGGACGATGCACGATACGCAGGGCACTGGCCAGATCCGGCAACCCCACATCGGCAGTCACGCTCATCGGCAGGTAGTCGCGCAGGTTCTGACGTTCCAGATGTTCCAGCGCCTGGTCGGTCAGTTTGCGCAGCGTCGCCTGCTGCACACCTTCAGTGGCGTGGTAGAACGGCGTGAGTGTGTTATCCAGCGCCGTCTCGTCGGTGGCATCAGGGCGCAGCACCCGGTACTCGGGGTGCACCATCTCCAGCATGCCCGGGCCGCGGCGAACCTCACCGAAACACTGCACACGGGCACCGCGTTCGAACTGACTGATCTGCTTCTGATTGAAATGAAAGAAACGCAACATGATGGCACCCGTGCCATCGTTGAGCCTGACCATCAGTGAGCGTCGCTGCCGGATGACCACATCACTGATCATCACCTCGGCATTGATGACAGCCTCGGTACCCGGTGTCAGGGTGCCGATCTTCGACAGGCGGGTGCGGTCCTGATAGCGAAACGGCAGATGGAACAGGACATCCTGCAGGGTACGAATACCCAGCGTCGCCAGCTTCTCCGCCATGGCTTCACCGACCCCTTTCAGGGTCACCACCGGAGTCATGTCCAGTGGTTCGTCTGGCAATACTGTTCTGTTCACCACTTGAGCGGAATTATCCGGGCATCAGCGCAGACACAGACTTGAGACGCGCGATGCGAATCAGCCCAGGTACATCACGCCTTCCACTTCAACGGCGACATCACGTGGCAAGGCCGAGACACCGATGGCTGCTCGTGCCGGGTAGGGTTCGCTGAATCGCTCGGCCATGACTTCATTGACCAGCGGGAAGTTGGACAGATCGGTGAGATAGACATTGAGCTTGATGACCTGATCAAACGAGCCACCAGCCGCCTTGCAGACCGCCTCGAGATTATCGAACACCTGCACGATCTGGGTGCGCACATCGCTGCTGACCAGTTCCATGGTCTCGGGAACCAGTGGTATGGCACCGGACAGGTAGACCGTATCACCGGCTCGAACAGCCTGTGAATAGGCACCGATTGCACTGGGGGCTTTATCTGTACTGATGATGTCGCGTGCCATGAGTCTGATCTGCTTCGGAGTGATTGAGGCTTCGGAGTATATCGTCTTGCCCCCGATCTATCACGCCGACTCGCAGTACAGACGCAAGCCGGGCCAACTGCAGCCCTGCCAGCATCACTTCAGCCTGGCAGACAGGCTCGATTCCATTCCCTTGCGGGCAATGGTGTCAGTTATCGCGCTTGACGCTGCGCACGACCGTCAGATTGCGCAGGCGTCGGACAATGCGCGCCAGTTGCACACGGCTCTCTACGGACAGCGCGAAGCGGATACTGACATCGTCTTCGCTGCGACTGTCGAATTCCAGATGCTCGATATTGACGTTCATCAGCGACATTGTTGATGTCACTCTGGCCAGTGCGCCCGGCTGGTTGACCAGGTGCCCCAGAATGACCACTTCAAAACTGCCCTTGATGTCCGGCGCCCAATCGACCGCCACCCATTCCTTGGGACGTCGCCGGAACCGACGCACATTGCGGCAGCTGGTCCGATGCACAGCCACACCCTTGCCCGGCGTGAAGAAGCCCTGCACGCTATCACCCGGGATGGGGTGGCAGCAGCGAGACATGTAGAGGGTCGGGCTGTTGGCAGAATCGACCAGCAGCGGCGCAGGCTCCATGACGGCCAGTTGCGGCGATTCATCGCCATCGCCTGCTTCGAGCTGAATCAGGCGGGCAGCAATCTGACTGGGCAGATGCAGACCCAGACCCACATCCGCAAACAGATCCTCTTCCTTGTTCAGGCGTCGCTCCGACAGCAGCGCCCGCATCGCCTTCTCGGGCACGGTCTCCAGAGAACGCTCATGACGACTCAGTGCCCGACGCAGCAATCGCTGCCCGAACTCGATGGCTTCGGTCTTGTCCAGCGCCCGCAGGTGCTGCCGGATGGCAGCGCGCGCCTTGGCCGTCATGACCGAGTTCAGCCACATGGGGCTGGGAGCCACCCTGGGGCCGGTCAGGATTTCCACCGTCTGACCGCTTTCCAATGGCGTACTGAGCGAAGCCAGCCGTCGGTCGATCTTGACGGATACGCATTTGTTGCCCACTTCCGAATGCACCGCATAGGCAAAATCGACCGGCGTGGCATTGCGCGGCAGCTGGATGATCTTGCCCTTGGGTGTAAAGACGTAGATCTCGCCCGGGTAGAGATCCACCTTGACGTTCTCCAC
>CBDUIJ010000470.1:0-3790 GCA_965367215.1 uncultured Granulosicoccus sp.
CGCGGTCATGCAACGGACGAATGTTCATACCAATACGACTCCGAATAAAATCAATGTTGAAAAATGACTCGAAGGGGGACTGCAAACATTGCTGTTAGCACTCACCACCGAGGAGTGCTAATTCTAATGTCGAGCGCCACAATATCAAGCCTCGGGACCAACAATTTTGAACGATCGGCGCTTCGCAACCGTCTATTGGTCGTCAACACGCTTGAAGTCGGCATCAATTACCTCGCCGGAGCTCGCTGGTCGGGGCGTCTCAGGTCGTGGCCGTCCACCAACAGCGGACAGATCCTCGTAGGCCTTGTCGCTGTTTCGCGCACCGTCCGTGGCCCCGGAGCCAACGGTGGTGCTGCCCTGCCCGGGGACGCGCCCGGAACTGCGACCGAAGCCCGTCACACTGCTGACACTGACGACCGAACGGCTGGCAATACGACTGGCCAACCACTGGCGAGTCAGCGGCACCAGGCAGACGAAACCGAAGGCATCCGTCACAAACCCTGGCGTCAGCAGCAACACACCACCCAGCAGCAGCAGCATGCCTTCCAGCATCTGCTGCGCGGGCATCTCGCCGGCATCCAGACGCTGCCGAGCCGTGTTGAGAGTGGCCAGTCCTTGCTGGCGCAACATGCTGGTACCGATAACGGCCGTCAGAATCACGATAGCCAGGGTCGGAAACCAGCCGATGGCATCACCCACTTTCAACATGACGGCAATCTCGATGATCGGCATCGCCACGAACAACAACAAGACGTAAGGCATTACTAACTCCAGGAATCGGGACAGGAACCTATCGACACGAGCGCACTCTTACAAGTTCTGGCTGTCCGATGGTGGCACCATTCTGGCAGTCTCAGCCGGTCATTGCAGCATCGCGGCAATTAAGATGCGGTATGACAGGCGTCCGGCCGTCAGGTTCCTGTCAGGGCATTTCAGTACAATCGCTGTTATCCGGCGTAGCCGCCGCCGGGGTGACGTCTCAACAAGGTGGCTGAACAGCCTGGAATTCTTTCGTGATATTGCATCCCCCTCGCCTTCCGTGCCTTGCGCGTAGCGCCAAAGCCCTCCTTTTACTGACCCTGACGCTCATGCTGTCAGTCGGCAATACACAGGCGGCGACCAACCTTCTGGGTGGCGACGACCCCCTGTCTCCTCAGGAAGCCTTTGTTCCTTCCGTCTCGCGGGTGTCAGACGGGGTCATCTACCTCCAGTTCGACATAGCTCCCGGTTATTACCTGTACAGGGACAAGACCAGCTTTACCATCAATGAAGAAGCAGCGAGCTCCTCCTCTCTCCTTGACGGCCCGACAACACTGGCACTGGGCGAACCGGGATTCTCGGCGGCTGTCATCGTGGAAGATGACTTCTTCGGTGAGCAGGCCATCTTCCGCGATTCTGCCGATATAGAGCTTCCCTACACCGGAACCGCAACATCCGGACTGTTGCCTCTGGCAGTGAAATACCAGGGCTGCGCCGATATCGGCCTGTGTTACCCGCCGACCACCGTCATGCTGGAGGTTGAACTGCCTGCCTCGGCGTCGTCCCAGAGCGGCAGCCTGGCCTCTCCACTGATCAACACCAGCCCGAGCAGCGACATCTTCGGCAGCAACACGGTACAGGACGAACTGCTTCCTCCGGATCTGGCCTACCTGCCTCAGATAATGAGTGCCAATGACAGGCAGATCATGATCCAGTGGCAGATCGAACCCGGCTACTACCTGTATCGCGACAAACTCTCCTTCACCCTGACTGACGCCGGTGGCGCTCAGGTAGCCAGTTCGGACATCGACCCCGGTGTCGAGCAGTTCGACGAATTCTTCGGCAACGTGCGCATTCTGCGAGATGTTGCCCAAGCCAGGCTGTATCTGGATCCGGCCGTCGATCTTGCAGCCGCCAGTCAGGCCAGCCTGCAGCTGAACTATCAGGGTTGTGCCGACATCGGTGTCTGTTTTCCACCCAGTGTCGCCACACTACCAGTCGCCTTCGATAGTACACCCTCGGGCCTTGACGCCCCCCTCACTCAGGCAGCGACAGGCAGTGGCACTACCGATGTCGGCCCGGCGCCACTTCAATCCGAGCAGGATCGTCTGTTTTCATCGCTGGGCGCCAACAGTCTATGGCTCAACGTTGCCACCTTCTTCGGCCTGGGCCTGCTGCTGGCCTTCACGCCTTGCGTGCTGCCCATGGTTCCCATTCTCTCCAGCCTCATCGTGGGTCAGGGCGACTCCATGACGACGGGCAAGGCGTTTCGTCTGTCCCTGGTTTATGTACTGGTCATGGCAAGTACCTATGCCATCGTCGGCATCATTGTCGGTCTGTCCGGCTACAACGTGCAGGCCTTCCTGCAGAATCCCTGGGTGCTGTCGGTCATTGCAGTCCTGTTCGTGGCGCTGTCCCTGTCCATGTTCGGCTTCTACGAACTGCAGATGCCTGCCGCCATCCAGACAAAGCTGACGCAGTGGTCGAACAAACAGGGGGGTGGTCAGGTCACAGGGGTGGCGCTCATGGGCTTCATATCCACGCTCATTGTCGGCCCCTGTGTGACAGCACCGCTGGCCGGTGCACTCATCTACATAGCCAAGACCGGCGATGCCGTCATTGGCGGTGCCGCGCTGTTCTCCCTCGGCCTGGGCATGGGCGCTCCCCTGCTGTTGATCGGTACCTCGGCAGGCAAACTGCTGCCGCGTGCCGGTGGCTGGATGAATGCCACCAAGCATATCTTCGGCATTCTCCTGCTGGCCATGGCGGTATACATGATTTCCCGATTCCTGCCGGCACAGGTCAGCATGGGGCTCTACGGCATCCTGGCAGTGATGAGTGCGATCTACCTGGGCGCCACCGATACCATCAACCGCGAAAGCACTGGCTGGCAACGATTCGGCAAGGGTGCCGGCATCGTTCTGGGTATCTACGGACTGGCGCTGCTGCTGGGTGCCTTGTCCGGTGGCAGCAGCTATCGAACACCGCTGCGTGGTGTCATGAACGCTTCATCGGGCCAGGCCGTTGAAGCGCAGCAGCCGCATCTCGCTTTTGAACGTATCAAGAGCGTTGCCGACCTGCAACAGAAGGTGGCCAGCGCCAGTGCTCAGGGTCGCCCCGTCATGCTCGACTTCTATGCCGACTGGTGCATCAGCTGCAAGGAAATGGAAGCCTTTACCTTTGTCGACCCACGCGTGCAGGCCCTGCTGGCCAATGCGGTTGTCGTACAGGCGGATGTGACCGCCAACGATGAACTGGATCAGGCTCTGCTCAAGGAATTCGACCTGTTCGGACCTCCGGGCATCATCTTCTATGCGGCAGACGGCACTGAAATGCCGGCGGCTCGAGTCATCGGCTTTCTGAATGCCGAGCGTTTCGGCGATCACCTGCAGCGTTTCATCGGAAGCTGATTGCCGGCCGGTCCGGCGCCCCGGGAGAAGCCAGTCGCCCTCACCTGCCGTGCCTCCGATCCGCCTCTTGTCACTCGCGGGATCGGCGGCTGAGGTAGGCATGCCACAGCACACGAGCAGCGGCCGCACGGTGTGGTCGCCAGTGTTCGGCTCTTCGATCCAGTTCAGCGTAGCTCGGCACTTCCTCCAGCACTTCGCATTCAGCCAGACTGACAGCCAGAGCTCGGTCACCACTGGCCCAGGCATCCGGACGACGCATCGCCATCAACAGATAGACCCCTGCCGTCCAGGGGCCGATACCTCGAATGGCCGTCAATTGCTGCATGATCTGCTCGTCAGTGCATCGGCGTAACCGTTTCAGGTCCACATCACCACTATGCAAAGCCGCGGCGATGGAGCGG
>CBDUIJ010000471.1:0-3741 GCA_965367215.1 uncultured Granulosicoccus sp.
TCACTGCCACAGAAGATATCGATGGTGACCCAGAATGGCCCGGCGTTCTTGGAACGCACACTGTCTGCCAGATCGCTGACCTTCATACCACCACCTCTTCCAGTCGCACCGCACTCATGGGCTCATCCAGTTCCAGAATATGGTTCAGGCAGAATTCGTACAGGGCGCCGCGCGATGTCTGTGCCGGAGAGTAGGGGAAGGCAAAGGTAGGCAAGGACTCATCGTCTGTCAGCGGATAATGCAGCAGAAAGGGGTTGCTGAGCTTGCCGATTTCGTTGGCCATTTCCTGTGTTTCTGCAGTAATGATCAGCAGAACACCGGTCTCGTGACCCACTGAGGTCTGCGTTTCCAATTCACCCAGGGTGGCATTGTCACCAATGAGGCGAAAGTCGAGCTGATAGGCATTCTCCGGGAGTGACAGGCTTGCGCTTATCTCGCGATGCAGATGATTCTGCAGACGATCGACCCAGGCACGGGCGTTGGCCACATAGCGTGCATTGCGCAGCAGCGCCAGCAGAGTGGTCTGATAACCACCGAGACGGGCGCCTTCGAGTTTGACGGTATATGGATCGGTGGGGACCCAGCGCGAGCCGGTGACTCTGACACGCGTGTCGTCAAGCGCTTCATAGTGAGCAGCACGCACATCCAGATGGCCGCCGGGCTCATACAGGATGAAGGGGTCGGTATTCTCGTACAGCATGTGCGCGGATACGGAGTGCGGGGTGCAGTGTGCCTGGTCAGCAGTCGGGTAGATCGTGAAGCCCGTATCATCGATATCCACCACGATGACACCGCTGGTGGGGTGGGTCGAGCACAAGGCGCCACACTCGGCAATCTTGGCGGCATGCCAGCAGGCACCGGCATGGCAACCCCGAGCCAGTGGCAAGGCGCTGACCACGGCTGTATCGGTGGTGCGTCCGGCGATGACGATATCGGCGCCGGTGTCCAGCGCCGCCTGTATGTGTTCGGCGCCCGCCAGAGCCACGATATGCGTGCAGCTCTCCAGGACGGCTGCATCGAGCGGTACCACAGGTTCCAGCGGCTTGATGCGCTGCTGTTGCAAGCGTTCCTGCAGGACTGACTTGTCCTGTTCGCTGTAGAGCAGGGCGACCTTGAGAGCCTTGCCGGTCGCGGCTCCATCAGTCTCGGCGGCAATCTCCCGGGTGATCTCCAGCATCCAGTCGACCATGTCATCGCTGCCGCAGGTGCCCGAGGAACCGATGATCAGCGGTACGCCAAGCGTGGCGCGTGCCTGCATCAGTTGACGCCATTCACGCACACAGACCGCCCGTGAATACTTCGAGGTACTGGTACCCAGTGAATAGGGGCCACTGTCGGTCGAGCCCCCGTCGATGCAGATGACATCGGGTTTCAGGGCCACCGCTCTGGCCAGTGCTTCGCTGTCGAAGCCCAGGCCCAGAACGCCGGAGGGAACCAGGACGCGTACGTTGGAACTCATGCTTGATGTGCCTGAGGTTTCTTGAGAAATCGTCGCAGAAATACCGGTGCGACAAATCCGGTGACGGCCGCTATCCAGAAGCCGATGGCAATGCCGGACTGGAACAGATACTTCCAGTCACCACCGGATATGACCATGGCGCGGCGCAGGCTGTCTTCCATGTGGTTGCCGAGCAGAATACCCAGAATGATGGGGACTGTCGGAATGTTGAGTTTACGCAGGAAATAGCCCAGCAGGCCGAATACGATCATCAGCAGCAGGTCGAAGTAGCTGCCGGACAGGGAGTATATGCCGACGAAGGAGACCATGCAGACCCCGGGCAGCAGAATCCAGGGCGGTACGCTGAGTACCTTGACGAATATTCGTACCATGGGCACGTTGAGGATCAGCAATACGATATTGGCGATCAGCAGTGCGGCCATCAGGCCCCAGACCACATCCGGACGTTCGGAAAACAGCAAGGGCCCGGGTGTGATGTTCAGTGTCATCAGCAGAGCCAGCAGAACGGCCGTGGTACCGGAGCCCGGCACGCCCAGTGTCAGCATCGGTACCAGGGCACCGCCTGCCGCGGCATTGTTGCCGGCTTCCGGTGCGGCGACACCGCGAGGATCGCCCTTGCCGAACTGGCTGTTGTCTCGTACCCAGGCTTTCTCGCCCATATACGCCAGAAAACTGCCCAGAGAGGCACCCGCACCGGGCAGAATGCCGGCGATGAAGCCGATTACCGATGCCCGCAGCATGGTGCCGAAGGAGCGGGCAATGTCCCTGTAGGGGATGGTGATGGTGTCGAGTTTGACGCCGATGGCTGACGAGCGACCGTGACTTTCGATGAAGATGAAGACTTCGGAGACGGCAAACAGACCGACAATGGCCACGAGGAAATCGACCCCGTCCATCAGGTGCAGATTGCCGCCTGTGAAGCGGCCCATGCCGGTGGAGTTATCCAGGCCGATCATGGCAATGGCCAGACCCAGACAGGCTGCCAGGGCTGCCTTGCGTTGATTGTCCGAGGCGATGCCGCCCAGGGTAGAGAATGCCAGCAGGTACAGGGCGAAATACTCTGACGGGCCGAACAGGTAAGCGACTCTGGCCAGCATGGGCGCCAGGAACATGAGGCCGATGGTTGCCAGCATGGCACCGACGAAGGAGGCGACACCCGAGAGCACCAGGGCATCGCTGGCGCGCCCGGCCTTGGCCATGGGGTAGCCGTCCAGTGTGGTCATCAGCGCCGGCTCATCGCCGGGAATATTGAGCAGGATCGATGATATCCGCCCACCGTACATGGCGCCGTAGTAGACGCTGGTCATCAGTATCAGGGCTTCGGTGGCATCGAGGCCGAGCGAGAAAGCCAGTGGAATGAGAATGGCAACGCCATTGGAGGGCCCCAGGCCCGGCAAGGCGCCGACCATGGTGCCGATGATGCAGCCGGCAACAGCCAGTGCCAGAGTGGTCGGGGTCAGGGCAACCGCAAAACCCTGGGCAAGCAGCGAGAAAGTTTCCATGTTCTAGCCACCCATCCAGCTGCGAGGTACGGCAAACAGACTGAGTCCGAGTGCAAATTTGAACAGCATGAACAGGCCTGCAGACAGGCCGATGCCGGTCAGTAATGCGGGCACCAGGCGTGACTGGATCTGGAAGCTGAGGACGCCTGCGGCAACCGCGGTGGGAATCAGAAAGCCCAGGGGTTTGAGGGTATAGGCATAGGCAATCAGTACCAGCAGGGCCAGCAGCAGTTTGAACCAGGTGCCCATACCGGGCCAGGAGGGCTCGTCGTCGGGTTTGAACATGATCAGCAGAGCGCACAGCGCCGCGATGGCGCTGACAAGGCGCGGGAACACCTTGGGCCCGACCGGATCTACCAGAAAGCCTGTCTGAATATTCGCCGCTGCCATGAAATAGGCTACAGAGGCAATCAGGACGATCAGTCCGAACAGTCGATCACTCATGGTGGGTCATTATCTCGCAGACAAACAGACATCGAACCGGCCGGAGGCGCGGCAGTCGGGTCGGGGTGAGGAATCGGTCAGACGCTGCAGTTGTCCGACAGCCCCGTGATGCAAGCAGCGTCCCTGCGGCGTCCTTGCCGGCAGAGACGTGCGACAGGCGTATTGCTGCCTGTTACTGGATCACGCCGATCTCTTTGGACAAGGTACGGATCTCTTCGATGACACCGTCCACGTATCCCTGGAAATCAGCACCGATGCGAGTGAAGGGCGCCAGACCATTGGCCGTCATCTGCTCGGCCCATTCATCGGACTCAGCCACAGCCGTCAGAGCATCGG
>CBDUIJ010000472.1:0-3735 GCA_965367215.1 uncultured Granulosicoccus sp.
ACTCAGTCTTCCAGTACGGCCATGGAGATGGTGTAGCTCTTGCCCTGTTTCAGCTTCTTGTAGTTGCCGAAGTTCTCCTTGAAGGAGCGCTTGATGAAATCACGCAGGCCATTGATGGTCACCACCACGATGCGGGCGCCCGGTTTCATGTGACGACGTGCATCATCGAACAGGATCTGGAAGAATTCGTTTCCGACCTTGGCTGGCAGGTTGGAGACCACCAGACTCAGTTCAAGATCTGCAGGCACATGACTGAAGCCATTGCTCAGATAGGCATGAGCATTCGACAAGCCATTGCGCTTGGCATTGGCCTGCGTGTATTCGATGGCGAGGAAGTCCTTGTCTACCAGGTGCACGGCACCTTTTGGTGAACGCTGGGCGATGGAAAGGCCCAGAGGGCCATACCCGCAGCCCATGTCAAGGGTTACATCATCCTCATGTACCTCGAGATAATCGAGCAGCAGCAAGCTGCCTTCATCGATGGCTCGCGGGGAAAATAGCCCCCAGGTGGTATGAAAACACAGCGGCCGGCCAACCAGCTCGGTGTTGATGACGAGATCTTTTCTCAGATGATCGATAGACATCGCACAAGTATGGCACCACGCGAGCAGTTTTCGTGCAATTCGTCGTGTATTTCGCTACCCTGATGGCTGCTAGCAGAAGCCAGGAGGAGCATTACATGCGGTTGATCTTGTTGGGCGGGCCCGGTGCCGGGAAAGGCACCCAAGCCAGTTATCTCACTGAACGATATGGAATTCCACAGATTTCCACGGGCGACATGCTCAGAGCGGCGGTCAAGGCGCAGACACCTTTGGGTATCGAAGCCAAGAAAGTCATGGATGCCGGTGATCTCGTGTCTGACGACATCATCATCGGGTTGGTCAAGGAACGCATCAAGCAGTCCGACTGCGAAAAGGGTTTTCTGTTTGACGGATTTCCGCGAACGCTGGCACAGGCTGATGCCCTGAAAGACGCCAATATCGATCTGGACGCCGTTGTCGAGATCGATGTCGAAGG
The DNA here is from genome assembly GCA_965367215.1 of uncultured Granulosicoccus sp. GTDB lineage: Bacteria > Pseudomonadota > Gammaproteobacteria > Granulosicoccales > Granulosicoccaceae > Granulosicoccus. The sequence continues at coordinate 1,018 of CBDUIJ010000472.1, forward strand.
CGAAGAGATCATCAAGCGCATGGGTGGACGGCGGATTCATGAAGCCTCCGGCAGAAGCTACCACGTCATCTACAACCCGCCAAAGGTCGCCGACAAGGACGATGTCACTGGCGAGCCGCTGATTCAGCGTGAAGATGACAAGGAAGAGACAGTACGCTATCGACTCAGCGTCTATGAAGAACAGACAGCCCCACTGAAGAGCTATTACCGGGACTGGGCCAATTCGGGTGATGATGCGGCTCCGGCCTATGTACACATTCCGGGTGTTGGCAGCGTCGACGATATCAAGCAGCGCATTTTCGACGCGCTGGACAAGGCGACAGTCACCGCCTGATTCAGGCGACCGCCTTTGCAGAGATAACGGGACCCTTCACGGGTCCCGTTTTCGTTATAACAGTACGCGCCGGACAGCCTGCAGGGTGTCTTCCGGCTGTTCACTCATCACCATGTGGCCGCAATCCTTCAGCACCACCAGCTCGGCACCCAGCTGCCCTGCCAGATTGCGACTCATCTTCAACGGGGTCATGCGATCTTCAGCCCCGACAATCAGGGTCGCCTTGCCCTCACCAAAGGCCTTGGCAGCCGCATCCAGGCCGGCATAGGCATTACAGGCAGCCAGGTCCGCATGCAGCACACCCGGTGCACAGCGCTCCAGCAAGGCCATCGCCGAATTCTGCACACTGATCCCGGCCACCGCATTGTGTCCCAACTGCGATTTCAGGCAATGGCTGTAAATGGCAATCATGTCGACGGCGGTCTGCTCATTGGCAGCGGCAGCCTCCAGTAATGGCTGCGCCACCGGCATCGGGTAACCGGAACCGAACAGCAGCAGTTGCTCGACCCGCTCCGGCTGTTGACCGGCAGCCTCGGCCGCTATGAGCGCGCCCATGCTGTGCCCTCCCAGCACGGCAGGCGTTGACGGCAGACCATGAGTTTCCTGCAGCTCATCCAGCAGCTGCCATAGAAAAGCGGCCTGAGCCTCGACAGTCGTCAGAGCATCCCCACGCGAACCGCCATGCGCCGGGAGATCGGCACACACCAGATTGAAGCCATGCCGCGCAAAGTAGCGAGCCAGCAACACCCAGACAGTACGGTCCATGCCTGCGCCATGCTGCAGTACCAGTGTGCGGCGTCCCGCTTCCCAGTCCACACCGCCCTGCCCGACGAACACCTCGGTGCCTGCCATACGAATCTTCATGCGGAGTCTCCCTTGCTCACAGCCGGTGCGGCGCTGGCTGCCACTCGCGCCGCACGCCGCAGTGCCTGTGACAGGTCTGCCAGCAGATCATCGACATTTTCCAGACCGACCGACAGCCGGACCAGCCCCGGCGAGATGCCGGCGGCCTGCAGGTCGGCATCGTCCATGCGCGAATGAGTCGTACTGGCCGGATGAATCACCAGGGATTTGGCATCACCGACATTGGCCAGATGCGAGAACAACTGCAAGCCTTCGATAAAGGCCGAGCCCGCGGCTCGCCCGCCGACCAGCTCGAAACTGAACACCGCACCGGCACCGCGTGGCAACAACTTCTGCGCCAGCGCATGATCCGGATGAGTCGGCAAGTCCGGATGGTGGACCACCGACACCGTCTCCTGTTGCGACAGAAACTGAACGATGGACGATGTATTGGCCACATGGCGTTCCATGCGCATGGACAGCGTCTCCAGCCCCTGCAGCAGATGAAAGGCATTGCCCGGGGACAGCGTGGCGCCGAAGTCACGCAGACCTTCCTTGCGCGCCCGCATGATATAGGCAGTCGGACCGAACTCCTCCACGAAGTTCATGCCATGAAAACCGGCATAGGGCTCGGTCAACTCCGGAAACCGACCCGAGGCTTCCCAGTCGAAGCGCCCGCCATCCACCAGTACTCCACCCACAGCCACCCCATGACCACCCATGAACTTGGTCAGTGAATGCATGACGATATCCGCACCCAGGCGCAGCACCTGCATCAGGCAAGGTGTGGTCAGCGTGGCATCGATCATCAGCGGCAAGCCTGCCTCGTGAGCGATGGCGGCAACCCGGGGAATATCCAGCACTTCGCAGCGAGGATTGGCCACGGTCTCGGCAAACAGCACACGGGTTTCCGGGCGAATGGCGGCAGCAAAGGCCTCCGGATCCTGTGGATCGACAAAGGTGGTCTCGATACCGAAGCGCGGCAAGGTGTAACTGAGCAGATTGTGGGTACCCCCGTACAGGGAACGCGATGCCACGATGTGTCCGCCGGCACCCGTGATGGTGGTCAGCCCCAGATGAATGGCCGCCATGCCACTGGCGGTGCATACCGCCCCGACGCCACCTTCAAGTGCTGCTACGCGCTCCTCCAGTACGGCAACCGTAGGATTGGAGATGCGCGAATAGACATGACCGGCCCGCGCCACATCGAACAGCGACGAGGCCTTGTCACTGTCATCGAAGACGAAGGAGGTGCTTTGATAAATGGGCGTTGCCCGCGCACCGGTTTCGCGATCCGGCTGTTGACCGGCATGCAACGCCAGGGTGTCAAAGCCAGGGAACTTGGGTCCACTCATGAGTCAATCCCGAAAAGAACGTGTGTGGCGAATGATGACATGTCAGCGCGACTCATCGGGCGAATGCTGCAAGGTGAACCTGAAAATGGCACTACAGATTGGCGCTACAAGATGTAGCCGAGCCGAGCCTTGCCGCAAGCCGCAAGCCGCAAGCCGCAAGCCGCAAGCCGCAAGCCGCAAGTGTAA
>CBDUIJ010000473.1:0-3735 GCA_965367215.1 uncultured Granulosicoccus sp.
TGTGGTGGGGTCGCGCCATGGATGCCCTGGGCGCCTGGCGCACCGTCATCATGAGCGATGACAACGTCGTCGGCTACGAAGATTCCTATGTGCAGAATCCCGACAAGCACCCCATGGAAACCCTTGCTGCCCTGATTCTGGAACGTGACTGGCAAGCGTCAACCATTGGCGTCGAACTGGACAACTATTACTACTCGGCGGCGGCCCATATCTGCCTGACCGGCCAGCTGAAGGACCATCACTTCGTCGATGCCACCGGGCTTGTGAACTGGCAGCGAGCCGTCAAGAGCGAAGCTGAAATCGATTGCATGCGCAAGGCTGCACGTATCGTCGAGCACATGCACCAGACCATCGTCGAACGGGCTGAACCGGGTTTGCGCAAGAACGAACTGGTGGCCTCCATCTATGCCGCTGCCATCGAAGGCGTCGACGATTGCTGGGGAGATTACCCGGCCATCGTACCGCTGACACCCTCCGGCATGGACGCAACGGCCCCGCACATGACCTGGGATGACAGCCCTCTGAAGGCGGACGAATGCACCTTTTTCGAAATTGCCGGTGTTTACCGACGCTACCACTGTCCGCAGTCACGCACCCTGTTCTTCGGCGAACCACCAGCCAAATACCGGGCCGCCGAAAATGCCGTGCAGGAAGCGGTCAGCGCCGGCCTGGCAGTGGCCCGACCGGGCAACCATTGCGAGGACATTGCCAATGCCTTCAATGACACGCTCAACCGACTCGGCTTTGAAAAGGACAGCCGCTGCGGCTACTCGATCGGACTGTCCTACCCGCCGGACTGGGGCGAGCGCACCATGTCATTCCGACGTGGCGATCGTACCGTGCTGCAAGCGGGCATGACCTTCCATTTCATGCCTGCCATGTGGCTGGACGATGGCGGCATCGAGATGACGGAACCCATACTCATTACCGAGACCGGCGCAGAATGCCTGTGCAAGACCCCGGGTGGGTTGACCGTCAAGTAATACGCTTTTCCCTGAACTTCTGAACAGCAAGGCTCAGCCTCGTCGCCTGGAATGGCGACGCCGGGCAGCCAGTACAGACAGGAAACCCAGCAGGTACAGAGATGGACTGCCGCCACCGCCGGATGATGTGGCGACGTTATCGTCACCGGCAGCAGTGCCCTCATCATCCGCTGGCCTGTCATCAGCGTCGGCTGTCTCTGCCACTGTATTGATCCAGTCGAGCATCTGCTCGACCGAGTCCCGGGTCAGTGCCGCACTGGCAGGACTGCCTGCCAGGCAAAGCTCATCGGCAATGCAGAGATCCAGCGCATGCTCACCTTCGGCAATCAGGTGTAACTGACTACCGTCGGTGCCGCACTGGAGAATGCGACGCAATTCCAGGGTGGCCGACGGTGCAACCACTGGCGTATCCAGAGAGATACCCGCCAGAGCATTGCACATGCGCACCGATTGCCGATAAGGCAGCACCGTGTCCTGCTCCCCATGCAGCAGAAAGAAAGGTGGCAATGGTTTGGGCGGACGACTGGCCGAGTCGACCAGAACACGAGCGGGTAGCGAATTGCGCTGAATCAGCGCCGACCCCACATCCAGGGTGTCCAGAGTCTGCCCCAGCACGGCTTCCAGAATGCGTTGGCCGGTCTCGGTATCGATCTCCCCCGCCAGCAACTGGCGCGCGAAGTCGGAAAAATCCACCGGTGCGTAGAACAACACGGCACTGGCAATTTCAGCCGCCCGTTCAACGGCCAGCACCCCGGCCAGATGACCACCAGCTGATTGACCGAAGACCACCGGTTTACCACTGGCCCCATAGTCCGATGCGTTATGCAGTACCCAGGTCAGCGCATCACTGGCATCCTGCAGCACCTGCTCGAGCGTTGCGCTATTGCACTCCATCGTGCCTTCTGCATCACCGATGAGGCGATAGAACGGTGCGAACACCACATAACCTTTATCGACCAGCTGTGCGGCAAACGATTCGATACCCAGAGCGCCGGATGAGCGTTGTTGCCAACTGCCACCGTGAAAGGCGATCAGCGGTCGCAGCCCCGTGTTACGTGCTGGCTGCCCGTCAACGCTCGGCAGTGGGGCATGAATGCGCATTTCCAGTTCACACTGCCCCATCTCGGTTGTGACGCTCTTGTAGTTCACCCGTTGCGTGAAGGGTTGCAGTTTGCCACTGAGTGCTACGGCACCGATATCGAAACGCGTGCCGGGAGACAGTGTCCAGCGTTCCAGTTGATCGCTGAAAGAGGCTGCGTTCCCCAGTCGCTGGGTGTCGAACGCTTCACGGCAGAAATCCAGGGTACTGCTTGCCTGAAAATCCATGGCCAACTGACAGGCCGCATCGGTGTACCAGGTCGTGGCGTTGATCTGTTCGATCTGCCCTTCTTCGTCAGGTCCGGCAATGGCCGGAATCTGTACCGCGGAGCATCCTGCCTCATCGAGGATATAAACCGGCTCATGCGCTAATGGCACCTGCAGGCTACCGGCAGCCTCACACTGGGCAGCATTGCCGACGAGCTCTTCCAGCCGCGCATCGTCTCCCAATATCAGTGCCGCCAGCAATTCCAGTCGATGAGTTCGCAGATAACCCAATGACAGGGAAAAATCGCCGTCGGGTGACAGCTGGGTATACAGGCGATTGACTTGCTCATCGGACGGATCCGGCAGATCAACCACCAGCGCACCGTTGTCCAGTTCGGCATCCAGCGCTGCGAGCAGATCCTGTTGCAGCTGCGCCACCATGCGCGTGACCTCGTCCTGATCCAGGGCGTCATCGATCTCGTCTTCCAGAACACTCTCCAGCACATCGCGCAGCAGCGAATCATCCACATCGGCCCGGATATCGTGTCGGATCAGAGTGCCGCTCAAACTGATGTCGGGACGCAGAACCAGGCGGTGTCGGTCGCTCTCCAGCACCGGGTTGAGCTGTAGAACCAGCTCCATGGACAAGGATGCAGTACCGCTGGCCTTGAAGCTGAAATTGTCACTTGCCAGCTCCTGACAACCACCCAGGCGAAAACCGATGACCTGCTTCGCCCGACCCTCTGCTGCGATCTGCACATCCACTTCCAGCCCCAGACTGATAGGCTGGTCGATGGATTCCAGTGACAGGAGCAGACGCGTATCCGATGCCAGGGTCACGTTGGTGCTCAGGCTACGCACTTCGGTACGGTTGCAACTGTTACTGGCCACCAGATTACTGGCAGAATCGCTGAACAACAGCTCACCTTCACGCAGGGTCAGATCGGCTGCGGCCAGCTCGTCACGAATCTTCTGCAGTACCAGTTTCTGAATGGCATCAGGTTCACTGTCCAGCCGCTCGATGGCGCTCCCCAGCTCCCCCACGCTCACCTGCAAAGGCTCGGCGCTGACCGGTGTCATGCTGCAGGACAAGGCCAGGCTGATGGCAGTCAGACACGCGAATCGATTGAATTTTCTGCGAATAACGTTGTCTCCCGATCCTGTCGGAATATGATGGCTTCACGAGCTATCAGATATGGCAGGGTTCACAGTCAGTCATGAGACACCCCGCTGGTAAATACTCTTGACAGCTCGAATCAACCAGCAGTTTACCCAGTTTCAGTCCATCCACACAGCCGTACAGACAACTGTCACATTGCTGTTACAACTCGCACATTGCGGAGAACATGATGAAATTCAGCCGAAGAGATGCCCTGAAAGTCGGAATGACCACCCTGGGCGGCCTCTGTGTCGCCTCACCACTGGCTCGCCTGGCTTTCGCCCAGCA
>CBDUIJ010000474.1:0-3732 GCA_965367215.1 uncultured Granulosicoccus sp.
CTGATCAAGCCACGGGGTCAGATCGCCATGATCGATGATCCGCAGAATCTGGATATTGCCGCCAGCAAGCTCAAGGCACTGACCCTGACCTGGGAATTCATCCCTTCAGTTCCAAGGATACCCCGTCGTTCAGGGCGGGGAGGAATTGGAATGCTGTATGGATGATCAGTGTTTGTTGGCCCTTCGGGGTGAATGGGCGGGGACAGTTATACAATCGAGCCGTGAAATCAACATGCATCAAGGTTCTCAAAGTCAGGGTAAAAGATCGCCACGCGCCGCTTTTGCGCAGCATGGCGACTGAAGTCAATCAGGTATGGAACTACTGCAACGACCTGTCTGATCGTATGATTCGGGAGCGTGGTCGGTGGATGTCCGGATTCGACTTCTCTGCTTACACGGCGGGTGCGTCGAAGCAGTTCGAGCACATTGGCAGCAGTACGATTCAGGAAACGGCCGAACACTACGCCAGCAAACGCTACTCGGCAAAGCGTCGCAAGCTCAGGTGGCGCAAGAGTTTTGGCGATAAACGCTCGTTGGGATGGGTGCCCTTCAAGGCTCGGGCAGCTCACTGGAAGCACGGACAGGTCTTCTTTGCAGGTTCTCACTTCAAGGTATGGGACAGCTTCGGTCTGGCCAATTACAGGTTCAGGGCAGGTTGTTTCACTGAGGATGCTCGTGGTCGATGGTATTTTTGCATCTGTGTCTCGGTTGATCGCGCGTGTCCGAAGGGGCAAGACAGTATGGGTATCGATCTTGGCCTGAAAAGCGTTGCTACCTGTAGCGATGGCACCGTGCTGGAGGGACGTTGGTATCGCCAGCTGGAAGGCAAGCTTGCCAAGGCCCAACGGGCAAGACGCAAGCGGCGCACCCGGGCGATTCACGCAAAAATCAGGAATCGCAGAGCAGATGCCCTGCATAAATTCAGCCGCAATCTGGTCGATCGATGCGGCGAGATCTACGTGGGAGATGTCAGTAGCTCGAAGCTGGCAAAAACCACGATGGCCAAGTCTGTGCTTGACGCAAGCTGGGCCAGCTTCAAGACAATGCTCAACTACAAGAGCCAGCAGGCCGGTATTGTCTACCGAGAAATCAATGAAGCCTATACCACGCGAACGTGCTCCGAATGCGGAGGCCTGTGCGGGCCGCAGGGAACAAGAGCTCTTTCGGTAAGAGACTGGCAATGTGCTGAATGTGGTGTTCAGCATGATCGTGACGTTAACGCGGCTCGAAATATTCTCCGTCTCGGCGCAGGACATTGCGCTCCTTAGTGGGAATCCTCTTTCTTCAGGGAGAGGAGGATGTCAAGTTTGCCCGTTCCATGTTTCAGACAGAAGACATGCACGTACAACATGATCTGCTGAATCGAGTGTCCGAGCTTGTCGATGAGGGAACACTGGTGAGCACCAGCAATTTTCACGCAGGCGTTCTGAGTGTCGAGAACCTGGTGAAGGCGCATCAGAAGCAGGAGAGCGGCAGTACGATTGGCAAGATCGTTCTTGATGGCTTTGGTGTTGCCGACAGCTGAAATTTCAGAAGTTGTTGACCATATCGTCCGGCATGGCAGCCTGTGGGACTGAGTCACTTTCCACCTGGGATATCTGGCGTCCGGCGGGGAAGGTGTCGTCCAGTTGTGCAATCACCCTGGCGAACATCGCCTCGGCAAAATTGTCCCATTCGCCATTGCTGCGGTTGCTGTCGTTGTCCGGCATGGTGATGCGAATCTTGACAAGCGTACCCTGGTGCTCGGTCTGGTACAGCAAAGTGTATGAGGCAAGGTTCTGTCGCAGGTAGGTGGCCTGAACCCGCGCCACGGTTCTCACGCCATATGCCTGAGTACCGGCATTGATCACATTGAAATTGGCATAGTGTCCTTGTCGGGCAGCTTCACCAATGGCCTGAATGGTTGCCTTGGTAGAGCCCAGAACCAGCTGGTTATGCGCAAGCTCGCTGTTCTCTTCAGCCACCGGATAGATATAGACATCGGCGATACGCCGCTTGTGGGTGTTGCTGTATCGCACCGAGTACCCGCCTGAACCATCTTCGAAGAACTTGTAACCCTGCAGGTCGAAGCTCATCAGGGTGTCCGGCAGTGTGCCGATCAGCATGGGCTCTTCCAGGGGAGCCGGCTCCTCTGCGGGAGTGACCGTGGCACAGGCGCTGGTGAACAGCAGTGGCAGAAGCAGGGCAGTGAGTCGGACGATAGGCATGGCAATGAATCTTCCATCAAGATTGCAAGGCCATTTCGCAAGATCCGAGCCGTTGAATGAAGACTCGGCCGATGAGACAGGTTTCGTTGTCCGCCTTTTGTTAACCAGGTTCCATTACGGACTGCAAACTGCGCTGATTGGTTTCAATCAGTGTGAAGCGTTCCACCGGGGGCGAGTCCTGTGCTGGGTTGTCGGCATGGCCGCCGCTGACCGGCTCCAGCCACAGCGATAGCGGACGCAGCCAGAAACCGCGCTCTGCATACAGTGCCTGATAGACCACCAGCCATTCTTCCGTTTCGGAATGTCTGGCCATGCCCATCACCTGGTACAGGGATCCCTTGTAGTGCCGGTAGATGCCGGGTAACGGTGATTCGGTCGGTTCGGCGGCTTTTTCTGATGTCATTATCGTTACCAATCTGTCGCTGTTCGAAATTGCTCACTACACTATCAATATGAATCGTCTTGCTGCACTCGGGCAACTACCGAGAATTCTGATATTGATCACCATGCTGGCATTGCTGCAGGGCTGTGCAACAGCCCGGCCAAGCAACCCCGGAGATGTCTGTTCGATCTTCAAGGAAAAGCGGGGCTGGCACAAGGCCGCGCTGCAGGCTCAGAAGAAGTGGGGTACCTCCATGCATATCCCGATGGCCTTCATGTACCAGGAATCCTCCTTCAATGCCAAGGCCAAGCCGGCCAGGCGTCGGTTGCTGGGTTTCATCCCGTGGCGTCGCCCGAGTTCAGCTTATGGTTATGCTCAGGCCATCGATGGTACCTGGCGGGAGTACCTGCGCTCTACCGGCGACTACTGGCGAGTTCGCCACGATTTTGCCGATGCCACTGACTTCGTTCACTGGTATGTGCGGCAGGCGGCGCGTCGCAATGGCATTTCCACCAGCGATGTGGCCAGCCTCTATCTGAATTATCACGAAGGTCCGGGCGGTTACGCCAGAAATACGCATTCGCAAAAGCCGTGGTTGATCAAGGTGGCTACCGGCGTACAGACGCGCTCACAGCAGTACCATGCGCAGTATCAGCAGTGCCGCGAATCACTCAAGCCCGGATTTCTTGGTCGCCTGCTTGGATGGTAGCTTCGAATCCGAAGAGCTGGCCTTCACCGCGTTCATGACTCAGTAGCCATTGTTTGGTGAGCAGACCACCGCCAAAGCCGGTGAGTCTGCCGCTGGCACCGATAACCCGGTGGCAGGGGATGATGATAGGCAGGGGGTTGGCGCCATTGGCTGCACCGACAGCACGGCTGGCGCCTGGCTTGCCCAGGCGTCGTGCCAGATCGCCGTAGCTGCAGGTGCTGGCATAATCGATCGAGCTCAGCGCCTGCCAGACCGCACTCTGGAATTCGGTACCGTTCGGAGCCAGCGGCAGCGAGAAGTGTTGTCGGCTGCCCTCGAAATATTCATCGAGTTGCTGACGCACCTCATCGAAGCGCGCCGGATTCGGCAGCCAGTGCTCGGGTGCGGTGACTGCTCGGCTGCCCTGCGGGAAGATGATATGACGTAGTCCGTCT
>CBDUIJ010000475.1:0-3724 GCA_965367215.1 uncultured Granulosicoccus sp.
CAGGCTTGCGTGAACCCTTTCATTGTTCGGCTTCCGGCAAGGCATTGATGGCCTACCGCCCGGACAGCGCCATCAAGACGAAGCTCGATGGGCATGATTTCGAAAAGTTCACGGCCAACACCATCACCTCACCCAGCAAATACCTCAAGGAACTCAACAAGGTCCGAAAGAATGGCTTCGCCGTCAATGACCGAGAGGAATACGATCATTTCGTGGGTATCTCTGCTCCCATATTCAATTATCTGTCAGAACCGATCGCCGTTCTGAATATATGGAGCCAGCATCAGCGATGCCCGCTAGCCGAGTTGCAGAAGTGGTCGAACGAACTGATGGAATCCACGGCCCGTGTCACAGGATTGATCGGAGGAAGCCCCCCTGCCCTGTCAACATTGATAGATCAATGACAGGGAATCGACACGGCGATTCAGGAACTGTTCTGTAGAAAGGTGATCGGACACCGGGAATTCGGGTAAATATTTACCCGGTAACCCAATCCCGCGGTGTCACCGTATAGTGAATGACAACGCTAATTCACAGTGAAACGGATGACCCTCTCCAGAACTCGAACCACACAGATGACTGATTCACTGGCCGTAGAGCGGTGTATTGTCGAATTGCAACGCGGCCGGGAAGTCGTGCTCACCGACCCCGCCGGCAACTGTGCCGCCACCCTGGTAGAAAGCCTCACGCAGGACATGCTGCAGGCCATCCATCGCTCGGGCACCTGCCAACTGGTACTCTCCGCCACCCGTGCCTCGGTGCTCGGACACCAGAGTGATGAAAAAGCCGCCGTACTGAATCTTCCCGAAAAGACGGCGCTGCACACGATCCAGCAACTGGCCGGATTACAGACACTGCAACAAGCCCTGCCTGGCGACGAGCAGTGGCAGGACGCCGCGTCCGATACGGCCCTCGCCGGACTGCAACTGGCTCGACAGGCCCATACCCTGCCCGCCCTGCTGATCTATCCACTGCCGGTAGGGCCCGGATCGATTCTGAGCACCAGTGCAACGGACGCCATGATGCATCAGCCCGACACCTCGAAGCTGATGGTTCTGAGTCGTACCCGAATTCCACTGTCCGGAGCCGACAGCGTCGAGCTGGCTGTCTTCCGTGAGCGCCACGGTTCAGCAGAACACGTGGCCATGACAGTCGGGCATCCGGACCACAGCCAACCGGTCACTGTCAGACTTCATTCGTCGTGCTTTACCGGCGACATCCTGGGCAGTCTGCGCTGCGATTGCGGTGAACAACTCAGTGGTGCGATTCACAGCATGGCCGCAGCGGGCGGCGGCATCATACTGTATCTGTCGCAAGAGGGTCGTGGCATTGGCCTGGCCAGCAAGCTGCGGGCTTATCAGCTTCAGGATGACGGTCTGGACACCCTGGAAGCCAATGAACACCTGGGTTTCGACGAAGACGAGAGGCAGTATCAGGCTGCCACGACCATGCTCAAGGCGCTGGATGTACAGCGTATCCGTCTGATGACCAACAACCCGCTGAAGATCGAAGCACTGCGACGTGAAGGCATCGATGTGGTTGACCGCCTGCCTTCTCACGCTCCGGTGAACGTGCACAATGCTCGCTACCTTGAAACCAAGCGCACTCGCGCAGGCCACCTGCTGCACTGCGAGTCCCTTGTGTGAAGGCAGAAACTGCTCGCGCACACGGTAGCGATGAACCTGACCCGGGCGTTGCCGGTGGTGTGACGAGACATACACTGGCGCAGCAGCTTCAGACCCAGCTGCTCATCGCGTCGCTGTGCGTGCTGGCAGTGCTCCTTGCCGAGTCATCACTGATCGCTCAATGGACGGACAGATCACTGATACCGTCGATGCTGTTGATGACGGTGCTGCCGTGGGGCGTCATCGGTGGGCTGCTGTGGCGAGGCTTGTCTTATCACTCACACGCACGTTTCGGCGCAGCCAATGTCCTGACCCTGTATCGAGCCGCCGGCACGGCCCTGCTGGCCGGCTGGATTCCCGCGGCGTCCCAGTTGCCACAGGCTGGCCTCCTGTGGCTGTCATTGATCGCGGTATTCCTGCTGTCCCTTGATGGCCTGGATGGCTATCTGGCACGGCGTACCCGCCTTGCGTCAGCCTACGGTGCGCGCTTCGACATGGAAATCGATGCATTGCTGACCCTGGTCATCAGTGCCCTGGTGTGGCAATCGGGGGAGGCCGGCATCTGGATACTGACGCTCGGCCTCATGCGCTATGTTTTCGTGCTGGCAGGCAGCGTGGTCACGGCACTGAACAATCCGCTGTTTCCCTCGTTCCGACGCAAGCTGATCTGCGTTGTCCAGCTTGCCACACTGTGCGCCATGCTCTCGCCATGGATACAGCCTCCCTGGTCGATCGCTCTGGGAATCATCGCCTGCCTGCTACTCACCGCATCCTTTGTCCGCGATACTCACTGGCTGATAACGCAATCACGATGAGCGCTGCAGCTTGTCAGTCGATGCGCGGCCTACGCAAGGCCAGCAATGCGCCAGGCACGCTACCCACGGTGGATATCAGGCCGTACAGGACACTGGTGCCGATAGCCGCCTCCACGGACAGACCCATGAGCGGCCAGAGTGAGACTGCCACAGCTTCGCGAATACCCCAACCGCCAATGGACAAGGGGATGACCATACTGAGCAGCACCAGCGGTACGACGCTGATGACACCGGCTATCGGCAAACTCTGATGCAGAGCCATGGCGCTGCAGGCAAACACGGCAAGATAGGTGGCGACCACGCACAGGCTCAGCAGACCCTGTGTCAGCCACTGGCCATCCGCTATCCACACCCGATGCAACGCCGTCCCCGTCCCATCGACGAACGCCGATACCCGGCGTCCCGCGAAGCTGCGCAGCAGCAAGACCACCATGGCGAGCAGTGCCAATACGGACAGCGCAATCAGCAGCAACTGACCACCCGCTTCCGGGGTGGCACCGCGCATCAGGACCGGCCACAGTATCCAGCCGGAGACCGCGACCAGCAACAAGGCCAGCTGTCCCGCCAGGCGCTCGATCACGACACTCTTGGCAGACGCAGCGGCTCCAGCGGAATACCGGTTGCGATAGATGCGAGCGGCATCGCCCGTTACCCCGCCCGGCAGGCTCAGATTGGCAAGCGTGGCCAGATAATATTCCTGAATGGCATGTGGAACGCTCAGCTCTTGCCCGAGTCGAACAGCCGTGATCTGCCAACGCAGTGCAGAGAGCACGATCTGCAGCTGCACGATCACCAGCCCCAGCAACACCCAGCGCCATTGAGCCTCTGCAAACAGGCTCAGCGCTGCGCGCAGATCGACCAACCAGGCCATGAGCAGTAACAACAGGACCGTCAGCACAATGCGCAAGAAACGCCTCTGGGAAAACGGTACGCGCTCCGATGAGCCATCAGCGGCCGCGCGCGATCCGGCTTTCCCGGATCGATCCTCGGCGCTCGACGAGTCAACCTCAGACAGCTCATCTGTCATCGCGCTATGCCTCTCCTTGCTGCTGGTCTATCTGACACTGCTGTTCCCCGCCCATCCAAGAGACTTCAACACCAGCGTACTGATGCAGTATCCATTGGAACTGCCGGTCATCGTGCTGTTACTGGTGCTGGCAAAGGGACGCGTCGCGCACTGGCTTGCTCGCATGCTGGTATTGGCATTCGGGGTTCTCCTGCTGCTGCGTCTGGCAGACCTTGGCTCCTTCCTGGCATTCAACCGTCGCTTCAACCCCTTGCTGG
>CBDUIJ010000476.1:0-3684 GCA_965367215.1 uncultured Granulosicoccus sp.
TGTCAAAGCAATAACCCTGCTTGATGGTCAGCAGCGCTGGTTCAGTGTAGGCAAACTTCCCATTCGTTCCAACAACAGTTCTGAAAATATCGTGCTGACTGTCGCGTCGGATATCACCGACTTGAAGATCAGCGAAGAACGGATACGAATCATGAATCAGGAGCTGGAAAATCGTGTTCTGGCAAGAACAACCAGCCTTGAGCATGCCAACCGGAAACTGGAAGAGGCCACTCAGGTTGCCGAGGCTGCGAATCTGGCGAAATCCTCGTTCCTGGCAGCAATGAGCCATGAGATTCGTACACCCATGAATGGTGTTGTCGGTATGGTGGAAGTACTGATGAACGAATCACGGAACAAGGACCTGAGAAGATCCTTGCAGATGGTCCTGGACTCGGCATTTTCGCTGCTGGGGATCATCGATGACATTCTGGACTTTTCCAAGATCGAGGCCGGTCAGTTCGAGCTTGAAAACACGGAATGCGATCTGACGGAGCTGATCGAGAATGTGGTGTTGGCATCGGTACCCCTGGCCAGAAAGGCGAATACCACTGTCAGTCTGTACATCGACCCGATGATTCCACCGCTGGTCCAGATCGATATAACGCGCTTTCGACAGCTGTTGACCAATCTTCTTGGAAATGCCGTGAAATTCAGCGGAAAACAGCTTGAACGTGGCGGGCATGTTGAAGTTCGGGCATCGGTGCTGCAGTCGAAACCGCTGAGTCTGCAGCTGGATGTCATCGACAATGGTGTTGGCATGTCACCTGACACTCAGACGCAGATCTTCGATTCCTTCGTGCAGGCAGAATCATCCATCACGCGGCGTTTCGGTGGTTCAGGTCTTGGCCTTTCGATCTGTAAACGAATCGTTGAAATGATGCATGGCGAGATACTGGTGGAGAGCCGGCTTGGGGAGGGGTCCCGGTTCACGGTCATGCTGTCGCTTGACGTCCTGCCGACTGGCGCAAATCTCGCTCTTCTGGAAAATATCGAGAACGTCGACTGTGTACTGGTTGATTCCGATGAATACAATTGTATTGATATCGCAGAGTATCTGAAGACTGCCGGTGCCACCGTCCATACGGTCAAGGACTTCAGTCTGGCTACGGCAACAATCCATGGTTTCGGACATCCTGCCGTCGTGATCTGTTCGGCTGCACACCTGATGCAGCCAAATGAGGAATCGGACAGTCCGCTTTCCATCGATACAGGCCATGTGATACTGAGTCGAGAGGAAAACACACTGGGCATGCATATCAGGCACGTTCCTACCACGCACAGTGGGAACATCGAGTCCATCAGTGCCGTTATCGTCGACTACAACGGTCTTCGACGCAAATCACTGATTGAAGCGGTAGCCATCGCCATTGGGCGGGCATCGCCTGAAGTCATGCATGCCTTTGTTGAAGAGAACGTATTGCCGACGCTGGAGCCCTTGAGCGTTGAAGAGGCGATGGCTGCTGGCAGCTGTATTCTGGTGGTAGAGGATGACCCCGTCAATCGCATGGTGATCAAGCGTCAGCTGGCATTGTTGGGGCATACCGCAGAGTTTGCAGAGAACGGTAGCGAAGCCCTGGAGAAGTGGCGATCCGGGCATTACGGCATGGTGTTCACTGATCTGCACATGCCGATCATGGACGGCTACACGATGACCAGGGCCATCAGGAAGGAAGAGCTGGAAGGTGAGCGAATACCTGTTGTCGCTCTGACAGCCAATGCCTTGAGTGGAGAGCCTCGACGTGCCGCTGACGCCGGTGTTGATGGCTACCTGACGAAACCTCTGCAATTGTCTTCTCTGAAGGATGCTGTCAACCAGCACCTGGTATTGCCGGAAGAGCAAGGTTCGCAGATACCCGTGGGTATGGATGAAACGTCAGAGATTGATTCTGGAGACGTCAGTGTCTTCGACCCTGATGCCTTGCGACAACTTGTGGGGGATGACCCGGAAATCATCAACGAGTGCCTTGAGGAGTTCCAGACTTCTCTACAGCAGGTAGGTAACACCCTGGTGGCCTCCATCAAGGATGGAGACTGGGGTCAGGTGGATGAGCTGGCGCATCGGCTCAAGTCCTCATCGCTGTCGACTGGTGCGCTGGAAGTTCGGAGCTTGTGCATGAAGATAGAATCCGCACGCAGCGACAATGAAAATGAATTGCTGCTTGCTCATGCTGATGAGCTGAAACTTGCCATCGGCAAAGCCGATTCAGCGATAAGTCACTTCATTGCCGGCGATGCCGCTGACATGCGCAAGGCATCCTGAATGGCTGGATTGCCATCTGATAGTGCAAATATGGTGAATTTGGAGCGGGCATGAGGCTGGCTGTCGGCAACAAGGCGAGAGGCTTACCTGGCAGATTCATGGTCAACACTCTCCCACCAGCGCAAGGTCTGGAGTGATTCGTTCAGAGTGATCAACTCACCCAGTAATGGTGTCACCAGTTCGATACCGTTCTGATCCGCCAGGCGGCTGACTGCCGATACGGGTTCGTACCAGGTGTGAAAAGCGAGCTCGAACATGCCCCAGTGTACGGGCATCAGGCGACTGGCGTTCACGTCCTTGAAAGCCTGAATGGTCTCTGCTGGTTGCATATGGACATAGGGCCAGCTCTTGTCATATTGCCCGTTTTCCATCAGCGCAAGATCGAACGGGCCCAGGCGTGCGCCGATGTCCTTGAAGTGTGTATCGTAGCCAGAGTCACCACTGAAGAACAGTCGGGAGTCCGGTGACGCCACCACCCAGGATGCCCACAGCGTCTGATTGTTGTTGATGCCATCGCGGCCCGAGAAATGCTGCGCCGGCGCTGCTGTGAACTGCAGGCCGTCAGCTTCGTGCGTTTGCCACCAGTCCCGCTCCGTGATTCTCACTTCGGGGATTCCCCAGCGCTTCAGATGACCACCAACACCCAGCGGTGTGATGAATCGGGTCTTCTTGTCGGCAAAGAAGCGCACGCTATCCGCTTCAAGGTGATCATAGTGATCGTGTGATATCAGAACGATGTCGACAGGCGGCAGCTTGTCCAATGTCAGTACGGGCGGCTGAAACCGTTTGGCTGTGAAACCAACCGGCGCTGCCGTTTCGCCGAAGACCGGATCGACCAGTACGATCGTGCCAGCCATGTTCAACAGAAAACTCGAATGACCGAGCCAGATGAGTCGCGTCTGCGAACCCGGTGTCAGGAATGCGTGCAGATCCGGCGCCAGTTCAGGCAAGAGTGTCGCAGGGCGGCCATCCGGGCGTTCGGTGAACCATTTGCCGAGCATGGGCAGGATTTCCATTTCCTCCTGCATTGTGGCAACCAGTTCAGCCCTGCGATTCTGAAATTCACCGGTCTCAGTGTTGTAGACGCTGGAGGCGGCAAAACGTTGCTGATCTTCTGGCGCCGGACGTGCACCGAACACAGGGAACAGATCCGCCTGAAATGCGAGAACCGGTACTGCCAACAGCGTAAGCGGGATGAGAAACCAACGTTTTTTCATGTCAATCGAGTAGACCGGTAACCGTGTGAATACACTGTCGACGGCGGTTGTGTCTCAGTGAGTTTGGAGGTGTGTGCGCTTGGCAGGCTACCGGACTTCGTAGTGGTCCAGAAACATGTCCACCGCTGAAGCGATGACCTTCGTTTTTGTTTTCCTGCTGACGGCTCCTTGCATCGACATGGCCTGGGGCCAGAAGAGCAGACCCTT
>CBDUIJ010000477.1:0-3640 GCA_965367215.1 uncultured Granulosicoccus sp.
ACAGGGACAAATACAGATCGCAAAAGCTCTGCCGATATGACGTAGTGAGACCTTTCCAACATGAGCTGTAGACCTCACTACCTGCCTATCCATGAGTCCGTTACCTCAACCAGATATGGCATCTGCCCGGCGCTTGGCTGCTACGGGTGTTGATGCACGCCTGAAACCCGCTGCGAATGATGCGGGGGGCGGATCTGTGCCTGCCTCTTCCAGACATCGACGCTTGATCGTCGAGTCGAAAACCGCTCTGTTTGCCCGTCGTCAGTCAGTCGTATTGCAGGTGCTGGCGGATTTCAGTAGTGAGCGGCAACTCGACCGGGCGCTGGTAGCCACGGCCAATACCATCAAGAGTCAGCTGCAGTGCACCCGGGTATCGTTCGGACTGACGGTGAACAGGCGGCTCGAGGTTGTGGCGGTGTCGCAGCAGGCCACGGTGGAGGAGCGCACCAGCGAAACCGAGCTGCTCAGAGCCACCATGCTCGAATCCAGCGACAGCGATCAGCTGCTGAGCCTCGCGTCGTCGCACGCCGGGGACTCCGATCTGCAGGCGCATCGTCTACTGGCGGCCGGCCGGCAGGATCGGCAGGTGGTGACCGTGCCGCTGTGTCATGAAGAACACTGTGTCGCCGTGCTTTGTCTGGAGCGTGATTCTCCCATCGATATTGCACCGTTGACTCTGCAGTTGATTGCTCATGTCGCCAAGGTGCTCGCACCCCTGGTAGCGCTTCGCCAGGCGGCCGAGCGTAGTTTGCCCCGGCATGCCAGAGAGTCGATGATGAAGGCGGTGGGTGTGAGTGTTGCCCCTCGCTACATGAAGCTGAAGTTGGGCGCCGTGTTGGCAGTTTGTGCATTGCTTGCCGCCGCCATGATCGAGGCCCCCTACCGGGTCAAGGCCAGTGCCGAACTCGTGCCGCTTGAACGGCGAGTGATCTCGGCCCCGCGCGACGGGTATATCCAGTCTGTTGACAGCGGTGCCGGTGATCGGGTCAGCAGTGGCGATTCGTTGATGCAGCTGGACACTGGAGAATTGTTGGTCGAGCAGTCTCGCTGGCAGAGTGAGCTGGCCAGTACCGCGACGCAATTGCGCTCGGCGATGGCCTCCGGCGATCGCCGCAAGATGGCCATGCTCAAGGCCGATGCGGACAAATCCCGGGCTCAGCTGGAATTGCTGGATTCGAAACTGTTGCGCTCTTCCGTGCGTGCACCGGTATCCGGTGTCATCGTCAGTGGTGATCTGTCACAGATGGTGGGTGCTCCCGTGAAGCGCGGAGAAACCCTGATGGAGCTGGCGCCACCTGACGGTTATCAAGTGCATCTGATGGTGGATGAGAAGGATATCAGCAGTATCTCCCTGGGAGATCATGGCCGCTTGTCATTGAAGGCCTTGCCGGGCGATGCGATCGATTTCACCATCACCGCCATACATCCGGTAGGCCTGCCGGAGAAGGGGAGCAACCGCTTTCGCGTCGAAGCCTCATTGATTCAGCCGGATGCGAATCTGCTGCCGGGTCAGACCGGAATCGGCAAGATCGATACCGGTTCGGCCACGCTGCTGTGGAACTGGACGCATGAGTTCGGCGACTGGTTCCGGCACAAGCGCTGGGAGTGGTTCGGATGAGCGACGATACGCTGTTCAGCGAGCACTGGTATCGCGTCAAGGGGCTGATGCCGGCACTGGCACCCGACGTCCGGGTTGTTCGTCATGTCTACCGTTTGCGCCCCAGTTATGTCTTGCGCAGGGCCTCGACGCGTACCTGGCATCGTGTCGGTGTATCGGCCTACGAGCTGCTGGCGCAATTCAATGGTCGTCGCACGGTCGAGGATATCTGGGAGGCAGGCCTGGCCAGTCAGGGCGGTGATGCCGCCAGTCAGTCAGAACTGATTGCGCTGCTGGGACAGTTGCACGAGGCGGACTTGCTGGTCGTGGATGCAAGGCTGGATACCGAGGAGATTCTCGGACGACGCGATCGCATGCGCAAGCGCGAAAGCTCTCAGCGTTTCATGAATCCCCTGTATCTGCGTTTGCGCCTGCTGGACCCTGATCGCTTTGTCAGCCGTATCGATCGACTGATCCCCCGGAACTGTTTCCGCTATCTGGCGTGCGCGACCGTGTTGCTGTGGCTGTTCGCCCTGTACTCGCTGTTGCCTCACTGGGAAGAGCTCACGGCACAATTGGGTGAAAACCGCTATTTCAATCCGGTCAATGTGCTGCTGCTGGCACTGTTGTATCCGGTTCTGAAATTCATGCATGAACTGGCGCATGCGCTGGTCGTCAAGCGCTATGGTGGCGAGGTGCGCGAGTTCGGTCTGGCAATCCTGATTCTGGTTCCCAATCCCTATGTGGATGCCAGTGCCGCCAACATGTTTGTCAGCAAGTATCAGCGGATGCTGGTGAGTGCGGCAGGTATTCTCGTGGAACTCTCTCTGGCTGCCGTCGCGGCACTGGTCTGGCTGCATTCCACCGGGCTGGCACAGGATGCGGCTCTGTCAGTCATGATGATAGGTGTGGTGTCGACCTTGCTGTTCAACGGTAATCCCCTGTTGAAGTTCGATGGCTATTATCTGCTGGCTGACTGGGTCGAGATTCCGAATCTGGCGGCACGTTCGCGTCAGTATCTACTCAGCGGACTGGCCAGACGAATGGGGATGAATGAGGCCTCCACAATCACACTCTCCGACCGGCGTGAACGCTGGTGGCTCATTGCCTATGGCCTGCTGTCCTCCGGGTACCGGGTGGCATTGATGTTCTTCATCGCCTGGATGATCTCGGGGCAGTACTATTTCTTCGGCGCCCTGCTGGCGATATATGTCTTCGTGACCTCGCTCGGTTTGCCCGTGTGGAGAGCGATTGCCTTCATTGGCAGACAGGCACAGGATATCCGCCGACGTGTGACCTTCGTCATTGCCACACTGTTGTGTCTGTTCACCAGTCTGGCCGTGGCTCTGCCCTTGCCCAAGGTCACGGTCGCTGACGGTATCGTGTGGTTACCCGAACAGGCGGTACTGCGTATTGCACAGGATTGCGAAGTGACACAGCTGTATGTGGCGCCCGGCAGTGAGGTGCAGACAGGAGATCGACTGTTCGATTGCATCGATGAGGAGTGGCGTGCCGAGGCTCTGATGCTGAAGGCGGATCTGCAACGTCTGGACGCTCAGCGTGCCGGCTTGTTGCTGAGCGATCCTGTCGAACATCAGAGTCTGATGTTCGAAAGAAAGTCGATCCAGAGCGCGTATGATCTGGCCGCCGATAGAATGCAGAAAATGCAAGTCAGGGCCAACGTGTCGGGCCGCTTTCTGGTTGAAGGCAGTACCGACCTCGAAGGACGCTACCTGGCTGCCAATGCTGTGGCGGGCTACGTCGTGCCGGGCGACGATCGCACTGTTCGACTGGCGCTGGAGCAGGAAGACTTTGTCTGGCTCGGCGACAAGGAGGTCAAGGTCGATATTCTGCTCGACGGCGCCAGATCTACCCAGCACACCTTCAGCAGTCGCATAACGCGGCAGACGCCCAAGGCAAGCCATCAGGTGGCGACGGCTGCGCTGACAACACTGGGTGGCGGGGATCTGCCTGCCGAGGCGCTGGAGCAGGGTGTCCGAGTCAAGGATCCGGTTTTCGATCTCGAGCTGGCCTGGCCCGAGA
>CBDUIJ010000478.1:0-3618 GCA_965367215.1 uncultured Granulosicoccus sp.
GCCCGCTCCAGCAAGCCGACACCCAGGGTATCGATGGCGCTGACCAGCCGACGGGGCATGGCGTCCAGCGCGTTTTTCAGAGAGGCGATATTGTCGTCACTCAGCGTCCAGAGACCACTGGCAGAGAGCTCCGTGATGATGGGGTGGGTGTCAGTCTCTTCCAGCAGCTCTATCCACGGATAATCGTTGAAGGGGCGTTTGCGACGAGACTCGAAGGGGTCTGACTGCGGAAAGTTCGTGATGCTGGCAAGCACGGCCTCGGAAGAGTCCACGATGTCGATTCTGTCAGGCACGGTGGTGGCATCCATGAAGATGCGCGCGGTGGCACTGTCCAGCGTGCCGCTTTCCACCAGAGCCATATCCATCGTATCCCCGACGAAATTTTCCGAGACATAACTGGAGGGAAACGCCACCGGTACCGCGTCGATGACCGTATCCCCGGCATAGGCCATGGCGACCAGATCGCCGGTGGCCGGAGCCATTGGGCGATAGGTATCTGCCTGACCGTTAATGCGGTTCAACGCAGTGACATCCACATTGCCATCACTGTCCCTGGTGAGTGCGATGGAATACAACGGTGGCATGACGGGTGCCTCTTCCGTCAGTGGAATCTCTGGTGATTCCGGTGGACTGCCATCGGGTTCACCGTCGTTGCCACCCCCACTGCTGCCTCCGCCGCAGGCAGTGAGTAATGTGGAAAATGTCAGCAACAGCAGGAGGTGTTTGTAGTGCATTTCCCTTGGTCCTTTTCGAATTCTTCCAGACTCGGATAATCACCCTGGGCAGGGCGTTTGTCGATTGGGAAAGGGGGGGCCTATACTTTTGGTTATGGCGATGGCGATGGGGCGTGCCTTTGAAGTCTGTTGAAAGCTGTTTGGGAACGGTAGGGGGCGGCGTCCAGGTACTGTAGACCTGTTGAATCCACTTCAGACAGGTTTGACTGCTATATGGCAGAAATAGCGGAAAGGCTCACCAATGAGTGGTCTCTGTTTCCAGTACTTTCAGGGTTGATTGAAGCTCAGTCGCTCAATCCAATCGCCCCATGGCTCGGATAAGGTGAGGGTGTCAACGCCGTTGTTACTCAGTGTGACATCGAATGTATCCCTATCTCCATTGTCAGCAGTGAGTTCGATACGACTGCCATCCTCTGCTTGCAGTTCGAGAGTACCGCGCGGGAAGCGGCGCTCTTCACTGTTTTCATTGAGAAAAGGAACCGTCACTGTTGCCGTTATGGTGGTATCGCCTGTATTGGAGGAGCGTATTACCAATGTCCCCTGCAATTCTGCCGAGGCTGTGTCATCTCCCTGGTCGGTGCCATAACCGAATACCGTGTCGACGTTGGTAAGCACTGTTGTTCCGTTGCTGGAAGTGGACTCATAGCGCGAAAGCGCCGCGTTGAGGCGAACCTTGTCCGATATTTTCGAGCCCAATCGGTTGATGCCAATAGTTCCGTCAATATAAGATCGTTGGCCATCTGTGGAGGTGATTGTCAGCGCATCATACATTCTGGTAACGCTTGAATACCCGGATTCGGTGTCCAATCTTCCCAGCCATGAATAACCCGAGGAGGAGCAGGCGTAGAGCATGCTGGTGCTCGAAAAACAACGACCGTCACACGAAGTTGGTGATCTACGCTGGGTGACGACACCACCGTCGGTGCATTCGTTTTCCGAGTAGCTTTGATAGTTGGAATTTTCAAATGGAAACTGGTAGTCCTGTCCTGCGATCGTTGAATACTCAGGTTGTAACAGCTGATCGTCATAGATCGCTTGTGTAAACACATCAAACACTTCACCGACGACAGAGCGCCAGTTGGATTCAGAAAGAGCTGGTGTTGACAGTTCATCGTTGGGCGGCGGGCCATTATCGTTGTCTGAAGACGAGTGGCAGGCGTTCATGGTCAGTACGGTAAGCAACAGTGCCAGTGTGAGAATGCGCATGCGCAAGGTCTTTGACAGGCTCATCGATGGCGCTCCAGATACGCGCTCATATCACTCCAGAGCAAATCGTAGGACGAGCTGATAGCGTCAGAGGGGACCGTTGTCACCGTTACCGAAGAAAGGTCACCATTATCAGCCTCGACAGTCATCGTACTGCCATCGTCTGCGACGACAAGAAGGGTGCCGCGATCAAAACGCAGTTCCAGGCCGCTGTCGTTCACGAACGTCTGTGGTGTACTGATCTCCAGTTCATGACCATTCGCCAGCTGTGCAGCACGCAGGGTGAATGAGGCACTGAATGATGCAGATTCATAGCAGGTGACGAACCTCGGGCAGAAGAAGCCATTACCTATTGACGTCCGATCAACGTCGAGGAAGAGAGTGTCTGCCGTATTGTTGATTGCAAGCACAGTCTCTTCGCTGCGAAAAGTGTGCATCCCCACTGGACTGCCGGAGCCGTAATCATCGATTATCGTGCGGGAAAAAGATCCAGTCAGCGTGCTCTGTTGCCCTTCTGCATCGACGAGTGAGAGCTCGTTGAAGTGATTGCGGAATTCACCAAAGTCCGTCTTGAATTCGGTGGAGGTACCATTGATCAGAAAATCATCCCAGCGACAGTCGACGAACACATAGTCTGCGTTGTCGAACTTTTCATTTTCTTCCAACCTCTGTTTGATGTCTGCGTTGCCACCTCCGGGACAGTCATACATCCTTGACTCGTAGCTGTCTCGCGTAGTCTGCAATATATAGTCTGTTGAGGTGGGAACGATCGTTTCGATGAAGCCATGCATCGCAAAAAACTGCTCCTTGTAAATCTGCCCGGTAATGACATCCAGCACGGTATTCAGCACCGCATTTGCATTGCCTGCAGTCAGGGCAGAACCTTCATCAGCGATTCTGGAGATCGCTCCGATATTTGCAGGCATGGCACCCTCGGTCTCAGTGCTCCCGAACTGAGCAAGCGATTGGCTCGCAGGATAGCCGGCCAGCAGAAGACAGCCGAACAGCAAGGCAGGGTACAAGCCACGTGTCGAGCTCTGTCTGAGTGGTTGATTGGTAGGCATGAATCAGCACTCTCATTGATCTGCATGAGTGAGATTATTCACCCAATTGAATTCCATGTAATGACACAGATCAAAGCAGACTGCAAACAGGCATAAATCAACTCACCCATGAAATCGATCTGAAGATCTACCAGCGGCTTGCTACTGGTTTGAGCTGGAAGGGATATATCAGTAAATGCTGGGGCATACACTTCGCTATAACGACGATGCCACCCGTGATGCTGTGATGAAAGTACAGCAGTTTTCTGGGCGATATTTCCTTTGATCTCCCAGTCTGCGCCAGCCTCACCCGCATCTAATCTGTGCGTACCCCTGTGTTCCACGATTTGGCCCTACTGATGGTTTCAGCGTCGAACTCCTTGTCCCTGCAAGCGGCATCCGTCAACACACATCTGGCAACGTCTGCATCCGGATGTAGCAACGCCAGTTCTCCGCTTAAATCGTCCAGCCAGACTGGCAGGTCTCCCTGACAGAACATATCGATGAGCGGCTCTGCCAATGCGTGATTGGATGCCTTGACCGGGTCTACGATCATTACGCGGATACACATGGCGCTCAGTATATTGTTCGGGTTTTCAGCGTGATCCATGACGAACATGAGGCCTAGTTTGTCT
>CBDUIJ010000479.1:0-3616 GCA_965367215.1 uncultured Granulosicoccus sp.
TGCCATTGGCTGGCGGCGCGACCACTGCTGCACGTGGACAAGAAGCTCGGGCATGTTCTTGTACATGCCGGTATCTATCCCGGCTGGACACTCAAACAGGCCAGAAAGCTCAACAAGGAGTTGCAGCGGGAACTGACAGAGAACCTGCCGGAATTTCTGTCCCGCATGTATGGCAACAAACCTGCCGAATGGAGCAAGGATCTCTCCACCGAAGATCGTCAGCGCTTTGCCATCAACGCCTTCACTCGCATGCGTTATTGCCATCCCGATGGCTCACTGGACTTCGACTACAACGGTTCGCCAGCGAATGCACCTGCGCCGCTACTGCCCTGGCATCAGCTTCCCACCCGCAAGGCACTGGACATGACCATCATCTTCGGTCATTGGTCCAGTCACCCGGCCATCTGCCGCGAAGGAGTCATACCGACCGACCGGGGTTGTGTCTGGGGAGGCGATCTGGTGGCTTATGCCATAGAGACGCGTAGCAGTCATTGGGTGAACGGTCAGTCAGCCTGAGCCTGCCAACAACTCTGGCAGGCGTCCGTGCACCATGGCCTGCCTCAGTTGAGGCTTTTCGACACCGCGCCAGCGTCGGGCAACCCCGTCAGTAACCGGGCCGTTTCCGGCGATTCCAGCATCCGCCGGCCGAACAAGGTCGCGCCTTCCATGGTCCAGTGGCCGTAATCGGTGAACAGCACCTTTCCCTGCTCATCCACCGCATCACAACGACTGGCGTCGGCGTTGCACAGGTAGGGAAGCTTGTCGACGAAATCCAGTTGCAAGGCTTGTGCTTCTTGCTGGAACTCTGCATTCAGATCGTCCAGCTCACTGACGCGAGTCTCGGCCAATTGTTGCTGCAGATTGTCCGTCATCCCGTTCTTCAGTATCAGCGACGGCACGGTCTTGAACTCTCCTGTTCGCCCCATGAGCACGATATTGGGGGGCGCATCCTGCTTGCCATGTGAGCGCAGGAAACTGGTGAAAGCCTCCAGATGCGGCAGTGATATCCGCTCCCAGCGCGTCGAGAGTACGAAGTGATCGACAGAGGCCAGCAGCTCGGAACGCTGGACGGCTTCGAATTTCTTGACACAGCGAGTCACTTCGGCGGCTGACAGATGATCATGGTTCTGTTTGTCTGCATCCTCAAACAGATACAGGCACAGATCGTCGATCTCCAGGCGCCGCACAGAGATGCGCGGATCTTCCGCAACATTCATGTAAAGGGCGTTGAACATATCCGTTGCATGTGAATCTCCCATGACCAGGACCCGCTCCTCGGCGCTGTCGTCGAATGGCAGATTGGACAAGGCATCCTCTGCATCGATGAAGCGCCGGCGAATCAGCTGCTTTTCCTCGAGATTGCCAATGGCATGAACGACGGCCGCATCGAAACGCTCCGGCCAGCCGTGATTGATATAGGCATGCGCCGAACCCAGCGACAGTATCAACGGAATGGCAAGGTAGCCGAATTGACGAAAACGTGGGCCGGAAGCCTTTGTCTGTGGTGCCAGACGAAAGCGTTTTTCCACACCATAGTAGAGCGCCACGGCGGCCATCATGGTCAACACCAACAAGGCGATACGGGTCTTGCCGACCACCACGTCCTCGAAGGTAATGTGCTTGTACAGGACGACGATCGGCCAATGCACCAGATACAGTGAATAGGATATCTTGCCGACCCAGACACTCAGCGGATTACGCAGCAGCAGGCCCATGTAACGCGCGCTGCCACCGGCGATCAGCAAGGCCGCGCCCATGCAGGGCAACAGTGCATAGATATCGGGAAATGGCGTGAACTTGTCGAATACCAGCGCACTGTAGCCGATCATCATCAGCCCCAGAAGCACGAGCACTTCGCGAACCACGTTGAGTCGGACCAGGCCCGGAAGCATCGCCAACCCGGCTCCCAGACCGAATTCGTAGACTCGAAACGGCATCAGGAAAAAACTGGCGGAAGGCTCGTAGCTGGTAAACACCAAGGCGCCGTAGAGACTGGCAAGCGACAGCAGCGATATCACGACCGGCAACAGCCAGCGCCCTCGGCCTCGCCCTGCTATCAACACGATCAGCGCTGGCCAGATCAGGTAGAACTGCTCCTCGACACTCAGCGACCAGGTATGCAGCAGGGGCTTGAGCTCGGCCGTGGCGTCGAAGTAGCCGGATTCAAACCAGAAGAACAGATTGGACACCGAGAAAACCGATGACATCAAGGCGCCGGAAAAACGCTGAAAATGATCTGGTGTCAGATAGAATACGGACACCGCCCAGGTCAGCAACAACGTCACGATCAACGCAGGACCCAGCCTCCTGAGCCGGCGCAGATAGAAGCGTCCGAACCTGAAATCACCGGCCCGCACCTCTTTGAGAATCAGGCGTGTGATCAGGAATCCGCTGATGACGAAAAATACGTCGACCCCGACAAAACCGCCGGGAATCCACTTGAACTCCAGATGGAACAGCACGACGGCAATGACCGCAATTGCGCGTAATCCGTCGATTTCAGGCTGGTACTGTGTTGTCGCTGAACGACCCGTCTGACTGCTCGTACTGATAGTGCTGACTCCCGTCTTCATGCTTTATCCAGTACCCAGTAGGTCACCGGCAAACCGCCAGTCGTGGCAGGGTCCCGGACATCTTCCGACACCACTTGCCAATCATCCCAGTGAAAGCTTTCCAGCCAGGTGTCGCCTTCATAGGCGTTATCGACCGTGGTCAGGTAGAGACGCTGCGTCTGCGGCATGGCATCACTGCACAGGGCCGCGCCACCGATGATCATCAATTCAGGCTCGGCAGTTTCCTGATCGACCTCGGCGGCCATCGCCAATGCCTGTTCCAGGCTGCGAGCCACCAGAACACCGTCAGCTGACCAGTCGGCATTGCGAGTGACGACGATATTCGTACGACCCGGCAAGGGTCTGCCGATCGATTCGAAGGTCTTGCGGCCCATGACGATCGGCTTGCCCATCGTCACCGCCTTGAAGTACGCCTGTTCACCGGGAATATGCCACGGCATCTGACCATTGTTTCCAATCAGGCGATTGCGGTCCATAGCCATCATCATGGCTACCACGGGCTGGTTGACTGTCACCGGATTGATTCCTCTCTGGCTTGGGTGCTGTTGTCAGTGCCAGCCCAGAGGGTTGACCGTACATCTGCGTCGACAGCGCGATCCGGCCATTAGACGTCAGCACCTATGCCGGTTGACCGACAGCCTCAAGCTCAAAAACGTCTTCTTCGTCACAACTGACCCAACTGACGCGGCAAACTCATCCAGTAGTGAATGCAATACTGCGTACCTGTTGGACGTTTTCCACGGCACCTGGTAGTCGCTTTTCCTTATGCCATTGGCACCGTCACGAAAGCGGATTACTGCCAGAAAAAGGACATTGCAGTCATCACGAGGGAAACTCAGGGCGCTCCGTGTGGCAGTCGAACGCCGATTCCAATGCCATTCCCAGCGCCAGCAGTGTTCCTTCATCGAACAACTTGCCCCATAGCGATATTCCCTGCGGCACTCGAAATGCCGGACCATCTTCGCCGACACTGGGTATTTGCACGCGTCCACCTCCAAATCCACCAGGAGCGCGAGTGGGCGTGTCAAGGAACCCTGCACGCA
>CBDUIJ010000480.1:0-3552 GCA_965367215.1 uncultured Granulosicoccus sp.
GATCATGGCAGGCATGGCACTCCAACCACCCAGCTGCTGATACGCCGCAGCATGACGGCTTGTCAGTGTATCCATGCCGAACAGCGGCTGCACGATGATGAACAATACACCAACAATGGCACCCAGCACACACGCCATGAACAACAGATGCACTTGCGGCGTGTAGAAGCCGTTACTCGTTGCAGCGGTGGCGGCGTTCGTATCGATGTCAGTCGTCAAGGTGGGAGTCTCGTGTCATTCAAGGGAAGTGACTGCTGCTTGCTGGAAGCAGATGTCTATTGGGCACTTACGACTGAGACCTCAGTGAATAGTTTCATGACCTACCGCGCATAACAGCGGATCAGGTCTTGTGCCCCTCCTCCAGTTGGGACAATCCCTCCATGATGAAACTGGCAAAGCGTGCGGCCGCCACCGACAGATGCCGCCCGCGTTGCTGCGACAGCTGCAACATGCCGGGCGGCAGGTCGTTGGCGTGAATGGGGACCGCGCAGATACCCTCGCCAGGGCCGTCAGGTGCAAAGGCCACCGGAATCTGAAAGGCCAGCATGGGCTCGGTTCGCAGACACTTGAGCAGGAAATCGGCGCTGTCGGATTCGACGGTGGCGTGCAGTGTCAGCGAGCGCTGGGCCGCAGCGACATTCAGACAATGGCGAATACCGGCTCTTGGGCTCGGCAGTGCCAACGGGTACTCTGCGCATTCACTCAGCCGCAGCTGAGCCTTGCCCGCCAGAGGGTGATCACTGGCCATCAACACATGCAACCTCTGCGGTATCTCGTACAGCACCTGCACCGCCGTCGACGGCTCCATCTCGTACACGAAGGCAAGATCTGCCGAAAAATCCACCAGGGCGCTGACAGCCTGCTGACGCCCCCCGATGAAAGCGGTGAAGGACACACCGGGATGATCAGCACGATAGCGTGACACCAGGCCGGGAAGGAACTGCAGCATCATGGCCTGGCCGCACACCATCGAGACATGGCCACGCCGCTCACCTGACAGATCGGCAATCTGCGATTGCACACGCGCCATGTCGGAGATCTGTTGCCGGGCATACTGGATGAACAGCTCACCAGCCACACTCAGGCGCACACCATTGGGCAGCCGTTCGAAGATGGGCGTACCCAGGTCTTCTTCCACCGCCAGAATGCGCCGGTTCAACGCAGTCGATGTAATTGCCAGCGATTCGGCAGCCCGCCGTATCGACCCCGTACGTGCGACGGCATCGATGTAACGTAATTGTTGAAGGTGTCTCATCAGCTAGCTCTCTGCCCTGCCAACCCAGTCTACATAGTGTACTGGTATGGTAGTGCATTCCTTGCACAACCCTGCTGCAAATTTAGCAGAGGGCAGTTGCCAGCCCAGTCGCTAGTATCGATCTGTCGATAAGTTCGTGGGCGCGGCTGCATGTCAACTCCTACCAGAAGCTCTGCCTTGGATCAGAGGGAATGCCGTTACCGCAACGTTGCAGAAACATCTACCGAGGAGGCCAGCGGCTCATGAAGGAAAAACTCCTTGTCATCGGCAATGGCATGGCTGCCAATCGCCTGCTGGAACGCTTGGTCGAATTTGACGCGAATCGTTACGACATCATGGTCTTCGACGCAAATCGTCGCCTCAACAACGCACCTCGAATGATGTCACTGGAACGCCTTGGCGAAAAGCCGTATCCCGACATCATCGCCCACGATGAAGATTGGTACGCCGAACACGGCATCCGACTACTCATGTCGACGCCCGTCGAGACAATCAATACCGACGAGCAATGGGTCTGTACAGCCGGTGGTGTGCAATTCGACTACGACAAGCTCGTCATTGCCACCGGCGCTGACCCGATCATGGTTCCCCTGCTCGGTCATACCCTGCAGGGTGTTCATGTTCATCGAGACCTGGATGATGTCGATTACCTGCAGAACATTGCCCGCAACAAGAGACGAGCAGTTGTGATCGGCGGTGACCTGCCGGGACTGCAAGCTGCTGTCAACCTCGAACAACAGGGGATGGACGTCTGTGTCGTGCATCTGGGTGAGCAGCTGATGGCAAGGCAGCTGGACAGCAAGGCCAGCTTTCTGCTGCGTCGGGAGCTCGAGCGCTGCGGCATCGACATCAGAACGGCTACTCGTACAAGCGACATACTCGGCGACTCACAGGTCCAGGGCCTGCACTTTGCCGATGGCAGTGAAACCGCCTGCGAATTGGTCATCATGGCGATAGGCAATCGTCCCTCCACCCGACTGGCCACCCAGGCAGGTCTTGCTGTCAATCACGGTATCGTGGTGGACGATGCCTTGCGCACCTCGGTGGACAATGTCCATGCTCTGGGAGAATGTGTCGAACCTCAGGGCAAGTGTCACGGTCTCGTGGCCCTCACCCATGACATGGCAGAAGCACTGGCCAGCACACTGACCGGCAAGCCAGCCAGTTTCAGTAGCACAGCTACCGCCATGAGACTGAAGGTCAACGGTGTCGATATGTATTCCGCCGGACGGTATCCGGACAATGTTGCAGAGTCCGGCCTGGAAGATATCATTCTGCGCGATGCCACCGCTGGCATCTACAAGCGCCTGGTGCTGGAAGGCCCGCGACTGGTTGGCATCGTGCTCTATGGCGATACCAGCGACGCGGACTGGTACGCCGACTTGCTCAGGGCTGGCACGGATATCAGCGAGATGCGTGACATCCTGATCTTTGGTCAGGCCTTCCAGGAAGGTGCCGAACGGGACCCATCAACCGCCTTGGCCGCTCTCTCCGATGACGCTGAGATCTTCGGCTCTGCGGATCTGAACCAGGACGAAGTGCGCTCCCAGAGCCTTGCGAAAAGACTGCAAGGCACCCCGAGCGAATGAAGAAAAACGCCTGCTACCAGGCATCCACGACAAGGCGCTGGGCTGGACTCATGAAAACGAATACGACCTGCCCCTACTGCGGTACGGGCTGCGGCGTGACAGTCGATCAGGCTGTTGACGGCACCTTGACTGTCAGCGGCGATGCCTCGCACCCTGCCAACCGGGGTCGCCTGTGTGCAAAAGGCAGCGCACTGGCAGAAACCCTGAATGACGAGAACCGCTTGCTGTCCCCGGAAATCGATGGGCGGGAGGTCAGCTGGTATCAGGCTATCGATCATGTCTCACGCGCACTCGAAGACACCATCGAAGCACATGGCCATGAGTCAGTGGCCTTCTACGTCAGTGGGCAATTGCTGACCGAGGACTATTACGTCATCAACAAGCTGGTGAAGGGCTGGTTCGGTACCGCGAATATCGCCTCCAATTCGGATCTGTCCATGTCCTCCAGCATTGTTGGCCAACAACGCGCATTTGGCACGGATACGGTTCCGGGCTGCTACGAGGATCTGGAGTCGGCCAATCTGGTTGTGATGGTAGGCTCGAACCTGGCCTGGTGCCATCCGGTCCTGCACCAGCGGATTCTGGCGGAAAAACAACGTCGTCCAGAGATGTTCCTGGTGGTTATCGACCCACGCCGCACGGCCACTGCCGACTGCGCTGATCTGCACCTGGCCATTCAGCCCGATGGCGATTGCCTGTTGTTCAACG
>CBDUIJ010000481.1:0-3549 GCA_965367215.1 uncultured Granulosicoccus sp.
TCCTTGCTGTCCTTGCTGTCCTTGCTGTCCTTGCTGTCCTTGCTGTCCTTGCTGTAATTGTTCACGCAGCTGCTGGAGTTGATCCAGTGCATCGGCGACTTGCAGATCGTTGTCTTCACGAGATCGCAACTCTTCGCTACCAGCCGCGTCGCGAGCCTCACCGAGCCGGTCTCGCCATTCACGCAGGGAATTGGTCACCAGGCTTTCTCCCGGCAATACCGTGACCAGAGAGCCATTGTCTATGGCATCACCAGCAATACCCAGCATCTCGACAACCCGACCCTCTTCCAGTCGCTGTAGCGCCTGTTCAAGTGAACGACCCGTTTGCGGGGCCTGTGCGCCATAGCGCTGCTCGAGTTCTTCGACCTCATCTCTGGCCGCTTCAAGCCCGGTCTGCAGGTCCTTCTTTCGCTGTGCCAGAGACTCCATGTCTTCTCGGGTCAGACCCGGATCGAAGATTCCGCTCTCACGTGAACGCATGGCACGATCCACGGCCTGACGCAGTATCTCCTCGACATCTCGCTGTTCTTCCAGCAATGCATCAGCTGAGGCATAGGCCTGTTCAAGACTGGCAGCCAATTCCTGTGAGCGCGTCTCTTCCAGCCCTTCCAGTGCCTCCTGCAGAGCCTGACTTGCATTTTGTGCTGCGGATGCACCATCGCCCTCACTCTGCTCGCCGGCACCGCCCTGAGCACCACTGGCATCGGCCGCACTTTGCGATCCAGAGCCGGCTTCACCGCTGGCCTGTTGATCTCCTTGTTGATCACCCTGCTGGCTCCCCTGCTGCGAACCGGCTTGAGCAGAATCCTCGCTGGCAGATGATGAAGGGTCTTGCTGATTACCGGCTTGCGCCTCCTGCCCATCCTGTGTCGATGCGTCAAGTGCTTCGCGAGCGCGCTGCAGTTGCTCGGACAAGGAGCGAGCAGCCTCTGCCAGTTCCTGTGCTTCACTGCCTTCGGCAGACTCGGCATCGCGTTGCAACTGTTCCAGATCACGTTGCATCTGCTCCAGTTCGCGCGTCAGTTGCTGTTGCTCCCACTGCTCTTCACGAGTGAGTTGTTCGCGCTGGCGTTCGGCTTCGGCCAGTGCCTGCTGGCGTCGAGCCAGCTCGGCCAACTGATCAAAGATATCGTCCAGCTGTTCAGTTCCCGCACTGTTGCCACCGCGATCCGGCTGCTCATACTGGTTGCGTTCAAGATCCATCTCCAGTTCGAACATTTCAGCCATGTCCTGTCCCGCTTGCTGGCCGCCTCCTCCCTGCCCCTGCTGCTGCGTCATTCGAATATCGGCGAACAGGGCTTCGGCTCTCTGCAACAGCTGCAAGGCTTTCTGCTGAGGCTGTATCGCCCGTGCGAAATCCAGTGTCTGCAAGGCTGTAGCGGATGGTTCCATCTGTATGGCAGCGGCGCGCAGATAATCGACAAACAGACGAATCTTTTCGCCCTGGTCGACCAGATCACGCGCCTCTGAACGATCTGCCAAGGTGCGCGCCTGTTCAGCCAGAGTCACCTGCAGTTCGGACAGCAGTCGAGCATTGTCTTCCTGGCCGGCAGTCTCGCCACCCAGCGCCTCGGTTGTACGCTGCAGATTCCAGGTCGCCAGCAGAATTTCCTTCTGTCGCCGTGAAATCTCACTGCCTTCATTGGCTCCGCCTCCACCGGCACCGCCGCTGGCTCCGCCCTGTCCTTCCGAAAAGCGACGCTCGAACGGTCTGACATCAATCAGCATCATGTCCGTTTCACTGACGCTGTCGTGATCCCGCACACGTACGTAGTAGGTAATCAGATCGCCCGGTTGCATCACCAGCCCGGTCAGACCGGTAAGCTGCGGCGGGGGTTCGCTGTCAGGTGAAGGCCCCTGCGTCAGAGCGCCGGGATCGTCACCGGGCAACTCGGGACTGCCCATCGACTCCAGATAGAACACATGTTCCGTCAGCCTCTCGGGAGGCAACATCACGCTCTGCCATTCCCCGGCGTTGACCGAATACAGCAACTCAACGGACTCGATTGAAAAGTCATCTTCGGCCTCGATACCGATAGACACTTCCTCTATCGGTGAGGCTGTCACATCGCGCCCGGGCTTGATCAACTTGACCACCGGTGCTTCATCACCACGCACGATGACCGCGTATTCGGAACTGATGGGGACTTCCCGCTCCAGCATCCGGTCAATCAGCTGATACTGCATGTCATTGTCGATGACAAAGCTTGCACTGTACCGATACGGACCGGTCTGCCCGTCAACGACCGAACTCGGCTCACTGCCGGATTCCGCATCGGCAGGCGTCTTCAGACTGTCACTGGCAGACGACTCCGCCGCAGTTTCCAGTGCCTGCAAGCTCAGCAGGCGATCTCCCAGTCGCAGGGCACCGTCCTGCAAGGGCCTGTCGAGTTGAAAGGCAAGACTGACCCGGGTGTTCTTGACGCCACTGATATTACCGACATCCATCAGCGTTGCCGGTGTCAGGCGAGTCCACTCCGGATACTCGAAGCTGGCATCGATTCTTTCCAGTCGTGCCGGCTGTATCACCGAGACCTGATAGGTCGGGCTCTGGGTATAGGCAGCACTGACATGATATTCCAGTGCTTCATTGACACGATAGAGGGTAAAACGGAACCGCTGATCAGGCGAACGGGTAATTGGCGTTTCCTGCCATTCCCCCTCGCCACTGCGGGCATGCAGGGTAACCGTGTCCTGCCGAAAACCACTCAGTTCGATGTCGAGTGGCAGGTCTTCACCGGCCAGCAACTCGATGTCACCGGGCATCACGGCAACCGAGCGGGGTTCGACCAGCGTCGTATCCTTCCAGCCCCACCAGACATGCAAGGCCGCATTCTGCCAATTCGGCGGCGCCAGCAGTCGGGTCGCACCCAGGGCGCCGATGATCAGCAACAGCAGCAGCAGCGGCCATACGAGGCCGGCGGTCGGCACGATACGTTGCAACGGTACACGGCGGGCGATGGACAAGGCATCCTGAGCCAGCAATGACAGGAACGGCTGGTCGGGACGTTCGGCACGCGTATCCAGGTAGGTGTATACCCGCCCGTCAAAGGCCGCATCGGCACTTTCGACAAGCGTAGCTCCCTGGTCGCGCTGCAAACGGCGCAAGGGGCGCCACAGGAGCAACAGCAGGCAGAGCAAGGTCACGATCACCAGACCTGCACGCACCGAGTTGGTCAGTACGGGCGTGAACCCTCGGAACAGACCAGCCCAGGCACCGACAGCGGTGAGCAGTGCCAACGCCAGAGCCAGTACAGCGACAAAGCGCAGTATGTGACGCCAGCGTTCGCGCCGCATCGCGCGATGCAGATAATCCCCGAAACGCTCTACGGATGGACTCATGAGCCATCTCTCCTGACGTCCAGACGTCGGTTTGCCAGCGCGCTTTCCATGATGAATGCCAGCAGCAGCAATGGCAAGACGATTCGCCAGCCGGCCAGTCGAGCCGCCTCGGCAATCGTCAAGATCCTGTCCGTTTCTGTCCGAAGGCTGCTACTGCTACCATCCCCAGCCTGATCGGGCTGCTCAACCTCATCCGACCCACTGTAA
>CBDUIJ010000482.1:0-3533 GCA_965367215.1 uncultured Granulosicoccus sp.
TTCAGTCTCAGTCCGAACATGGACTGCCCGGGCTGGTCAATCTGTTTGGTATCGAGTCGCCTGGGCTGACAGCCTGTCTCTCGATTGCCAGCGAAGTGAATCGTCTGCTGGCACATCATTCTTAGGGGTTGACCACTGCTGCCGCAATCAGCCGAAAGCGATGTCCTGCCGTTCGAAAATGACCAGGTGGTCCAGTTGCAGGCGAATGCCGAATTGCTCGCCCACCGGATGATTGTGGTGTGAGGGGGCAAGGCAGAGCAAGCGCGTATTTCCCGGCATTCGCAAGGTGTACAGGTGATCAGCACCGCGGAAATCCCGTGCCACCACCGTTGCCTTGTTGGGGCTCTGGTCGTCGTGGATGATATCGTCGGGTCGTACCAGCAGCTCAATCAATGTACCGGCCGGCAGGTCTTCGCTGAGTTCACCCTGGATAATGCCCAGCTCGGTCTGAATGACGTTGTCCTCCAGCGTGTTGCCACACAGAAAGACACCCTCACCGATGAAATCGGCCACAAAGCGATCAGCAGGCGTGTGATACAGACTATAGGCATCGTCCCATTGTCGCAGCCGGCCCTCGGAGACGACCCCGATATGATCGGCAATGGCAAATGCCTCGAATTGATCATGGGTCACCAGTACCGCTGTGATGCCATCGCGTTTCAGAATCTCGCGAACCTCGTGGGCCAGTTGCACTCGACGCTCCGTATCCTGGCTACTGAAGGGCTCATCCAGCAGCAGCACGGGTGGGCGAGGTGCCATGGCCCTTATCAGCGCGACTCGTTGCTGCTGACCACCCGATAACTGATGTGGGTATGCATTGGCATAGTCCTGCATGCTCACCAGTTCCAGCAGTTCGTTGACTCTCTGTTCCACTTGCTTGTGAGATTTGCCACTGATGCCGAATGCGACATTCTTGCGGACCGTCATGTGTGGAAACAGCGCAAGGTCCTGAAAGACCATGCCAACTCGTCTCTGCTCCGGCGAGGCTTGTTGCTCCGAATTGGCCACGACCTCACCAGCAATGGACAGTTTGCCAGCCGAAGGTGCCTGGAAGCCACCGATGGTTCTCAGTAGAGTGGTCTTGCCGCAGCCACTGGGGCCAAGCAGGCACCCGATATCGCCCGGTTTCAGTGAGAATGACACATCATCTATGATGCGAGTACCATCGATATCGACGTATATATGTTCTAGTTCGAGCTGGTTTGCCATGGGGCGAATGATACCCGAAGCCCGGAGAAAGATTGTGCCAGGCTGATTGTCACGCCCGATATCCGAACACACCACGGAGGCTTGTACCGACAGTGCGAAGTGATTATTCAATGCAGTGGATTACGCCCGCCCTGCGGGAGCAGGTTGAACAGATACAGGCGTCGATGACGACCGCTACCCCTGGTATCTCCCTGCTGAACACATGGCTTTTACCCGTCTGTGCTGTCAGTCCGTACATGGCGCGCGTGGCATCGCAGTATCCACAGTCCATCCAGCGTCTGCTCGATACGGGCGCTCTTCAGGCCGACAGTCTGTCGCCGGACACCGAACGCCTGCTGGAGGAGCTGGAAGCTTGCTGGCAGGAACTGATTCACAATTCTCCGGTAGCCATGGACAGCAAACAGCGGGAAGCCGGGCAGCAGGCTGTGTTGCGACAGTTCCGGCACCGGCACCTGTTTCGCATCCTGTGGAGCGACTTGACCCAGTCAGCAGAGCTGATGCACACACTCAAAGACCTGTCGCTGCTGGCGGATGCCTGCATCATTGCTGCTGAGCGCTGGACACACGAGAGTCTTGTCCAGCGCTACGGAGAGCCGTGCAGCGAAGATGGGCGCGAACAGCGGCTGATCGTGCTGGGCATGGGCAAGCTGGGAGGGTATGAGCTGAATGTATCCTCGGATATCGATCTGATCTGCCTGTACGCAGAGTCCGGGCAGACCCGTGGTGATGCTCGCGGCAAGGGCGTTGTCGACAATGGCGAGTTTTTTCGTCGCGTAGCCCAAGGCCTCACCCGTCTGCTCAACAGCACCACGGCCGATGGTTTTGCCTATCGGGTGGATACCCGTCTGCGACCCTTTGGCGAAAGTGGCCCGCTGGTGATGAATCTGGAGGGGCTGGAAAACTACTACCTCACCCAGGCACGTGACTGGGAGCGCTACGCCATGATCAAGGCCCGTGCAATCACCGGATTGCCGAAAGACATCCGGGATTATCAATCCCTGGTCACCCCGTTTGTCTACCGGCGGTATCTGGACTACAACGCATTCGACTCCCTGCGTGATCTGAAGCGCAAGATTGCCTTGTCTGTCCGCCAGAAGGGTCTGGTTGACAATATCAAGCTGGGCGCCGGAGGCATTCGCGAAGTCGAGTTCATCGGTCAGGCCTTCCAGTTGGTACGCGGCGGGCGGGACGAGCGTCTGCGCACGCGCTCGATTGTGGCCGTCCTGCGGCAGCTGGCGCATCAGAAGCTGCTGGAACACGAGGAGGTCGAGGGGCTTCTGGAAGCCTATGCCTATTTGCGACGGGTTGAAAATGCGGTGCAGATGATGCGCGACGAGCAGGTACACAGCCTGCCGACCGACAGCACAGACAAACAGCGACTGATTGCGATACTGGATGTCAGTGACTGGACGACTTTTCGTGAAACGCTATCCGTGCATCAACGACGTGTTTCGGACAGTTTTGCCGGTTTGTTCGAGGTTGAGGAGGCTCCCGATCTGCCGACCGTCCACACTGGGCACCGCGATATCGATGATGAGGATGTCGATGCCACCGCTTGCGAGGGTGGGGTGCTGACTGAAAAATACATCGCTCGTGTTGCGGATACCTGGCGACTGATCGGTGTGCCGGATTCTGACGATGAAGAACGCGCCGAGGCTTTGACCTACTGCGGGTTCGAACCCGATGACGAGATGCTCAGTGCTCTTGCCGGTGTCAGCCGAGGCCCTTTCTACCAGCGCCTGACTGCTGAAAGCCAGGAGAGGGTTGAGCGAGTCGTGCCGATGATCATGCAGCTGGCCCTGTGTTCGTCAGAACCTTCCGAGACGCTGATACGATCGCTGGCGCTGGTGCGCACCGTCGCCGGAAGAAGCGGTTACCTGCAAGTGCTCGGCGACCAGCCGCAGGCACTGGCACGACTGGTCAAGTTGTTTTCAGAGAGCCGCTGGCTGGCCAATTTCGTATTGCGCCAACCAATGGTCATCGATGAACTGCTGATTGGCTCCGGTGCCGAATTGTATCCGGATCATGGCTCGGTGCGCCAGGATGCACTGGAGCAGCTGGACCGATTGCGAGACGCTGATCTGGAAACACAGATGGATTCGCTGCGCCATTACCGGCAAGGCCGGGAAATGCGCATTGCCTGTGCGCAACTGGATGGTTCACTGTCTGTGATGCAAGTCAGTGATCAGCTGAGCTGGCTGGCAGAATCCTTGATTGAAGTGGTCCTCGAACTCGTGAAAGTGCCCTTGCTGGCACGGCATGGCCAGCCAGTCTGCAAGCCTGAGGGTGGTTCGGATGCACAGCTGAGAGAGACCAGTGTCGGC
>CBDUIJ010000483.1:0-3532 GCA_965367215.1 uncultured Granulosicoccus sp.
GAAGGCATGCTGGCGGTTGTCGTGGAAGTCACGGTCAAGCTGTTGCCGGTGCCCCCGGAGGCCAAGCTGGTCATGGCAGCCTTTGACAGTGTCGAAGCTGCCGGCGATGCGGTAGGTCGCGTCATTGCAGCCGGCATCATTCCGGCCGGGCTGGAGCTGATGGATAATCCGGCCATCATCGCCGCCGAGGCATTTGCCAAGTGTGGCTACCCGACCGATGCGGCAGCGTTGCTGCTGTGCGAACTCGATGGCACCGCCGAAGAAGTGGTCTCACAGATAGAACGCGTCTCGGCAGTCTTCCGGGAGTCCTCCGTCACCAGTCTGCACATTGCGGCCAGTGAGGCGGAAAGACTGTTGTTGTGGAAGGGG
This sequence comes from uncultured Granulosicoccus sp., assembly GCA_965367215.1. Taxonomy (GTDB): domain Bacteria; phylum Pseudomonadota; class Gammaproteobacteria; order Granulosicoccales; family Granulosicoccaceae; genus Granulosicoccus. The sequence goes on from CBDUIJ010000483.1 coordinate 370, forward strand.
CGCAAGTCGGCCTTCCCGGCGGTCGGACGATTGGCTCCTGACTATTACTGCATTGATGGCACCATACCGCGCAGACAGCTATCGTATGTGCTGCAGCGCATGGATGAGTTGTCGAAGGAGTACGGTCTGCCCATCGCCAATGTGTTTCATGCCGGTGATGGCAACCTGCATCCGCTGATCATGTTCGACGCCGGCAAGCCCGGCGAGTTGCACCGCACCGAGCAGCTGGGTAGTCAGATACTGCAACTGTGTGTCGAAGTCGGTGGCACCGTTACCGGTGAGCACGGCGTCGGTGTCGAGAAGATCAACGAAATGTGTGTCCAGTTCGATGCCGACACGCTGACGCAGTTTCATTCGGTCAAGGCCGCGTTCGATCCGGAAGGCCTGCTCAACCCCGGCAAGGCCGTACCGACATTGCAACGCTGCGCCGAATTCGGTGCCATGCACATCCATCACGGCGAATTGCCGTTTCCCGAACTCGAGCGATTCTAGAAAAGGACTGCCCAACCGTGATTTCCAACGACGATAGCGGCGCTCTGCTGGAGCGCGTACGACAGTCGGCGGCCGCCGACACCCCATTGAACATCGTAGCCGGCAACAGCAAGCACATGCTGGGTCATCGCCAGGATGTTGCACAGCGTGCCGAGGCGCTTTCCATGCTCTCGCATAGCGGCATCATCAGTTACGAACCCACCGAACTGGTCGTCAGTGTCAGGACCGGTACAACGATGAAGGAGCTGAACCAGGTGCTGGATGAGGCCGGTCAGATGCTGCCCTTCGAGCCCCCGAGCTTGCCGGCCAGTACCATTGGTGGTGTGCTGGCCTGTGGGCTGTCCGGGCCGAGACGTCCCTTTGCCGGCTCGGCGCGAGATTACGTTCTGGGCACCCGGGTGATCAATGGTCAGGGACAGGACTTGTCGTTTGGCGGTGAAGTGATGAAGAACGTGGCGGGCTACGATGTCTCCCGTCTGCAGATTGGTGCCTTCGGTACGCTGGGCGTGTTGCTGGATGTCTCGATGAAGGTGCTGCCGCGGCCCGAGGCGGAACTGACTCTGGTGCATGAGGCTGTAGCGAATGATACTCGGTCCTTTGCCGCGCAGTTGAGACGGCCTTTGCCCCTGTCCGGTGCCATGTTGATCGGTGATCGGCGCTACTTGCGACTCAGCGGCAGCGAGGCGGCCGTCTCTGCGGCGGCGCGCATACTCGGTGGTGAGCAGCTGTCCGCAGCCGATGCCGGCATCTGGCAGGCCGTGCGTGATCATGAGCATGCCTTTTTCAGTGATGCGGCGGCCGGTATGCAGTTGTGGCGGGTCTCGGTGGCCGATCATGCCCCGGCCTTGCCGGTGTCGGGAACCTGGTTGCATGACTGGGCCGGTGCGCAGCGCTGGTTGCGATCTGCGGCGCCGGCCGCCGAGATCTACAAGGCGGCTCAGGCCGTGGGTGGTCACGCAACCCGCTATGGACCGGGTCCGGTCGATGAACCGGCCTTCCAGCCGCTGGAAGGCGTCATGCGACGCCTGCAGGCCAGAGTCAGGGACAGCTTCGATGCACAACGCCTGTTCAATCGCGGCCGTTTTCATCCGGAACTGGACGCACTCGCCACCAGCCCGACGACAACGGAGGCCTGAGCCATGCAGACGACCATCGCGCCCGAGTTGGCAAACGATCCGCGGGCCATTGCTGCCGAGCAGGTACTGCGAAAATGCGTGCACTGCGGCTTTTGCCTGGCTACCTGCCCGACCTATAATCTGCTGGGGGATGAGCAGGACAGCCCGCGGGGCCGCATCTATCTGATCAAGCAGGTGGTGGAGGGTCATAAACCCACTGCTACGACGCGTACGCATCTGGATCGCTGTCTGACCTGTCGCAACTGTGAGACAACCTGTCCGTCTGGCGTGGAATACGGTCATCTGGTCGATCTGGGGCGCGACCTGGTCGAAGAGCAGGTGCCACGCAGCGGTCTGGATTACTGGAAGCGGCAGGCCATTCTGAGTGTGCTGCCTTACTCGAAGCGGGTTGCTCCCATGGTGTGGCTGGGTCGGACTCTGCGCCCCGTGCTGCCTGCGACGCTGGCTGCCAGTGTGCCGCCCCGGCAATCGCCGGGTGCCTTGCCAGAGGCCGTTCATGCGCGCCACATGCTGGTGCTCGATGGCTGTGTGCAACCGTCCATGGCACCGGCTACCAACGTCAGTGCAGCGCGCGTGCTGGATGCCTTCGGCATTACCCTGCAACACGCCGAACAGGCTGGTTGCTGTGGCGCGGTACATTTTCATCTCAACGAGCAGGACAAGGCAAAGGCGCTGATGCGGCAGAACATCGATGCCTGGTGGCCGTCCATCGAGGCAGGCTGCGAAGCCATCATCACCACGGCCAGTGGCTGCGGCGTCATGGTCAAGGATTACGGTCATGTACTGGCCGATGACGTCGACTATGCCGACAAGGCCCGGCGGGTCAGCGAGCTGTGCAAGGATATCGTTGAAGTGCTGATCGAGGTCCTGCAGCAGGAAGATCTGACGCTTTTCCAGAGCCAGGCCCAGGCCATGGGCAAGGTGGCCTTTCATTCTCCCTGTACCTTGCAGCACGGCCAGAAATTGCCCCTGGTGACCGAGGCGCTGCTGGGTCGGTTCGGCTTCACGCTGACACCGGTCAACGATTCTCACACCTGTTGCGGATCGGCAGGCACCTATTCGATCTTCCAGCCAGAGCTGAGTCACCAGCTTCGCGACAACAAGCTGGGTAATCTGCTGGCAGAGCAGCCGGATATCATTGCCACCGCCAATATCGGCTGTCAGCTGCACCTGCAAGGTGGCAGTGGTCGACAGGTGGTGCATTGGGTCGAGCTGGTGGACCGTCTGGTCACGCAAACCGTGTAAGAAGGGCGGTGGCGCGCCCCTGGCATATCGTTTCCTCTGCAATGCGGATAAGCTCCTTGGATTACTTGCAGGTAAACGATTTGTCATGCGCCACCATCATCACACCGGGTCTGGCAAACGTGGCCTGCGCAGTCCGAAGCTTCGAGTCAAGAGCGTCGGTTCTTTTCTGAGCGTTTTTCCCTCGAGCGGTTGCTCATCGGGACGGAGTTGATCGGTGGACAATATCGCCTTGCATAAACGGGACAGAGTACTGATCTCCATTCGCCGAATGCTGATGGTGCATCTGATTC
>CBDUIJ010000484.1:0-3518 GCA_965367215.1 uncultured Granulosicoccus sp.
GTCCGAACCGCTCGAAGCGGCGATCCAGAAGATGGGCGAAGTGGACTCGGTGCGCTCGACCAACCGACCGGGTACATCCCTGATCAATGTCGAGATGAAGTCCACCTATGGACCCGACGAACTGCCGGGTATCTGGACCAAGCTCCGGAACCGGGTGTCCGATGCCGAACGGACACTGCCCCAGGGGGCCGCATCTCCTCTGGTCAATGACAGTTTCGGCGATGTGTTCGGAGTCTTTTATGCGGTGACGGCAATCGGCTTCAGTGATGCCGAGATCCACGCTATCTCGACCTTTCTCAGACGCGAGTTGCTGGCAGTCGACGGGGTTGCTGACGTGGATGTCGCCGGTTTGCCCGAGGAGGCGATTTTTGCTGACGTGTCGATGCCACTGGCGGTCAACCAGAACATCGATCCGCAGGTCGTCGCCGCGGCAATCAGTTCGGCTGACAGCCTGAGTGAGGCTGGCGAGTTGATGGTCGATGGCATGGCAATCCGGCTGCAGATTCCCGAAGGCTCCGATTCGCTGAATGAGATCGGCAACCTGGCCGTCGGCATCGGCGGCGATACACTCAATATCATCGATGTCGCGACCATCAGTCGCAATCGGGTGGACTCGCCCGCACAGATCATCCGCTTCGACGGGGTCGATGCCTTTACGCTGGGCGTAGCCGGTCTCGGTGACGAGAACATTGTCGAGATCGGCGCTCGCGTCGATGCACGGCTCGCGGAACTCGAGACGGAAATTCCCATCGGCGTAGAACTCCACCCGATCTACCGTCAGCATCAAGTGGTAGAGGCTGCGACGGATGACTTCATCGTCAACCTTGCTATGTCAGTCGCCATCGTTGTCATCGTGCTGGCGCTGTTCATGGGCTGGCGGGCAGCGGTCGTGGTCGGTGCCACCCTGCTCCTGACGGTGGTCGGTACATTGCTGTTCATGGCGGTGTTCTCGATCGAAATGGAGCGCATCTCGCTGGGTGCGCTGATCATTGCGATGGGCATGCTGGTCGACAACGCCATCGTCGTCGCCGAAGGCATGCAGATGTCGATGCGGCGTGGGGTAGCGTCGCGTGAGGCGGCCGAAGACGTTGGCAGCAAGACGCAGTTTCCGCTGCTCGGCGCGACCGTCATTGGCATCATGGCCTTTGCCGGCATCGGTCTCAGCCCCGACGCAACCGGCGAGTTCCTGTTGTCCCTGTTCGCCGTCATAGGCATCTCGCTGCTGCTGAGCTGGGTACTTGCACTGACGGCCACGCCCCTGCTGGGCCATTACCTGTTCAAGGTCGGCGATGCCAGCACTGCGGGCGAAGGCGGCTATGATGGCCCGGTGTTTCGTGCCTACGCGACGGTGCTGCGCGCAGCACTGAGGTTTCGCTGGGCAGTGGTCGCTACGCTGTTCGCGGTCACGGTACTTTGCTACATGGGATTTGCGAACATCAAGCAACAGTTCTTCCCACCCTCGAACACGCCGATGTTCTTTGTGCACTACAAGCTGCCCCAGGGTGCCGACATCCGTCAGACCTCGACAGCCATGAAGAGGGTCGAGCGGTGGCTGGAAGAGCGCGACGATGTCGTCGAGTACTCCACATTCATCGGCCAGGGCGCAACGCGGTTCATCCTGACTTATTCACCGGAAGCCACGGATGAATCCTACGGGCACATCATCGTCAGAACCACTGATCGCGATGTGATTCCAGAGGTGCAGCAAGCGCTTGAAGCCTATGCCGCCGAAACCATGAGTGAAGGTGATTTTCGTACCGAACGCCTGATCTTCGGTCCTGGCGGTGGCTACCCGATCGAGGCACGCTTCAGTGGCAGCGATCCGCTGGAGTTGCGCCGCCTCGCAGCTGAGGCAATGGCAGTCTTCCGGGACTTTCCGGATGATCTCGAGAACCTGCGCACAGACTGGCATCAGCCAGAAATCGTGCTGTCGCACGCGTATGCGGCAGATCGGGCCCAGACGGTCGGCGTGACGCGTGACGACATCGCTGCGGCACTCGCTTTCGCGACAACCGGCGTGCGTGCGGGCACCTTGCTCGAGGGCGAGAGGCAGATTCCGATCATCGCCCGCCAATCGGCGGAATCGCGTGATCAGCTCGAGAACCAGGTACTGTATGCCAACGTCACGCAGGAATACATCCCCCTCGAGCAGGTGACGGACGGGCTTCGGGCAAATGTCCAGGATACTGTGTTCAAGCGGCGTGATCGGGTACCCACCATCACGGTACAGGCCGCCATCGGCTCTGAAGAGACAGCAGCAGCCATGCATGCACGGTTGCGCGAGCAGATAGAGGCGATCGAGCTGCCGATCGGTTACCGGTTCGAGTGGGGTGGGGAATTCGAGAATTCCACGAAGGCGCAATCCAGTCTTGCCGGGCAATTGCCGCTGGCGTTCATCATCATGGTGCTGACTTCGATCGTACTGTTTCGCAAGCTCCGACAGCCACTGATCATCTGGCTGCTGGTACCGATGTCGGTCAACGGCGTTACCCTCGGCCTGCTTGGAACCGGCCTGCCGTTTTCCTTCACCGCACTGCTGGGGCTGCTCAGCCTTTCAGGCATGCTGATCAAGAACGGCATCGTGCTGGTCGAGGAGATCGACATCGTACGCCGATCGGTGCAGAAGCTTGACGACGCCATCGTCGAGGCATCGGTTTCACGTCTGCGGCCCGTGTTTCTTGCCGCAATCACAACCATTCTCGGCATGACACCCCTGCTCTCTGATGCCTTCTTCGCCAGCATGGCCGTGACGATCATGGCCGGACTCGCCTTCGCCTCGGTACTGACGATGATTGCCGCCCCGGTCTTGTATTACATGTTCTTCCCGGCTGCCCGAAAAAGTTCTCAGGCTACGATTGCAGCGGGGGTTACACCGTGAAGCGTATCGTTATCTTCGGGGCCACCGGAACCGTCGGTGCCGGCGCGCTGCTCGAGTGTCTTGACCATCCGGATATCGCTGAAGTCATTTGTGTGCTCAGGCATCCTACAGGACGATCCCATCCCAAGTTGCGTGAACTGATACACCAGGACTTCAGTGATTTTTCCTCGCTGGCACCGGATCTGCGCGAAGTCGATGGATGTCTATGGGCCATCGGGATCCCTCAAGTGGGGTGCACAGAGCAACAGTACAAACAAATCACGCATGACTATACGGTGGCGGCCGTCCGAGTCCTGCACGAACAGAGTCCTGGTTGCTGCTTTGTTTTCATCTCCGCAGCCGGGGCCGATGAGACCGAAACGAGTCGATTGATGTGGGCCAGGGTCAAGGGAAGGACCGAGAACGCAGTTCTTGGTGCCGGTTTCGCTTGCGCACTGGTCTTTCGACCGGCAGCTATCGTGGCGAAGCGAGGCATTCGACATAATGTTCGCCTCTATGGACTGTCCTCGCTGTTGGGTCCGCTGATGCGTCCGTTTGGACTTGCAACTTCCACCGTCGAGATAGGACGCGCGATGATCGCCGTTGTGCTTGGAAAGAGCCTCGATCAACCCGGGAAAGTCCGCTTTGATTCTGCCGACAT
>CBDUIJ010000485.1:0-3497 GCA_965367215.1 uncultured Granulosicoccus sp.
TCCAACCCGAAGGGCTGTCTCTGCGCTGCTGCGAGGAAGCGAATTCTACGGACTTGGGAGTAAAAAACAATAGGGTTGAGGAAATAAAATTCAAAAACCTCAAACCTGCTCCCGTGATGATCTGGAACATATCTTCCAGACCCGCTGCGCCGCCCCTTGCAGGACTCAAGTTAACGTCCGTCTGACGCGAATCTTTAGTCTCCAACGAGGATAAAACGAGCAAAAGGTGCGACATCGATCACATGGATAACAGATACGGCTGAGATTGGCCTGTCACTGCCCACAAGCACCGAGCCAGTCATCGCCTGCAATACAGAACGAGGCTCCGACTGACCAGAGAATGCCGACTCAGATCAACGAAACCCTTGCAACACGTCGCTTGCCGACCTGGAGCACCATCTCGGAACCCGACTGCAACAGCTGACGACCATCATCCACCCGTTCGCCATCAATGCGAACCGCGCCTTGCTTGATCATGCGATGACTCTCCGATGTACTCTCGGTCAGACCCGCATCGACCAGCACATTGGCCAACGGCCGCCCGTCGCTACCTGCTTCGACATCGACGTTCTTGATGTCTTCCGGCAACTGTCCCTGCTGGAACCGTTTGATGAAGGCATCTCTCGCCAATTCACCCGCACCGGCACCATGATAGGTGTCGACAATTTCGATACCCAATTCGAATTTGACATCTCTCGGGTTCTTGCCATCGTCGACAGCCTGCTTCAACTTTTCGATATCGGCATTGGGGCGTGCGCTGAGCAATTCGAAATAGCGCCACATGATGCTGTCGGGAATGGACATGAGCTTGCCGAACATGTCATCGGCCGCATCATCGACACCTACATAGTTGTTCAGTGACTTCGACATCTTCTGCACACCATCGAGCCCTTCGAGCAATGGCATGGTAATGACAATCTGTGGTGACTGCCCATTACCCTTCTGCAGCTCGCGCCCCATCAGCAGATTGAACTTCTGATCGGTACCACCCAGCTCCACATCGCACTTCAGGGCTACAGAGTCATAACCCTGCACCATGGGGTACAGGAACTCATGCAGGGCGATGGGCTGCTGCTCGCGGTAGCGCTTGGCAAAATCGTCTCGCTCGAGCATGCGTGCCAGTGTCTGGCGAGAGGCCAGTCGTATCAGGTCGCTGGCAGACATGGGTTCGAACCATTCTGCGTTGAAGCGAACTTCCGTCTTTTCCTCGTCGAGGATCTTGTACACCTGCTCCTTGTATGTCTGCGCATTTGCCAGCACGGCGGCATCATCCAGAGCTGGCCGGGTGACACTCTTGCCGCTCGGGTCACCGATGCGACCGGTGAAATCACCAATCAGGAAGATGACCTGATGCCCCAGCTGCTGAAACTGGCGCATCTTGTTCAGTAATACGGTATGCCCGAGGTGCAAATCGGGCGCAGTTGGATCGAATCCTGCTTTGATACGCAATGGTCGACCTTCTTTCAACCGCTCACGCAACTCGCTTTCCACCAGCACCTCATCGGTACCCCTCGAAATCAGAGCGATCTGTTCGTCGATATCGCGACTGTTAATGGATTTCTCGGACGGCATGACTGATGAATTGCTCCACGTGGTGAGCCAGGTAACTGGCAAGGTAATCAAGAGAAAATCGAATTCGGTTACTTGACGCAACCCTAGTTGACATTCACTTTTTCTACAATTGCTCTACACTTGATAAAGCGCTGACGATTGTAATTGCGACTATAAACGAAAACAGGCGTTATTCATTCACAATCCAAATTCTACGAACGGACACTCGCGTTGACTACTAGAAACGCTCACTACCGTCCGCACTGTGTGGACTTCTCACCCGGCGCGTTCAACAGCACCGGTGAAACACGGACTGACACTTCGCGCGGCTCTGCCGCTGAAGCGGCCAAGTCATCACGTGGCAGATCGAAAGGCGCTCATCGCAGCTCCTCGGCGACTCCTGCGCGAAACGGTGCTGTCAGAATCAATTCGACCGTGAACCGCGTCGAACCCAGTCCCTACCTGAGCCAGCGGACCAAACTCTATACTGCTCTGGCAGTGGTTATCGGCGGCATTGTCTGGACTACGGTCGAGACCGAGACGACGAACAACAACCCCGCCCAGGAAGTGGTGCGGGCAAGCATGCCGGCGCCGACCTTCTTCTTCGATGATGCTGTCGATGCTCTGAGCGCGCACTTCTCCAGAGAGAAGGATCAAGTCACACCGGCACTGCCTATGCCGCTGGCAGCCAGAAGCAGCGAGCAAGTCGCGATCACGCGTCCGGCCGCTGTTGCCGTGGCGACCGAACAGAGCCTGACGACGACTGATACGGCAATCGATCCGCTACAACCACTCATGGAAGAGACGGACACGAGCGTCACGAAAACGATCTCCCCACTGGTTGATCACCCTGCCCTGACGGCAGTTCGTGATGATGCCGACGCAGCAGATAAAGCCAGCACCATTGTGGTTGCTGTGGCTCCCGGCAATACCTTGTCCGGCATCCTCAACGACCATGGCGTGAAGATCGACCAGATGCCGCGATTGCTGACTGACGATACCGTCAAACAGTATCTGTCCAATCTGAAGATAGGACAGGAGCTGGAAATTCATCAGCTACCCGACGGTGGCTTTCAAAGTCTGACAACCCGTGTGGGCAAAGACAGACGAATCACCATCAATCGCACAAACGATGACTTTGAAGTGGCATCGATCGACTTGCCACTGGAAAAGGAACGTGTGGTGACCTCCGGCACTATCCAGCAATCACTGTATCTCGCTGCCCAGCAAGCCGACCTGAAACAGTCAACCATCATGGAACTGGCTGACATCTTTCAGTGGGAACTGGATTTCGCCAAGGATATCCGCAAGGGCGATCAGTTCAGCCTGGTCTATGACCGACTGTATCGGGAAGGTCGCTACATCGGTGATGGCGATATCCTGGCTGCCGAATTCATTCGTGGCGGCAAGACCCATCGCGCCATTCGCTTCACGACCGATGACGGCACAACAGGTTATTACTCTCCCGACGGCAAGTCCAAGCGACGCACCTTCATGCGCCACCCGGTTGACGTTGTCAGAATCACGTCACGTTTCAACCCGAACCGTCTGCATCCGGTGCTGCATCAGCTTCGCGCACATCGCGGAGTCGATTACGGATCACCGACCGGATCACCCATCTACGCAACGGCTGATGGCAAAGTGGCCTTCTCTGGTGTGAAAGGCGCCTATGGCAACACGGTTGTACTGCAACACGGCAAGAAATTCAGCACGCTGTACGCGCATATGTCGAAGATTGCCGAGAAGTCGAAATCCGGCGCACGCGTCAAACAAGGTGACGTGGTCGGGTATGTTGGCAAGACCGGTCGAGTAACGGGTCCGCATCTTCATTATGAATTCCGCGTCAACAACAAGCAGATCGACCCGCTGAAAGTCGAATTGCCTGCAGCTCAGCCCATCGACAGCAAATACCTGCCTGAACTCAAGGCCCTGTCCGATGAAATGAC
>CBDUIJ010000486.1:0-3490 GCA_965367215.1 uncultured Granulosicoccus sp.
TGTAAAACAAACCCTGGGCCAGGCCATCGTTGATTTGTAAAACATGATGGAGTCTCTGGAGGCTGATTGATGATCGTATTCGACGACGTGTCCCGGGTTTGTATCGGCCTGCCTGCTAGCAGCAACCTGACGGAGATCATGAAGAGCTCTTTCACCAGACTTCATTGGGGCGTAACGCTACTGGCTGTGCTCCTGCTGCAGGCGGGCTGCGCGGCCCAGACCCAGTCGCCGCCAATCGAGGACACGCAGCTGACACTCGTGGCTGCCAACGGCGGCTCGTGGTATCGAAAGATCAATCTGCAACTGACCGAAGTGCTCGCGACAGCAACCGAAGGTAATCCACAGATTGTGGCCGCCGCCCCTTCCGGTCCTTTGATGAATCTGAAAGGTCTCGAAGATCGCAGAGGAGCTGTTGTGTTTCAGTCCCCGGCAGGTGCGGTGGTATCTGCCAGCGAAGGTCGTTTGCGTGTTCGAGACGAACCGGTAGAACGCATCGAGGGTATTACAGCCCTGTTCCCGATTCCGGTTCTGACCACCTATGTAGTGGTGAGCGAACTCAGCGGCCTCACCAGGCTTGACGACTTGCCAGACATGGACGTGGCCTGGCTGGTGTTCGAGAACATCCCGGACCGGCAGACGTTCGAGCGCTACCTGAACCGTGCCGGCTTGCGACCAGGCACGCTCCTGCTCTCGGAGATGTCCTTATCGGAAGCGGTGCAGGCTTTGCGCAAGGAACGTATCGACGGTTTCATCTTTGAGCGTCTTGGCCCGGCCGAAGATCTGAGCGCTGCCATTCTGAGCCTCCAGAATGTGGGCATCAGGATATTGTCGTTGAGCGATGAACAGATCAAGACTTTGCGTTACCAATCGATTCATGTTCCCGCAGACACCTTTGCAGGTCAGCCTGAACCGATCATGACTGCCGGTCTGCCCATGTTCGCCTATGCCAACAAGAACGTCAGCGATGCCACCGCCTATCAGCTGGTAAAAGCATTCTGGGAAAAACAAGGGGCCCTGCTCGACAAGGCCGCCTGGTGGAAAGGGGTCACACCTGCGCTGCTTTCCAAACTGGAAACCCCGATCCACCCGGGCGCCTTGCGCTACTACCGCGAGACCGGAGTCCAGGTGCCTGGCTCATAGGACTGAGGCAACTGTTCCAAATCTATCGGCTCACTTCGTGCTGATCCTCGCCAATACCACCGGCGCATCATCCATGATCGTGATGATCAACATATCACCAGAACCAACGAACTGGCCTGTCAGCGCAGTGATATTGACCTGATGTGTCACCATCACAAGCGCCCCTGATCTGCGATTGCTCCATTCGCGCAATGATTCCTTCAATGCCCTTGTCTGCTCAGGCCCAGCCAGTCTGTCTTCGAAAAAGGAATTGAGCATGCTTGTTGGCTGAGGGTCTCCCAGATCTAACAGCTGAGCGGTTTCCAGACAACGGCACCACTGGCTGGAGAGAACCTGAGCCTGATCAATGCCGCTGGCGCGAAGAACATCGCCGATGGCCGAAGCCTGCTTTCGACCAGCTTCGGACAGATTACGTTGCGTGGAGCACTCTTCGATATCGAACCCTTGCGGGTCACCGATGCCGGGTGCGATGGCGTGGCGCATGAGCACGACAGCCTCACCTGCTTTCACAGCTTGCCAGGCAGCGGCCACACTGGCTTCCCCTGCCGCCCACGCGTTGGCAATACCGGCTGCGACCACGAATATGCAGACAAGGCAGCTTCTGAAAAGCTTGCGTGAAATCATGTTCGCCATGGGGTCTCTCATCATTCGATCCGACGCAATCTGAACGCTAGAGCGAACTGACGCCATACCGCCAGGCGTCGCTCAAGTGTGAATACACCTTTTGTCACTGCTCGTTACGGACAACTGCCTGCAACGGATCCACGGACAGTCCTCACAAGCGACAAGGCTGCCTGAAACTGCGGACACCGTAGAGCTCGCCTGCCGCAAGAACTGCGGAAGACCTTCACCTCACAGAGTACCCATGTAGTCTACAGGCCTGCTCCTAGGCGTATTTACACTGAGCCACCGTCGGCCCATGCGCACGGTATTGTCCCTCCCGGTCTGACTCGAACGTTCCATCACGGCGGAACCCCGGTGCCAGATCTTGTTGCGAACACCAAGAACACTAGAACAGGGAGATGAGATGTCTGAAGTCAAAGATCTGAAAGTCAACGCAGAACAGGCGCTGTGGGATCAAATTGCCGATGTCCGGGATGTACTTCTGGGAGCAGAGGGCGGTGGCTCGCATCTACAACCCATGGCACCCCAGGCTGATCCTCTGCGCAAGACGATATGGTTCTACACCAGCAAGACGACGGACCTGGCAGTGGCCGCGCTGAACTCCCCCGCGGCCAAGCTGTGCCTGGTCTCGAACGACCGAGATTTCCATGCCAGTGTGGACGGCGTACTGAGCGTTCATCACGACCCGGCCACGATAGAGCAATTCTGGTCACCAGTCGTGGCGGCCTGGTACCCTGCGGGTAAGGACGACGTGGACCTGACCATGTTGTCGTTCAAACCTGTCAGTGCCGGTCTCTGGGCCTCGACGGACAGCGCCATCAAGTTCGGATGGGAAATTGCCAAGGCCAATGTCACAGGCCATCTGCCGGATCTCGGGTTTCACACCACCATCGAGTGGTAGGTGCTGCTGGAGTTGTCACGGCGACTCTTCACAAGGGAAAATCTTCATCGAGTTTTGTGGAGTAACTTGAGATGACAAGCACCATTCCCGCAACGCACATGCCCGCCATCAACCAGTAACCCTGTATGCCCACTCGGCTGTAGAGTGCTCCGGATGCCAGTACTGCAGTCGCCAGTGCAGCCGTTGCAAAAGTGGCATACAGGGATTGCGCGCGAGCCGCCATGGAATCATCCACCCGACGAGAGATGAAGGTGACGGTGGCAATGAACAACAAGCCGAAACTGAAGGCATGCATGCCTTGCAGCAGGAACAGCACGGGCACGGATGGGTCCATGGTGGACAGGCTCCAGCGCATGACTCCCACAGTCCCGGCGGCCAACATGCAGTGACGTGATGACAGTCGCCTGGCAACGTCGGTGAATCGCCACATGAGGATGATTTCCATGACGACAGCGAAGCACCACAGCAGCGAGCTGGTGATCGTACTGATACCCGACTCTATCCAGTGCAGCATGGCAAATGCACTGAAGAACGCATGAGACCCGTTGATCAAGGCTGAGCCGGCAACGACCATGATGAAGCCGGCATGCTTGAGTCCGCCAGGCATCGACGGGGCTGTCATACCTGCAGACGCCATCGCCATGTTGCCCGCCGGCGCACTCAGATTGTCGGCAGGCGCTGCCAGTTTTTCGCCCACTCGCTTGTTGATCACTGTCGGCGCGTCACGGAATCTCGGCAGCGCCGTCGAGCAGATTGCCCGTATCAAGGCGCCGATGACCAATGCAGGCACAAACCACTCCAGCCCCGCTGCATTGAAGATGATGC
>CBDUIJ010000487.1:0-3457 GCA_965367215.1 uncultured Granulosicoccus sp.
CTCGGCACGCTCTGCTTGAGAGTGACGCTCTCGCGGTAGAGCGTGATGGGATGGCTGCAATGTTACACCTTACAGGCCAGCCACCCTGGCTGTCGCGTCCTGAAGCCGATGTAGCCTGGCGCTACGTCCATTGATTACGTATGGACAGCATTGCAACCTACTCTGTGTAAGACTTGAGTCTCTGGTCAAGACCGATGCCATAACCAGACAAGGAGAGTTCTCCCATGAGGGTGAGAAAATGACGCGTTTCGAAACAGAACGATTGCTGGTCGCCGAATGGCATACGCTGCAAAAAGAGCAATGGCCGTCTCTGGATCTGGCGGGCGCCGTACAGGAAATACTCACTCCATCCGTGACCGCCTGCCTGCCCTCGTCGTGGCAGGGCAAGTATTCGCGAGAGCGTGCTGATCAATGGATACACGATCGGGACGGAGAAGACGCGACCTGGCTGGTCGTCGAAAAGACAGCTCAAGAGGCAATCGGGCTACTCATTCTCTCCGGAACAGATGAGTACGGACATCTTCGCCTGGGTTATATGCTGAAGGAATCAGCCTGGGGCAATGGCTACGCCAGCGAACTTGTCAGCGGCCTGGTCGACTGGTGCAAGGAGAACCGGATTCGTTCTCTAACCGGTGGTGTCGTGAAAACCAATACGGCATCGGTACGGGTGCTGGAAAAATGCGGCTTCAAGCCAGGGCCGGATGACGCGGCGGACAACGAACAGATGTACTCGATCGAATTCGTTTGACAGCGACATTTGCCGTTTTTTCAACGACCATCAGAGTCCCGTCTGTGCAGCTCTGATGGTCGTTGCAATCTCGTTCAGTAAGCAATCAGCCAACCCATTGCGTACTTTGAGCAAATATCAGAAAGCCGATCGCGATCAGTACCCATACGCAAAATAGTGGGAAGAAAAACTTCACCCACTTCTGCCATGGGACACCGGCAATGGCCAGCGTAGCCATGAAATAGCCAGAGGTAGGAAACAGAATGTTGCCGATTCCGTCTCCAAGCTGGTAGGCCAGCACGGCTGTCTGGCGCGTTACTCCAATCAGATCTGACAGCGGGGCCATGATCGGCATGGTCACCAGTGCTTGTCCGCTACCAGAGGGCACGACAAAGTTGAAGCCGAGCTGCGCCAGGTACATGCCTATCGCCGACATGATAGGCGGCAGGCCACCTACCAGGGTACCCAGGCCATTGACCAGCGTATCCATGATATGACCGCCTTCGAGCATGACCGCTACGCCCCGTGCCACGCCTGCAATCATGGCACCGACCAGTACATCCCTGAAACCGGTATTGAACCCTTCGCAGATGTCCTCGGTGCTCAGTCCGGCAATCAGACCGACCACGATACCCATGATGATGAACAGACCTGCCATTTCCATCATGAACCACTTCTCGACCAGCACGCCGTAGACAAGCAGACCGAAGAACAGGAAGGTGGCGATGGCAGCCAGACGTTGCCGCCCGTTGGCCATCAGTGCTCCCTCGTCAGTTGAATGTTGATAGGCATGTCGTTTGTCGGCTTCGGATGCCTCATTCAACATGAGACTGGTCTGAGGATTTGCCCGAACTTTCCTTGCATAGCGAATGACAAACAGGATGGCGGCGCCCAGCATCAGCACAAATACCAGCGCACGCAGTCCATATCCGGAATACAAGGGCAGGTTGGACAGTTGCTGCCCCAGACCGGTGTTGATAGGATTCAGTACCCCGGCACTGAAGCCCGCCGTTGTTGCACACAGTGCGACACCGGCAGCCGTGACGGAGTCAAAACGCAGCGCAATCATCAAGGGCAATATGACCGGCACATAGACCAGGGTGAGCTCCTGCGTGCCAATGATGGTAGCCACCACAGCGAAGACCGACATCAATACCGGAATCATCAGCAGACTGCGTTCGGAGAATTTTCGACTGAGCTTGTCCACACCAATCTCGATGATGCCGGTGCGTCTGAGTACCATGAACATGCCACCGATCATGAAGGTGAAAAACACCACTTCACCGGCACTCATCAGACCTCGTGGTACTGCCAGCATGAAATCCACCAGTCCCACAGGCGTCGATTCAATGTACTTGAAGGAGTCTGCATCAATAGTGGTTCGGCCATTGGGGCCGGCAATTCGCTCGTATTCACCAGCCGGTACGAAGTACGTAGCCAAAGCCGCAATAGCGATGAAACAGAAAAGAATGACGTAGATATGTGGTATCTGGAAGGACGCTTTCCTTTCAGCGTCGGACGGCGGCGTCGCGGTTTGTGCAGTGCTGTTTGCCATACAGGTTCAAGCTCCGTTCAAGGGTTGAGGATGAGACAGATCATTCGAATTCACCAAGCTGCTCATGACGAGCTTCGATGTTTTCCAGATACTTTCGACCACTCGTGCCGGACTTGACGAAGGTCTCATAGGCGAGTAATCGCAGGACGGCCAGGACGCCTGCGTAACTGTCGAATACATGCGGCGTATCCACTGGACAGGTTATGGTCCAGCGTGCATAGGCAGGAGTAATGCGCGCGGAAGGGTCGGTCAGCAACAAGACACTGACACCACTGTCTGCCAAGGTCTCGAGATAACGCTTGAGCTTGCCGACAATGCGCCGAATACCAACCACAACCACGACGTCATCAGGGCCCAGATCGGCGATGCGTTCAGCCACTGTTTCCCCGGGGCCGGGTATCAGGCGCGTGCGTTCACGAAATTGAATGAACTGCCAGCGCGCATATCCGGCGAAGTAGTGGCTGTTTCGAAATCCCATGAAACCCAGGTTGTGAGCTTCCAGCAAAGCGGTAGTGATCTCATCAAGACGCTCCACTGACAAGTCGGCCAGGCTGTTCTGCAGCACGGCTGTTTCATGCTGTAAGAACCGATGCACCAGATCGTCGTGATTTCCCTCAACCGGGCCGGTTGGAGGCTCCATGAACAATGGTGACCCCCAGCTACGGGACTCCAGAGCCACCTGACGCATGTGCTCGTAGCTATCGTAGCCCGTGCGCTGGACAAAGCGGGTTACCGTCGAGTTCGAAACACCGGCGGTACGAGCAAGCTCAGAGGCTGACAGGACACAGATTCGACCGGGTGATTCAAGCACCAGATCAGCAATCTGCCGTTCATTCCTGGTGAGACTTTCATAGGCCTGATGAATGGCGCCGCTCAAGGACGAGGGCGGTTTGTCGGTGCCTGATTTCTTCATGGACTGTCATTCAGAATGCCTCAATGGAAACAGATTACCATTTTTGAAAATAAAATGGAAATTGTTTCCAAAGCATTGATCGCAACTGGAACGAATCACGCTGGACAGCCATGAAGGTTCGTCGACGAGACAGAACGTGGCATGAGCATGCGGAGACTGTGCTCAACAGGCCCAGAGAGAACCATCCCGGCTGTTTACTGCAATTCCCTGAGCGCAGCTCGCGCCGCGGCATTCACCGCAACAACCAAGGGCACGTCGAACT
>CBDUIJ010000488.1:0-3452 GCA_965367215.1 uncultured Granulosicoccus sp.
CAGCAAGGTCCGCAGCAGCACTCGCAAATACACGGGCTGCTCCACCAGGAACACATAATTGCCCAGGGTATAGGCATCCTTCAGACGATAGGTGGACAGATCCAGCTCGTGCAGGCTGTATTCGATCATGTAGCCAAGACCGATCAGCAGCACCCCGACCAGCAACAGGGCCGGTGTGATGAACAGCCAGCCGGTCGCCCCGCGAAACCGTGCGGGCCAGAGAAAGCGCGCTATCGCCTCCAGCTTGTCCAGCAGGGTCCACCGCAGTGGCAGCCTATCCAATGTGCGCTTGGGCAACTCGGTATTTCACTCTTGAAAAGAGGTCGACCCCGGACACCGCCGGGGCCGACCCATGGACACAATCAGCCCTGGAAGATTTCGTTGAACTTGGCAAACCACTTCGGCTGGTTCTCGACCAGTACCGGCGATGGCACGCTGACCAGCTTGGCAAAATCCTCGGCCTTGGTTGGATAGGAAGGATCCCCAACCAGATCTTCCGGCGGGGCGATGCCGGGGAAGACGGGTGGCAGACCGAGCAATGAACACCACTTTTCCTGTGCTTCTCTGGAGAGCGCGAAGTTCACGAATTCCTTGGCCCAGTATTCTTCGTTCTCTGGCAGACCCTTGGGAATCCACAGACCGTCAGTGTCGACCTTGCAGCCCTCTTCCGGTACGGTCCACTGCACGTCGATACCATTCTGCCGAGCCGCACGTGCATTCACCGAGATGGTACAGGCCATGTCGATTTCGCCGTTCTGGAACCAGGTTGTGAAGTCCGAATCCTCGCCCAGCAGAGGCTCATTGGCCTTCAGCTGGCGATAGAATTCATAGCCGGGTTCCATATTGTCGGGAATATCATCGAAGGTGCCGCCACCGGCAATCACTGCGATGGGGTTGAAGCCGATGCCATCATCGTACAAGGCGATACGACCCTTGTATTTCGGATCGAGCATGGTCTTCCAGGACGTGGGCGGACCATCGGGGAAGGCCTCGGCACGGTAGGCGCAGACATACACATAGGCGTAGGTATTGACCAGCGGATAGCCTTCCAGACCGGCAGGTTTCGCCAGTGGCAGCAAGCCTTCCAGGTTGGACAGATCGCTCAGATCAACAGTGACCCCACGCAAGGCAGAGATCGTGGCATTGGTCGATGTATCCCAGTTGACGTGGATAGGCGGAATTCGTCCCTGATCGACAGCCGACCAGATCTTGGGCTTGATCTCGTTGTCCTCGGTGAAATCCAGACGCACCTTGATACCGGTGGCCGCAGTAAACGGGTCTGCCACACCGGCTTTCAGCGCATCGCCCCAGGCTCCACCCCAGGCCCGCACGATCAGCTCCTTTGGCTTGTCGTTGGCGCGCAGCAGCGAAGGAAATGCCAGGGCTCCGGCGGCAGCCGCCGTCGCCTTGAGCGCGGTGCGCCTCTGCAGGTTCTTGATCTGTTGTCTGTTCTTCATCACGATCCTCTGATTCAAAGTTTGCAAGTTCTGCTATTTAACGACAGGGAACGCATAGAACGACTCTGCATTCCAGCCCAGACGCACGGTCGCATCGACATCATGTTCGCCGTGTTTGCCGGGGTTGTGATCAAACACGTAGATGGATGAGTCGTTCATGTCCTCGACACGAACCTCATACACCATCCGGTCACCTTCAAAGATACGCTGGCGAACGAGGCCTGTGACCGTATTTTCCCGTGCCTGACCATCTTCCTCGAGCAGAGCGACCTGTTCTGCCCGCACCGCACAGTCAATGGCATCACCAATCGAGAACAAGGCATCATTGCCACGAGCTGTCATCGTGACACCGCCCATATCCACCGACAACAGGCCATCCTGAATCGCGGTCACGCGGCCCTTGAACATGGACGTGACGCCGAGAAAACCGGCGACAAAACGATTACCGGGTCTGTTGTAGACCTCGCGCGGCGTATTCGATTGCTGTACCACGCCCTCATCCATGACAATCATGTGATCGGACATGACCAGCGCTTCGCGTTGATCGTGGGTCACATTGATGGTGGTGACGCCCAGCTCTTGCTGGATACGCCTGAATTCCAGCTGCATCTCTTCGCGCAGTTTCTTGTCCAGCGCGGACAGAGGCTCATCGAGCAGCAGCAGATCGGGACTGAAGGACAAGGCACGGGCGATGGCAACGCGTTGCTGCTGCCCGCCTGATAACTGATGCGGACGGCGAGCTGCCAGATGGTCCAGCTTGACCAGGCTCAGGTATTTTTCCACCAGTTCCGGAATCAACGCCGGATTGAAACGTCGCATACGCAGTGGAAAGGCCACATTCTCACCCGCAGTCATGTGCGGAAACAGCGCCAGCTTCTGGAACACCATGCCGATGGAGCGCTGATAGGCCGGAACCGACTCGACATTCTGCCCGTTGATGAGAATCTCGCCCTGAGAGGGTTCGTCAAATCCGGCGATCATTCGCAGCAGCGTCGTCTTGCCACAGCCACTGGGGCCCACGATGGTCAGAAAATCGCCTCGCTCCAGCGTCAGGTTCGCGTTATCGACAGCGACGGTCTTGCCGAATGCTCTCGAAACATTCCTGATCTCAACCATGTTTGCAGCTGTACTCATAGCTCCCTGCTCTAACGACAAGTTTCTGACAGACGGTAAGGAAGTTTACCTGTCGTGTCTTGTATAGACAAGATACGCGACAATCGAATTCTCAGCGGGCAAGGTCGCCGGGACAAAGCCTGACGGTCACACGAAACTGATCTCCCGGGTGCGAAAAGTAGCCCAGCGTCACAATTCTGGGTCCGACCCAGGTACGCCGACGAATGCGTAGTAGCGGACAATTCGGCTCCAGTTTCAACAAGCGACGTTCCTGTGCATCCGGTGTACAGGCCTCGACCACTTGCTCCAGCTCTGACACCGGTGCGATGGACTGAAAGTAGCTGAAGGTGGACGTGCTCTCCAGATCCTGATTGAGCAGATCGGGCGAAAAGTCTTCTCGCACAAAACGGCGCTCCAACTGCATCGGAACGCCGTCGGAATAATGCAGGATGGACACGTGAAGAATCTGGGCACCCTTGCCGACTTCCAGCAACTCACCAATACGGCGTGTCGCCTGCCGGCGCTCCGCAATCAGCAGCTTGCACGAATAATCCGCGCCCTGCTCCATCACGAAATCACGGATGTCCTTGAGTTCGACCAGGGAAGTCATGGGGCGAGCGCTGCTGACAAACGAGCCGACCCCTTGCAGGCGCGTAATCAACCCATCACGCGTCAGCTCTCGCAACGCCCGATTGACCGTCATTCTGGAGACATCCAACGCTTCGACCAGCGCGCTTTCCGAGGGCAGCTTGGCACCGGGCAAATACTGGCCGGCACTGATCGCATCGGTGATATGGCGTTTCACCTTGACGTACAACGGAGCTGGATCACTCATCGGGCAGTATTCTCATCGCACGGTATGCAAGACTCATGAATCATCTC
>CBDUIJ010000489.1:0-3397 GCA_965367215.1 uncultured Granulosicoccus sp.
CTGGCCAGCAGGGCCAGAGACGCCAGCAGCAGTCTGTTCTTGTTCCGAGTGATAGTCATCTTGATTCCTTTGGTGAGTCAGTTCAGCCATTCCAGCAATTCAGCTGTGACGGCTTGTCGTATGTTTTATACTTTCAACCTGTCATGAGCCTGTCACCGCAATGACAAACCTTGCCGCAATGCTGGCGACACCCGCACTCTCGATGCCGTTCGGAGCCCTGAACACATGCGCCTGTTACTGGTTGAGGACACAGCAGACGTTGCCGAAGCGATCGCGCTGAGCTTCGCGCGGGCTGGCGACACCCTGGATTGCGCCTTCGACCTCAAGCAGGCTCGCAGCAGTCTTTCCCTGCAGCAGTACGACGTGCTGATTCTCGATATCAACCTGCCTGATGGCAGTGGCAAGGACTTGCTGAGCGAACTGCGGCGCGAGCGCAACAGCATCCCGGTACTGATGCTCACCGCCCGGCTTGGCATCGAAGAGCGGGTCTCATCGCTCGATGGCGGCGCTGATGACTATCTGACCAAGCCCTTCGATCTGCGTGAATTGCAGGCGCGGGTACGTGCCTTGCACCGGCGTTCCCCGACGGTGCGGGAAACCTTCATCGAGTTCGGTTCTCTGGTCATCGATGTCGCCGGCAAGACCCTGAGCTGCAACGGCGAAGAGCTCATCCTGACCAGACGCGAGTTCAGCCTGCTCGAAGCGCTGCTCGATCGGCGCGGCAGGGTCGCCTCCAAGGAGCATATTCTCAACCGCATGTTCTCCTTCGATGAAGCCGATGTCGGTACCAATGCCATAGAACTGTATGTCTCGCGTCTGCGACGCAAATTGAACGGCAGTGGGGTGGCTATCCGTACATTGCGAGGCCTGGGATATCAGCTCGTTGATGAAGCCTGAGCAACGCTCCTCGCTGACACGGCGCCTGGCGCTGTCCATATCGCTGTTGCTGATAGCCGGGGGAGCGCTTGTGAGCGTGGCCGCGCTGGCCTATGGCAGGCAGGCGGCACAGACGGCGTTCGATCGTCTGCTGCTCGGCTCGGCCCGGCAGGTGGTGGACAGTACCAGCGTGATCGATGGACGGGTCATGGCCGATATTCCCGTCTCGGCATTCGAGCTGCTGGCCCTGGCACCCGAGGACCGCGTCTTCTACCGAATCGTGGGACATGATGGCCAGACCCTGACCGGATACGATTCACTGGAGATCCCGGATGAGGATGATGCGCCGGATGTGGCTTATTACAACCTGGAGTTCAATGGTGAGCCGATACGCGTCATCGCCATGTCCAAACGCTTTGCCGAGCGCGCCTTCAGTGGCACCATTCAGGTGCTGGTCGCTCAGACACTGCGGGCGCGTAATGCACTGGCGCAAGAGCTGGTGGGTAGCGCCGTACTGGTGGTCGTGCTGGTGGGGGTCAGCATGGCAATACTGGCCATCCTTGCCGTCTACTCCGCACTGCGTCCGCTCTACAGAATCGAACGCAGTTTTTCATCCCGGGACCCTCGTGATCTGACGCCGCTGGATGTGGCGGTGCCCAGTGAGCTGACACCGGTTGTCAGTGCCATCAACCGATTCATGTCACGTCTGGATCGACAGATGGAGACAACCAACAACCTCATTGCCGACTCGGCCCATCAGTTGCGTACCCCGATTGCCGCCTTGCGTGCACAGACCGAGTTGGCCACCGAGGAGTCCGATCCGGCAGCACTGTCGGTATCCCTGGAAAGGATCCATGCCCGTAGTCGCAGCCTGAGTCGTCTGACCGATCAACTGCTCAGTCGTGCCTTGATCATTCATCGTAATGACTCCGTTGTGCGCACGCGCGTCGACTTGCGCACCGTGGCGATGGAGACAGCGGATGAATTCGATATCGACAGCCAGGGACGCGCTCGCGAATTGCGCTTGCAATTGCCCGAGTTTGCGGTGTGGGTGCGAGGTGATGTGTTGTCGCTGCGAGAGGCCTGCAAGAATCTGGTCAACAATGCCTTTGTGCATGGCCAGCCACCGGTTACCCTGATTGTCGAGACAGTCGGTGACAAGGTTGTACTGGCCATACAGGACCAGGGGCAGGGCGTGTTGGATCAGACCGAGCTGCGGGCAGGAGAACGCTTTGTGCAGGCAGATGAGACGTCGAACCGGCTCGGCACCGGCATCGGTCTGGCCATCGTGCAGGAGGTGCTCAAGGCTCACGGTGGGAAGTTGCTTTTTTCTCCTGCTGACAGGCAGGGGTTCAAGGTGTCGATGGTGTTTCCGGGAGACAGGTATGGCAGCGATGCGTAGTGGCAGGGTTCTGTTTTGCCATTGCCTTGCCGTGCTGGCCTTGTGTCTGCCGATGCGTCTGCTGGCGCAGGAAATGGTGGGCGACTTTGGTCCCGAGGACGCCATCCGCACTCTGGTGGTAAGGAGCAGCACTGATATCGACATGTTTGCCCCGGTCATGCAGGCCTTCATCGACAGGAGCATCGATACACGCATTCGCTATGAGCAATGGGGTTCGAACGCGCTGTATCAGAAGTCCAGTGAGGAGTGTCAGCAGTCTGCAGCGAGTGCCGACCTGCTGATCAGCTCCGCCATCGATCAGCAGGTCAAGCTGGTCAACGATGGTTGCGCCGTGGCTCATCGTTCCGCCTATACGCGACGTTTGCCGGCCCACGCCATCTGGAGAGATGAGCTGTTCGGCATCACGCTGGAACCTGCCGTGATGGTGTACAACCGTGAAATGTTGTCTGGCGATGAGATACCGCTCAGCCGCTTCGACCTGCTTGACAGGTTGCGACCCAACGACAGCCGTTTCGCCGGGCGTGTTGCCACCTACGATATCGAGCTCTCCGGTCTGGGCTATCTGTTCGCCTTCGCCGATTCCCAACAGGCGACCACCTTCGGCGCCTTGCTCGAAGCCTTCGGGCGCACCGGGGCGGTTGCCACCTGCTGTTCGGCCGAGCTTATCGATGCCGTGGCAGAAGGGCGTTTTCTGGTGGCCTACAACGTGCTCGGTTCCTATGCACTGGCGCGTGCAGATATCGATCCGCGTATCGGTATTGTCGCCCCGCAGGACTATACGCTGACCCTGTCACGTGGTGCCCTGATCCCGAAGAACTCCCCGCAGGCCGGCACGGCACATGCCTTTCTCGATTTTCTGCTGTCCGATCAGGGCCGCTCCATCCTGCAGAAATCGCATCTGATTGCGACCTTCGATGATGAGGACATGTCCGATTTTCCTTCCGCTCTGGGTGCCGTACCTGTATTGCGTCCGATACCCCTGTCACCCACCTTGCTGGTCGGGCTGGATCAGATGAAGCGCGAACTGTTCATCCGTCAGTGGCGCGAAAAGATGGTGCTGCAGGCAGACGAGAGCGAGTAGCCGGGCAAGAGCGGGCAATTACCATGCTGTCATTGCCG
>CBDUIJ010000490.1:0-3383 GCA_965367215.1 uncultured Granulosicoccus sp.
ATGACTGAACTACCTACGTTGTACCAGCGACTCGGCGAAGAACGCGGCATTCAGGCCATTGCCACAAGCCTGTATGACTGGATGGAGACGCTGCCGGAAGCTGCGCATATCCACTCCCTGCATCAGATGGGAACGGAGGAAGTTCGTAGTCGTCTGATCGCATTCCTTACCCGATTCTTCGATGGGCCGGACAGGTATCGAGAGCAGTACGGCGAACCCATGATGCGGCGACGTCACTTGCACATCCCGATTGGTCCGGCCGAGCGCGATGCGTGGATGTTGTGCATGCACAAGTCCTTGCAGGAACATGTGGCAGACGATGAGCTACGAACAGAGGTAGAGGCAAGACTTGCCGCTTTCGCGGACCACATGCGCAACCGCAACTAGCCCCTGATCGACCAAGTGATCAGTAAACCTTCAGATACAAACCCAGCCATCCACCACTTCAACGTCATACACCGGCAAGTCGATCTCGGCCGGTTCATCCAGTACCTTGCCGGTGCGAATGTCGAACTGGCTGCCATGCAATGGGCAACGCAGACGGTGTTCGCACAGCACGCCAAGCGATAGCGATATATCTTCATGCGTACACGTGTCGTGTACGGCATGCACCACATCATCGACCAGGCACAGCAACACACCCTTGCCCTCGTGCTCGACACGACAAGGGATGCCGGCTTTCAGTTCTGCCAGAGGCAACAATCGATGTTCGCCAGTAGCTTTTGTGGTGGGTTGATCAGTGGCCATGGTCTGTGGTTTTCCGGGAATGATGTCAGTGCGGCTCAGGCGCGGGTTTCGAACCAGGCAAGTTTCTCTCGCAGGGAGACCACATTACCAATGATGATCAGCGTGGGGGCCTTGACGGATTCGTTTGCGACGAGTGCCGGCAGAGTCTCGAGCGTGCCGGTAATCACTTGCTGATTGCTCAATGTACCCTGCGAGACGATGGCGATGGGGTGAGTGGCTGGCAGCCCGTGTGTGATCAGCTGCTGGCAGATGACGGGCAAGCCTTCCAGCCCCATGTAGATCACGACTGTCTGCTGTAGTCGGGTCAATGCCGGCCAGTCCAGATTCACCGAACCATCCTTCAGGTGCCCGGTGACAAACAGACAGGACTGTGCATGATCGCGATGCGTCAGCGGGATACCGGCGTAGCTGGCACAACCTGCAGCCGCCGTCACACCGGGAACCACCTGGAAGGGCACGCCTTCGGCAGCCAGCGTTTCAATTTCCTCGCCGCCACGGCCGAAGATGAAGGGGTCGCCACCCTTGAGCCTCAGGACACGTTTGCCAGCCTGTGCGTGCTTGACCAACAATGCATTGATGGATTCCTGCGGCACCGCATGATTGCTTCGCTGTTTGCCGACATACACCTTCTCAGCCGCAGTGTTGACCAGGGCCATGATGGGTTCGGATACCAGGCGATCATAGAGCACGACATCGCATTGCTGCATCAGTCGCAGTGCACGAAAGCTCAGCAGGTCCGGGTCGCCAGGGCCTGCTCCCACCAGATAGACTTCGCCATCGACCTTGTCGTCGTCATGCTCCTGAATGGCCTGTTCCAGTGCGGCATCGACATTGGCAAGACGACCCTGCAGGATCAGTTCACCCACGCGGCCATTGAGCAGGCGTTCCCAGAAGCGTCTGCGCTGACGCCAGTTGCCGATTTCTGCACGAATGCGATCCCGATAGCGATCGGCCAGCTTTGCCAGCTCCCGATAGGTATGCGGCAGAAAGGCGTCGATGCGAGCCGTGAGCAGGCGGGCCAGCACGGGGGATGTGCCGCTGCTCGAAACCGCTATCAGCAGCGGTGAGCGATCGACCAGTGATGGAATCAGGAAATTGCTGATCTCGGGCCGATTGGCCGCATTGACCCAGCAGCCAGCTGCCTTGGCAGCTTCTGCAATACTGGCGTTCTCCTCTCGATCGTCGCTGGCGGCAACTACCAGACAGGCGCCTTCAAGGTCGCTGGCCTGCCAGTGCCGTTCGATGTGCTTGAGCTGGTGTTCCCTGACAGTGGCCGACAGGCTTGCCGACAGATGCGGTGCAATCACGTCGATAGATGCACCATGGCGTGTCAGTCGCACGGCCTTGCGTTCGGCATTGGCACCGCCACCGATCAGCACGACTCGGCGTCCGCTCATGTCGAGAAAGGCGGGAAAGCTCTGGAAACCCTGTTGCTCGGTTTGATTCACTGTCATTGACTCTATGTTGCTCTGGCTCGGTTAACATGGCTTCAAGGCATATCGCCGCAGACGTTTGCAGTCCTTTGCCACTCCGAGAGACTTGATCACTATCATGCCAGCCTTCGAAACCGATTCCATGACCGATGCCGAAATCATGCGTGATGCGCTGCAGCGTATTGCCACGGGTCCTACGCTGAGCAAGGATCTGTCTGCTGATGACGCCCGGCGAGCCATGCGGCTCATACTGGAAGACAAGGCAGACGAGGTGCAAGCGGGTATTTTTCTGATTGCCTTGCGGATGAAGCGGGAAACCGACGAGGAGCTTACCGGAATTCTCGACGCAATCAATGACGGAATCACACCGCTGACGGTCAAGGTGGAGCAATTGCTGACCATCGTCGACCCTTACGATGGTTATCTGCGTGGTCTGCCCATGGGACCCTTCCTGCCGGCGGTACTGGCCGCCTGTGGCCTGCCCACACTGACTCACGGTGTGGATGCCATGGGCCCGAAGTTCGGTGCATCGCATTCCATGATTCTGCGCGAAGCGGGGCTGAACCCGGCAATCACTCGCGAGACTGCTGCGGCACAGCTGGAAGATTCGCAGTGTGGCTGGGCTTATGTTTCGCAGGAGGAACTGGCACCTGAGCTGGCCGCTCTGACCGATTTGCGGACGCGCATTGTCAAGCGCCCCTGCCTGACCACCCTCGAGGTTGCTGTCAGAAGTCTGGTGCCTCTGTCATCCAGTCATCTGGTGACGGGTTTTGTCCACAAACCGTATCCTCCGGTTTACGCCAGGATGGCCACCGCCGCCGGCTTCGCCAGTTCCATACTGGTGCGTGGCGTCGAGGGTGGGGTAGTGCCGTCCTTGTCTCAATCAGCACGATATTTCATGAGTGCGGACGGTGTGGATCTCACTCAGGTGGATCTCGAGCCGGTCGAACTGGGCATCGAGCGCGAAGAGCGTGCCGTGCCGCTGCCTGAACATCTGACGGATGACTCGGTCCGCTCGGTCAAGGCGCCGGGTAACGAGCTGGCTCGTGAGATCGCCAGTCACGCGGCGAGCGCCGGTTTGGCGGCACTCGCCGGCGAGGCCGGACCTGCACGGGATTCCCTGATCTACGCCGGTGCCGTGATGGCGCATGCACGCGGTCTCGCCGGTAGCATGGCAGAGGCCGGCGATCTCATCCGCAAGGC
>CBDUIJ010000491.1:0-3366 GCA_965367215.1 uncultured Granulosicoccus sp.
TCCGAGAGTGCACCAATGCCAGCGGGCGCCAGCACCGGTGTGCCGAGAGCATTGGCCTCGGCACCTACCAGGCCGAAGGTCTCACGACAGCGCGTCTGCGGATAGAACACACACAGCGCTCCGGCCATCTCTGCATGAAGTTGCGGTCGAGATAGT
This sequence comes from uncultured Granulosicoccus sp., assembly GCA_965367215.1. Lineage (GTDB taxonomy): Bacteria > Pseudomonadota > Gammaproteobacteria > Granulosicoccales > Granulosicoccaceae > Granulosicoccus. The sequence goes on from CBDUIJ010000491.1 coordinate 157, forward strand.
GATCCCAGAACAACGATTCCCGAGCTTTCCACTTCCGGGTCACTCAGATAACCCGGGTTGCATATTCGTAACTGCAACTCTGGTATCTCTCGGCGCACTTCGTCGAAGCGCTCGACCACCTGCTCCAGGCCCTTGTGAGGTGAGCTGCAGAAAAGCAGGTGATTTCGATTACGCGGTACACGTCCTTGGTGATGGACCTGAACAGGGTTGGGAATGACCACTGTCCGTCTCGAACTTCTGCATTGGCGCTGTGCGCACTGACTGTCAAATTGATGGTAGCGAGAAACGCAGACCATCCTTGCATCGAATTCATCCAGCTCATCAAACAGAGACCGATGCCGATTGCTCAGGAAGTTATGCCGCCACAGGACGATCTGGCACTTCGGATCCTGACGACGCCACAAGCCCAACAGTTTTGGCGAATTGATGATGATGGCCACATCTCTTCTGACTCCGGACGCCTCGTAACGCCAGGTATCACCGACACGACCTCGGTACTGCACATTCCGAGGGCTGATCCAGGTGTCCGTTCTGCAGTGCTGTATCACTTCGACACGGGCAAAGCCTGCCAGAGCTTCGGCGAGCAGCACGACAGCAGACTCGGTGCCCCCCATGGGTTCAGTCGTCAGACTGCGATGATCATAAGCGCGCGGGCAGAATCCATCAATGATGCTTATGCGGAGCATGGTAAGCCTCTCCTGGCTATTCGCGCCCGAGAGATCTCTCTGTCCAGATTGCGCCTCGACTCGGGCGTCATGAGAGCATTTGACGTCTGCAGATTATCGGACAGGTATCTGAATCGTACCTTCGAAAGATCCATCACCACAGGATCTATCGACTTCCCCTGTCGAAATGCGCCGGCATCCGACCAGATCGATGCCCGATCCTGCGAGCGGCGTTTGCTATCGTAGTTCGTTCCGCCCTGAATGGTCAGCGAGTCCTCGCATTCGTATTTCGTCAGCAGGATCTGCGGTACCAGCCACAGCACGCGTCCATCGAAGATCAGGCGATTGCGAAGCTCTCGATCCTCCTCGATGCAGTTGCTGAACCCACCAATGTCATGAAAGACGGAAGATCGGAAAAGGCCGCAGTTGATCAGAATCCAGTCACCCGGTACTCCCGCTGCCATCTGCAAGTTGGGGAATACGTCATCGACCAGGCTCAGCGCGCGACGAATATGATGACGTGTACCATCGGCGCAGACGAGCGTATGTTCGCTGACGACCAGGTCGACGTCGAGTCTGGAACCCGGTTCCTTGCCGGACAGCCGCCAGTTGAGGATCGGGTGTGCCTCGATCTCGGGATTGGCAGCAACAGCAAGCTGAGTCGAGATCTTGTCACGATGCGGGAAATCATCACTGTCATGAAAAGTGATGAACTCGCAGTCGTTCAAGGCAATGGCGACATTCTTGGCCTGCGCTGTGCCCACGTTGTGCATCAACGATATATAGCGGAATCGCGGATGAGGCAGGTAGCCTGCAACGGCTTCCGTTGTCTGATCACTGGATCCGTCATCAACGACCGTGACCACGAGATTCTCGTGGTCCTGAGCCAGGGCAGCTTCGATCGCATCGCCGATTATCGATTCGCGATTGAAAGTTGGAATGACGACGTTGACACTGTTCTTGATGCTATTTTCCATGACTGGCTGACACTCCTGGATGTTGATCCATGCATTGAGTTGGGGACGATGTTCGAAGCGCGCGGTCGAGTGAGTACAGGGAAACACTGCTGAACGCGCAGAGAAGCAAGGCGGTTGTAGCCATGAACCACGACAGGCTCAGTGCACACAGAGCGGCGGTGAAGAACAGCATCGACATCACTATCTGGTGGATGGATACACGGGCCATGGATTCACTGCTTCGTCTGGTACAACGGAAACGCATGCGTTGCATTGTCAGGCCACTCAAGGTGGCCATACCGCTGCAGAGCGCCAGAGTCCACCGTACCGCCCAGAACCCGGGTGTGGCTCGTGAAAGCCAGAAGGTAACAAGCAGTTGTCCGATAATGGTCGCCGCTGCGATCAATGCAATCGGATGCCATGCGCCAGGGTCGGACAAGTCGAGGACGGACAGGAATACGCCAGTCATGAGCATCACGGCCGGTATGGTGACGAAACTGCACCAGGCTGTGAGTTGTGCCAGATGTCCTGTGGACACAAGCGCGCGACGATCGATTATCGACTGGCCAAGCGCGCGTAACAGTGTCTGAAGATTTCCCACAATCCAGCGATGTCGCTGGCTCTGCAACTCATGAAGGTTCGGTGGTAGCAGGCCGCGACCTGTAATGTGCGGCACGAACACCCCTTTGAAACCAGCACGTCGCAAAGACATGGCCAGTTCAGCATCCTCGGTGATGGTATGCATGGGCCAACCGCCCGCCGCTTCCAGTGCGGCCGCATCGATGAGGGACAAAGTGCCAGTCAGTAGCATATGTCCACGGCGATCAGCGGCGACTGCGTGACGCTGGAAGTAATCGTCCAGTTCTGCCTCTACGCTCTGCTGTTGATCGGTCACATTGCGGTAGGCTTGTGGAAACTGCGCAAAATGAGCGCCTGACTCATTCAACGCACCCAGTGCGAGATGGAGAAAGTCAGCGGTCACCTGATAGTCGGCATCGACCACTGCAATATGCGTTGTCCGTTCATCCATCATTTTTCTGGCTATTTCAAGCGCGCCTGCCTTTGCGCCGACGACGCCATCGCGATGGACAAAACGAAATCTGGACCCCAACGACTGGCAGTGCCTCTCTACCGGACGCCACAAGTCCGGATCGCCGGTGTTGTTGTCGATCACGATGATCTCGACCGCGTTGTAGGACAGTCGGGCGAGGGCGTTGAGAGTGGCCTTGACGACGTCTGCAGGTTCATTGTGAATGGGCAGGTGTACCGACACGAAATGATGCCTGTGGCCGTTTTCTGCAGCTATGGCACGAGGGCGCTTTGCCATGGCATGGCGAATCTTTGCGTCGCGACCGATCGGTGAATAGAGCACCTGCAGTAAAGCCCAGATTGACAGTGCAACCGCGTTGGCAAGTACTACGCCCAATGGCCAGAGAACGCCGAGCAGGACTGCAAAACTGATCAGGCAAACGCAAATGGAGCGCTGCGTGGTAGGGGCGTGTTTCATCGACTCGGCATCTCACTGTAGGGGCATCGTCAAGCACCGTCTGTTTCGGCGCTGACTGTGATCAGATTCTCATTCCTGTTCA
>CBDUIJ010000492.1:0-3344 GCA_965367215.1 uncultured Granulosicoccus sp.
CGCATGATCGATGTCTTCCCGACCAGCCAGGAACCCATGCGCTCTTTCGTGGACAAGCTCGAATCCCTGCAAGAGTCAGCAGGCATTCTTTCACTGTCACTGATTCACGGCTTCATGGCTGCCGACGTGCCGTGTATGGGCACACGGATGGTGGTGGTCAGTGATGGTGACAGACAACTGGGCGAAGACCTGGCAAAAGAGCTGGGCATGCAGGTTTTCGGCATGCGCGGCACCACACGCATGACGACGATCGAATTACCGGAAGCGATCTCGCTTTGCCGGCAGGCCGATGCGACTCCGCCATCGGGCAACGGCTCACTGGTGCTGGCCGACATCTGGGACAACCCCGGTGGCGGCACCGCCGGAGACAATACCTGCCTGCTCAGGGCACTGGTAGAGGCAGGCATCAGGAATGCCGCTATCGCCACGATCTGGGACCCGCAAGCCGCTGCGATTGCTCACAGCGCCGGTGAGGGCTGTCTGCTGGAGATGCGCATTGGTGGCAAGTCTCATCACAGCAGCGGCTTGCCACTGGATGGCCTGTTCGAGATTCGACGTCTTGCCTCACCCGGTGTGCAATCGTTTCGCGGCAGCCAGGTCACCTTGGGCACTTGCGCTGTTCTTCGGCTCCATGGCACCGAAATCGATATCATCGTCAATACCAACCGGACGCAGACCTTCGAACCCGACATATTCTCGAACCTGGGCATCGACCCCTCGAAGAAGCCGATTCTGGTGGTCAAGTCTACCAATCACTTCCGTGCAGGCTTTGAACCCGTTGCCAGGGATATACGTTACGTCGCCGTAGAGGGAATCTACCCCAACAATCCGGCCACAACCGCCTATGAGAAGGCTCCTCGCAATATCTGGCCGATCGTGAACAACCCCTTCACCGACTGAGACGAACCCCACAAGCCAGCCAACAACGCGACCCGTTGAAACGGTTACTCTCGAAAGATTGACTCGCTACCGCCGCTTGTACCCATAGCAGGATCGCTTACCGATGAATTCACGGTTGATCGTGGGCGCACAGAAACCAGCACTGCACTGTTATGGGACAACGGTAGACGACGCGCGATGAGGCACCTGAAACTCCGATTCAAATTTCTTCTGATCGCAGCTCTGCTGTGCACACCCGCGACAGTTGCCACCTATCTGCTGTCGAACGTCGCCACTCGCTCCATCCATTTCACCGAAAAAGAGGTCGATGGCGCACGTTATCTGCAGCCGGTTGGTGAACTGCAGAGCCTGGTGGCCTCCTACGCCCTGGCATTACAGGGCTCGACGGCCGCCGACGAGAAAGACCTGCGTCAAGGACGCGAGGCACTGGCCGCCGCACTGGCAAAGGTGGAAGTGTTTTCGAGCGATCTGCACCCGGATCTGCAATCTCCAGAGACATTACCCGAACTTCGCAGCACCATTGACAGCTTCATGGCATTGCCACCAGGCACTGACCTGTCCGGTGAAAACGGGGCTCTGGCTCACGTGAATGAAGCGGTGCACTTGCAGGTGCACTGGATTGCCGATCAATCAAACCTGATACTTGATCCGGAACTTGACTCCTACAACCTGATGGATTCGGTGGTTCTCAACCTGCCAGAGCTGTTGTACTCGCTGAATAATTTCAGAATCAACTCTATCTCGCGTGAGACCGGCAACCGGCAACAGGCACTGCAATACGATCTATACGGCATCCGCAAAACCACGGAAGCGGTCATGGAGACGCTCTCGCATGCCATTGATCTCAACCCCATACTGGTCGCCCCGCTACAACAGCCCGCCGATCAACTCAAGGAAGCACTCGAGCACGCACTGTCCTACGCAGACACGCTACTGATGGAAACCACACCGGAGACACAGGAAGCAGCTCAGGCAGCTCTGACATCGGCACTGGCGCTCGGCTTTCAATTGAGAAAACAGGGCACACAGCAACTGCAGACAATTCTGCAGAACCGTATCGACAAGGACACCCGTGACAGGACCCTCATGCTCGCTATTGTCTTCGGCACAGCACTGGCTGGCATGCTGTTCACCTTCATGGTTGGACGAGGAATACTGCGTGCCATTGAACAGGCGAGGGTCATGGCGACCGCCATCGCCGAGGATCGTCTCGATAGCCAGGTCAACATTGTCCATCACGATGAATCCGGCGAGTTACTGGCGTCTCTGGATGTGATGCAGCAAAAACTCAGGAAACGCATCACGGAAGAACGAGCTCTGCTGCTGCACAACGGACGTCTCAAGCAGGCATTGGAAAGTGTCTCCAGCGTCGTGCTGGTTGCCGACAGGAAGAACAGACTCATCTACTGCAACAATGCAGGCAACCAGTACTTCAGAAAATACGAAGCTCAATTATCGATCGACCTGCCGGATTTTTCCTGTGAATCGCTGATCGGACAACCCATTGATCTTCTGTGTCCGGGGGAATTTCGCCCTACTCTGACTGGCGAAAGCGATGCAAGCAGCGTCGAGCTGGACAAACTCATCGGTGGCAGAAACATGCGCCTGCATGCAAATCCGATGTTCGATGAGCACCAGGAGCACCTGGGAACCGTCATGGAAGTCTATGACTACACCGAGCGAGCGCAAGTGGAATCAGCCGTCAACGATGATGTCTATACGATCGTACAAGCCGCATTGCTTGGCAATCTCTCAGAACGTATCGACAGCACTGACAAACCCGGGTTCCTGATCCCCATCTACGATGGCATCAACGACATGCTCGATATCTGCAGTGTCGTCATCAGCAGTGCCGGACAGCTGTTCGATCGTATGGCCGACGGTGATTTCAGTCGCTCCATGAGCATCCCCGATACGGTACAACTGCAGGGCGAGTTCGGACAACTGCAACGCGATGCCGACAAGACAGTTGCACAGCTGACCGGCATGATCGCCAGTATTCGAGCTGATGCGCTGTTCATCGGCAAGTGCACCAGCACGGTCATCGGCGTCAACACCACGCTCGAGGACCAGGCCATGACGGCCTCTGATACGGCAAGCGGCGTGTCATCGGGCTCCACAAGCATTTCCGAGAACGTGGATACCATTGCCGGTGCCGCCGAGCAACTGAACGCCAGTATTCGGGAGATAGCCAGAAATTCCGAACAATCCAACTCGGTTACAGCCCGCGCAGTCGAGCTGACTCAATCGGCAGACTCCAGTGTCAAGCAGCTTGCCTCTTCCAGTGAGGCCATAGGCGCCATGATCAAGGTGATCAATTCGATTGCCGAACAGACCAACCTGCTGGCATTGAATGCCACCATCGAGGCGGCTCGCGCCGGAGACGCCGGCAAGGGCTTCGCTGTCGTTGCCAACGAGGTCAAGGAACTGGCCAAGGAGACGGC
>CBDUIJ010000493.1:0-3339 GCA_965367215.1 uncultured Granulosicoccus sp.
GTAGCCCCGCTTCATACAGAACGTTCAGGGTGACACCTGAATACTGTTTGGCGGCTTCCACTGCCTGGTCGGCTGCGCTCTGCGCCTGCGCATTGCCGATCAGACCGAGACAGACGGCGCTGGCCGTCAGTATATGCCGGGTGTTCTTGACAAACTGGGTGTACATGATCTTGTTACTCCACGGTTGACGTTGAAACGGGGCCTTGGCTTTACTTGCAGATATCGTTTACCGACTTGTTGATGGCGTCCATGTTGAATACCTGGTCCAGCCAGTCTTCCTTGAAGAGCACGCTCTTCGCATTGTCGATGGCCAGCAAGGCTCCGTCCGAGAACTTGCCCTCGGGGAATTCCTCGAAGGCAATCGCCAGTTCGATGTTGAGGTGGCCGAGAATGAAATCCCGGGCAGCCTGTGGGGGAACCCCGAGGGATACGGCCCGGTCAGCTGCTTCGCGCAAGGCCATGCACATCGTGGCACCGACCGTCTCGGACAGGGCCGGCTCCAGGATGGCAATCTGTTCCACGGTGCACCGATGCGCGCGTTCCACCGGGGCGTAGATGGCACGCGCGACCGCTTCGCATTGGGCGTAGTGCTCTTCCGGCCCTTGCATCAGGGCACACACGATGTGCTGCTTTGCCGCCACGCCACCGAAGAAATCAGTCTGTTTCTCCTGCGAGTCCTCGTAGTTGAATATCGAGGGGTGACAGGGGTGGGTGATGAAATAGGTGACATCCTTGCGCTTCGGCATCTTGCCTGCCTGTGGCGCTGCGGCATCGAGCACCACCAGCGAGGTGCCGGGTCTGACCTGATCGATGATGCTGTGTGCCACATCACCGATGGCCCGATCGGGTACTGCTAGCAGCACGATGTCAGCGCGGGATACGGCCTGACCCGGCTCGACACAGTCGGCGCCGGTGGCCTCCTTCAGACGCTGACGACCTTCCTCTGAGACTTCGACATGATCCACATCGAAGTCTGTGGCTCCCAGGTTCCTGGCAAGCCTGACACCCATCTTGCCGCCGGCTCCCAATAACGCGATTTTCTTCATTGTGTTCCTCACCTGGATTAAGTAGTTGATTAAGGGGTCAGACCACCGTCTCTGACCTGTTGAAAGAATTCCGGCCCGCCCATCTGCCCGCCCTTGAGCGCGATCTGCAAATGGCCGAGGGACTGTTTTTCCGAATGGGCCTGGCACAGGGCCGCACCGGTGGCGATTGGCGCCAGAGCGGTCAGTGCGTACAAGCCCAGCATGGACGCACCATGCCCGGAGGTATCACCGCCGGCAATGGCACAGCGTGACAGGCTTGCCTTGTCGATCAGATCCAGCAACAGCGTACCGAGCCCGGCACCCACCGCTTCATTGACCTCATCAGCGGGCTGACCGGCGGCGTCGATCGCCTCGTTGAAGCGCACATTGGCAGGGTCATCAGGGCCGCTACTGGTGTGTACCAGCGGATCGTGGCCCCTGCCAATGGCACTCATGGCGAGTGTCGCCACTCTCTGCAGCTCGTTTTTCCAGGCCATCGCATCCACCGCCTTTGACGGATCGATGCGAATGCATTCGAAACCCTGCGTCGCGGCAACAGCGATCTGATTGGCGGTGATTGGCGAGCAGGAACCGGAGACCACGGCCATGCGCTCAACGGGGCCGGGGTGTGCGGGAGGCGTTGCAGACTCCAGCAGCCCTGCCTTGCGCCAATAGGCCACCAGCGCGTATTCGATGCCTTGTGAGCCGATGCAAAAATGCCGATTGCCCCGGTTCTCCCAGATCAGACGGCCGGCCTCGACCAAGGAGGACTCATCCATGCAGTCAAGGGCAACAATGGCAGCCCCCGAGTCACGCTCGCGCTGCAAGGCGTCCTGAGCCAGACCAGCATTCAGTTCGGTGATGGATACCAGTCCGATCGGCAGCTGCGTCTGTTTGGCCAGATGACGCCGTACATCGGCTTCGTCCATCGGAGTCACCGGATGCTGGCGCATGACCGGGTGTCGATCCAGGCGGTGGACGATGCCGGACACGCCGGCGAACAGATTGCCGAACGCCTGGTATCGCTGCATGGCGGGTGCTGCAACCAGACAGGCGTGCCAGTCATCGGGTTCGGAGAGTAGGGGCATGGCCAGTTCGCAGGCCCGACCGATGGAGCCAGTCTGCGGCGAGGAATCCAGCGTCGAGCAGACCTTGTAGTGATTGATTGCAGCCTTGTATTCGGCCATTTCCCCGAACACGGACGGCAGCGTCGCCTCCATCCAGGCAGGCGAGCGTGCTCGCGCCGTACCGGCAATGCCGATACCTCGGGCGTTCGGAAATCGGCTCAGTTGTGCCTGCGTGGGTGGTGCGAAGAACAGCACGGATTCAAGGCCGGCGAAGCTCAGCACTTCCATGACGGCGGCCGCCCCGGTGAAATCATCGCCATACCAGGCAAGGAGCCGACCATCGGGCAACGGTGTAGCGCCTGTCATTGTCTGTAGGTCTCCAGTGCCCTGGCCAGTTCAGGCCTCTCCCGAGCATAGTCCTCCAGCGATACACCAGAGGTCGCCGCCTCCCAGGCCTGGCGCAAGCTGCTGACACCGGCGGCAATGCCCATGGGGTGCCCGGCAATGCCACCGCCTGCCAGATACATCAGGTCGGTGGTACCCAGGGCGGCGTAGGTATCCGCTGCCTGTTCCGCGGACTGGCCGGATGAAAACACGGGCATGGCGATACAGGGTTTGTCATCGAACATGGGCGTCAGACACGCTCTGGCGGAGGCCAGCACGCTGTCGTCGTCCTCGCAGAACTTGTTGCGCAGACCGTTGACATGCATGTGATCGGCACCGGCGAGTCGCCAGATCTTCTGCCAGGCCACATACGACCAGCCGAGGGAAGGATGGCGCGACAGATAACCCCAACCATTGCGATGCGCATGGATGGGTAGTTCGGAGAACCGGCCCAGCTCGATCATGCCTACCAGACCAACGGAATTCAGGCTGGCCATGACGCAGCTGCCACCCAGGGAGACAACCAGTTCATGCCGCCGCCGCATTTCATCCAGGTCGCCGGTGATAATGAAGGCGTACATGACCTTCTTGCCGCTGGCATCGGCATGGCGGTTGATCACGTCCATGACGGCGCGGGCACGTTCCTCGAAGGGGCAGGCCGGCCCATCCGCCTGCAGTTCGTCATCCTTGATGAAATCGATGCCTGCCTCCACCAGCTGACGCACCATGTCGGCGGTACCGGTGGCATCCAGCCCCACGCTTGGCTTGATGATGGTGCCGAGCACAGGACCTGCTTGCACACCCGTCAGCTTGCGCGTGCCTTCGATGCCGAACCGTGGCCCGGGATAGACTCGGGAGAACTC
>CBDUIJ010000494.1:0-3285 GCA_965367215.1 uncultured Granulosicoccus sp.
GGGTGATAAACGGTGGCTTGAGCGCCAAGCCTGACCGGCCCTATGTGGCACCCGAAGACATCGTAGAGGACTACGATCTGGACTTCTGATCCTGACCAGAGATACACCCAGGCAGCTTCCGTAAATTCAGAGAACTTTAATGAACAAATCCTCACGCCCCGTCTCCCGACCTCAGAAGATTGTTGACCGTGTCTTCCCCTTCTTCGGCGAGTTGGCTCAGCAACACAATAGCGATACTCGTGCATTGTCCATCTGCAAGCAATTGATCGCGTTGAATGGAACCGCACTGAAAGCACCGGTCATAACGCCATTACTGGATACCTGGCAGAACGAATGCCCGGAAGAAGAAGACTTGCTGGAACACGAGCTTCATTGGGCACTGCTCGAGCTTGAAGCCCACTTATCAAAACAACTGCATGACATTCATACTCGTCGCCCGGAACCACCCAGGAAAAAGCCTGCCCGACCGAAGCTTCGACTGATACAGGGTGGCATGCCCGCGAAGAAGATCAAGAGCGATCTGTAAGCCTATGAATGTCGCCTTGTCCTTGTGGACCGTCGCAAGTCATTACCGCTGAGAGACCATTGCCGGGTACTCGTACACCGACCAATTTTCAGACCGGCGTCGTTGCGTTCTTCTCCTATCGCGGACCGTCCACTTCGTCTGACGCCTCTCGCCCCGAGATCGATCCGCGGTTCACTACAGAAAAGCTGTTCCAGCTCAAAGGATCCGAGATATCCAATTCATGAATGATAGCTATTTCGCCACATTTGCAGAGGCGAAGAAATGGGCGTTGATAAGTACTGATAATGTCTTCACGCGGGCAGCTGATGGGAACGGGTTCATACCTAAGAATACAGCTCAGACACCTGAATCAAGACCCACGCGAGTCAAGAAGCATATTTACACCACCGACCCGCCCTACCAAGGCGAAACAGGCATGTTGTACCTGACTCGCAACGTAAGCAGAGAGGTTGATAAATCCTTGCCGGAGGTTGCCAAGACCATGCGTCCAGGTGACGAATGGTGGGAATTCACCAGCTCAGGGCATTCCTGGCAATACCTGGCAGGGCAATCAGGTTGGGCACTGATTCGAGATGATGAGATCATCTATCTGGATGTTGAATGGATCAGTTGACAGTCGGCACCCTGTGCCTTGATCCGGCTGCAGGACCTTGGCTGGTTCTTCAAGCTCGAACGTGGAGTGTTGCGGACTTGACTGTCCATGCAAATGAATATGGCGAGGCGAAAACCGGCGGAGTTGTGTTGTAGCTGGCTCAACAAGCTATGATTGCATTCAAGGTCCACTGTCGAATATCCACGTCACCGTATCGAGAGTTTGCAGATGAAGAATAGTCGCGGTATCGGCCCGGCCGTAGCCGCCTTGCTTATGCCCACACTGATTTTCAACACCATCGCCTTGAACGGTTGTGATTCGAGTGATGATGCCAGGTTGAAGCTCGCAAATCCCCCCTCAGCCGAACACGCCTCTATTGGAGGTTCCAGTAGTGTCAGTGCACTGAGGAGTAATGATGCCATCAACCGACAGGACGAGCATCAGGAAAGCCCATTCCGCCCATCGTTCACCGCCGTTGATTGTCTGGAAATGACATCGACTGAGGTAGTCGCAAATATCTTGCAGAATGACCCAACGATTACCTGCGGCCGCGTATCAGTGCCGGCAAATTGGGAAATTCCCGACAAGAACATGATTGAAATTGCCGTGTACCGCGTGGCCCCGACAACCCGCTTTCCGACGTCAGATCCGGTGGTCGTGCTGGCAGGTGGGCCCGGTCAGTCCGGAATCGGTATCCTGCTGGATTTTGTCGATGCCGATGTTGCCTACCTCAGAGAACGTTCTGAAATCATTGTGGTGGATCAGCGCGGCACCGGCTTCTCAACCCCATCTCTTGTCTGTCCAGCTGCTGCGGCAATCAGGCAAGGAGACGAGACCAGGGATACCCCGAAAACAATCGATACGTACACCGCTGCCATGGAGAATGCCCTTCTGGCCTGTGCAGAGAATCTTGTTGAACAGGACGTCAACCTTGGCGATTACACCACGGCCAATAACGCCCGCGACATCGATGCAATACGTCAGGCACTCGATGTTGAACAATGGAACCTCTTCGGCGTTTCCTACGGCACAACACTCGCTCTGACGATCATGCGAGACTGGCCAAGTGGCGTGCGTAGCGCTGTTCTTGACTCTGCGGTCCCGCTTCAGACAAGTGTACTGACTGATCAATCATATGCCAAAGCATACTGGCCTATGTCGCGTATCGTTGCGAACTGCAAGGCTGATACAGATTGCCATGAAGTCATTGGCGATATTCAGCCTTCAATAGAAGCTGGCATCGCCCGCCTGGCAACGTCCCCTATCGGCAGGCTCAACGCAAACCGCTATATAATGGATATTCTGTCCCGGAATATCGGTGACCCTGACCTGGCGACAGTCATTCGGGTAATTGCTTTCTTGAGTGATGAGGAGATTGCAGACATCCTGGATCTGAACCTGGCTGTGGCTGATTCGACCACTGATGCGCCAGTCGACGCGATGCATGACGACTCAGTACCGACACCCATCGCTGACACACCGCAAGGACTGATACCAATGCTCATGGCCGATTCCATGTTCATGGCCATTGTCTGTGCAGAAGAAATCCCCTACTCAGCGATAACTGCAAGTCCGGATATTTCTGGTGATTTCCAGAAAACCACCCGTGAGGTGGTAGAACAACTGGCGAAGACAGTAACCTATAGTGACGACTTTTGTGGACAGCTTGGTGTACTTCCGGCCGACCCTGTTGAAAGTCAAGCTGTCAGAAGCGACTTGCCTGTTCTGATATTCGCTGGCGATACTGATAGTAGTTCGCCTCCGGTGTGGTCACAGCGAGCTGCTGAAACGCTACCAAATGCGCAGTACGTGGAATTCCCGCGTGCGGGACACGTTCTGGCCACCGAGGGCTTCGCTTGCTCCGCTGAGTTGCTCATGGATTTTCTTGATGCACCTGAAGAAGCAGTAGACCGAAGTTGCGTCGAAGCATTGCCGCTGGTGGACTACGCCATCTGGACCAAACCGAAGGCTGATACAGCCCCTCCGGACAGGAAAATCATGGACTGATAGAAAGATGATCATCGCTGACTTCCGCATCACTCTCATACAGACAATGCGCGAAACTTGCCACGCACAACCCTAGACATGAGGATGCTACCAAACCCGACTTGTCTCTGGTATCAGCCCCGGTCCTCCACCTGAACAATGGGTTGATGCCTGGTGGGTC
>CBDUIJ010000495.1:0-3282 GCA_965367215.1 uncultured Granulosicoccus sp.
TTCCAGCAACTGCATATCCCGACCAGCATCGGTTATCTGCTGGTCGGTGTGATTCTCGGCCCCCATACCATCGGACCCACGTTCAATGTGCCGGAGTTCAAGACACTGGCCGAATTCGGTGTGGTGTTTCTCCTGTTCACGATCGGACTGAACTACTCCCTGCCTCAGCTCCATGCGCTACGCCATCAGGTGCTGGGACTGGGTACGGCACAGGTGCTGCTCGTGACCGTCGTGGTGATGCTTGTATTATGGCTGGCCGGCTTGCCTGCCAGTGCGGCATTCGTGATTGGTGCGGTGTTTGCCCAGTCATCCTCGACCATCATCAGCAGCCAGCTGACAGAGCAAGGTGAAGAGAGCAGTCCACACGGTCGGCTCGGACTGGCGATGTCGGTATTCCAGGATGTAACGGCGGTGCCCTTTCTGGTGGTGATACCGGTGCTGGGTACAGCGGTTGGCAATCTGGCGCTGGCCGGCGCTCTGGGTTGGGCGATAGGCAAGGCGGTAATTGCCTTCGCACTCGTGTTCTTTGCCGGGCGCTGGTTGCTGCGCCCGTTGTTCCAGTTGGTGACTCGACGCCGCTCTGCCGAGGTGTTCACGCTGGCGGTGTTGCTGGTTGCATTACTGGCGGCCTGGACGACCAGTGGCCTGGGGCTGTCTCTGGCATTCGGTGCGTTTCTGGTCGGCATGATGCTGGGTGAAACCGAGTTTCGCTATCAGGTGGAATCGACCATCCGGCCGTTTCGAGATGTGCTGCTCGGTCTGTTCTTTGTCGGCATCGGTACGCTGGTCGACCCCGGGGTGATCCCGGACATCTGGCAATGGGCGGTACTGGGGGCTCTGCTCATTCTTGCGAGCAAGTTGTTGCTGGTGACGGCCATGGTGCGCATGAGTGGCATCATGACGCAGACTGCATTGCGCGTGGGTCTGTTGTTGGCTGTGGGTGGGGAGTTCGGTTTTGCCCTGCTGGCGATTGCGCTGGATGCCAGTGTGATCGATCAGCGTCTGGGACAGATTGCACTGACATCCGTGTTCTTCTCGATGGTGGGCGGTTCGGTTCTGATTCGTTTCAATCGGGCAATCGCCGAACGTCTGTGTGCGACTCGGTCGAGCAAGGTAGAGGGTCTGAACGGTGCGACGCTGAGCACGGATGAGCCCCGTGTCCTGATTGGCGGATATGGCCGTGTAGGCCACACCATCGCCGTGATGCTGCAGGACAGTGGTATCGCCTTCATGGCCTTTGACACTGACACGAAACGAGTCGCGCAGGGCAAGGCTGATGGCCATCAGGTCGTGTATGGCGATATCAGCGACCCGGAACTGCTGGCTGCGGTCCAGGTTGATCGCGCGTCTCTGGTCGTGCTCAGTGTCGATTCCTTTCCGGTGACATTGCAGGCGGTGACACATATACGCCGGGCGGCACCGCATGTGCCCATTATCGCAAGGGCCAGGGATCTTGAATCGAGCTCCCGCTTGCTGGCAGCCGGAGCTGCACATGCCTATCCGGAAACGATCGAAGCCAGCCTGCGGCTTGGCGCAACGGCTCTGAAGGTTCTGCACGTCCCGGTCAATGACATCGACCTGATGATCCAGGAGGTCAGGGACTGGGACTACAAGCCTGTGCTGGAAGAGGGTGAGGGTGACGAGCCGGAAGCGTAGGGCTGTTCCGGTGTCGGTCCGATGGACTTATCGCACCATCGCATCGTCGTGCCGGGAGCCGTCCCATCTCAGGCAATGCGCTTGAACCGACGCTCGGCGCGTTCGTGCAGCAGGGCTGTCATGTCCTGCACGCTCAGCGGGCGTGCCATGTAATAGCCCTGCGCTGTGTGACATTGCTTGCTGCGCAGAAAGTCCAGCTCGCTTTCCTGTTCAACGCCCTCGGCAACAACCTGCATCTTCAGGCTGTCGGCCAGCATCAGGATCGCTGATACGATCTTTTCATTCGGCGAGCCGATGGTCAGGTTGGTGATGAAGCTTCGGTCTATCTTCAGGGTATCGACCGGCATGGTGGCGATGGTACTCAGCGACGAATAGCCTGTACCGAAATCATCCATGGCAATCGCTATCCCGCAGGCTCTCAGGTCACTCAGGGTATTGAACATCTCTGCAGGTGCTTCGATGATGCAGCTCTCCGTCAGTTCAAGCTCCAGGGCACTGGCTGGCATGTCGTATCGTTGCAGCACCTCATCCACCAGCTGCTGAATGTCGCCAAAGGCAAATTGCCGGGCCGAGACGTTGACCGCTATCTGATCCATGGCAATACCGCTTTTCTGCCACTCCTTCCATTGTCGGCAGGCTTCATCCAGCACCCAGGCTCCAATCTCGCCGATCAGGCCTCTCTCTTCTGCAATGGGAATGAAGATATCCGGCGGTACCAGGCCTCTCTCGGCGTGGTTCCAGCGCAGCAAGGCCTCTGCGCCAACCAGTTCCATGTCATTGACAGAATACTGAGGCTGAAAAACCAGTGAAAACTCGTTTTTCGCCATCGCCTGTCGCAGATCCAGTTCCAGCTGCATGCGATCCTCAAGCGTTTTCTGAATCGAACTGCCATAGGTTCGGTAGTTGTTCTTGTTGAGGCGTTTTGCCTCATACATGGCGGCATCAGCGCATTTGACAAGATCATCGACGTTATCGGCATGGTTCGGGTACAGCGCGATGCCGATGCTGGTACTCACGACGAACTCATGACCATTCAGGGATATCGGTCTGGCCATGGCTTGCAGTATTCGGGAAGCGGCTTCTTCGCCTTCTCGGCCGTGCTCGGAATGCGGTAGCAAGGCAATGAATTCATCTCCGCCCATGCGGGCGACGGTACTCGACTTCTTTCGCAGGGTGTGGATGCAGTCGAGTCCGGGGGCCTCGTCTTCAAGACAGCCGAGCAATCGTTCACTCACCGTCTCCAGCAACCTGTCGCCGGCCTTGTGCCCCTGCGTGTCGTTGATGCGCTTGAAGTCGTCAAGATCAAGGAACAGGACGCACAGCTTCTGCCTGTGTTCTCTGGCTTGCCCGATTCTCTGTTCAGCCACTTGATTGAAAAGGCGGCGGTTTGCAAGACCCGTCAGCGAATCCCGGTAGGCCAGCGTTTCTATCTGCGTGTGTGAATCCTGCAGCTCGTCCATCGATGCCTGCAGGCGTTCACTGGTGTCCTTGAACGCTCTGGACAGATCACCTATCTCGTCGCGCCGTTGTATATCCACGTCGGCATGCGAGCGGTCGATGTGATTCTTCAGGCCGATGGTCATGGCGAGTTCGCGCAGCCTGATCAGGGGGCTGATCACGAGCAAT
>CBDUIJ010000496.1:0-3204 GCA_965367215.1 uncultured Granulosicoccus sp.
TGAATGCTGTCTTGAAGTTACGTTTTTCGATGGCTTTATCCAGTAGCTCGGAATGTTCGCGCACCGCGTATTGATGTACAGAAGGGTGGTTTTCAATCAGTGGTGCGTGTGGCTGAGTCCCCTTGATGGTCACGGGATGCAACTGCGCAACATCGGACTCGAGTCGCCTGAGCTCACGTTCGCGCTGTATCTGTTCACGAGACTGACTGAGTTCTTCCAGCAGACGATAGCGTTCAACGGCGTAACGCAGCGTCTTGCAGATCAGTTCTGTACTGTATTGCCCTTTGACCAGATAGTCCTGCGCGCCATGCTGAACCGCCTTCAAGGCGGTATCTTCATCATCCAGACCGGACACCACCACCACAGGGGTGTTGGTTTGTGCAGTGAAGGCCTCAACGGTTGACAGGCCGTGGCTATCAGGAAGGGAAAGGTCCAGCAGGATGACATCGAACGGGTGTTGTTCAAGCTTCGCCAGGCCGTCTCGCATCGACTGTGCCCAGACCAGTTTGAACACTTGCACATTGCGCAGTTGACGTTCAAGAATGGTGAAGTCCAGAGAGTCATCTTCAATGACCAGTACCAGGAACTCGTCAGCCGTTGTTTGATCCTGATCCTGTGAGTCGCCGGTGTGCATTGTCTTCAGTGAAATCGCCTCGTTGGGTAGTGGGTGCGGAAACTCCGCCGATGGCCAGATTCACATCGCTCGCCAGAATAGCGGGAAGATTGTACCTACCGAATAACTCGCCTGCACATTTCAATTGTGCCAGACAGCAACGATCATTGTCAGGCCAGGCAGGTGTCAGCGCTGGCCGCCATTGATTTCCAGCACCTGACCTGTAATGTAACCTGACAGTTCGCTGGCGGCGAAGAACAGGAATGCCGGTGCACAATCCTCGCTGGTGCCCAGACGCTGTAGGGGTATCTGCTGACGCGTGGCTTCCAGTTTTTCAGCACTGGAATAGCGGCCATGGAAGTCGGTGTCGATGACGCCCGGAGACACCGCATTCACCCGAATGCCGAACGGTGCCAACTCCCGGGCAAGACCGCGCGAGTAGGTGCTGACGAAGGCCTTGCTGGCCGAATAGATGGAGGAGCCGGGGCTGCCACCGGTGGAGGCAGAGATGGAGACCGTGTTGATGATCGAGGCCTTGTCGGCTTTCTTCAGCAGCGGCAACAGGCCGCGAGTGATGCGAACCACGGCGCTCTGGTTCAGCTCGATGATCATCTGGTATTGCTCATCGGTGAGCGTGTCTGCAGGGAAGCGACCAAACATGGTGCCCGCATTGTTGATCAGTACATCGACATGATCGGTGTGCTGGCGGACATGATCGATGAAGGCCTGCTGTCCTTCCGGTGTCGTGAAATCGCTGCAGAAACAATCGATGTCCTGCGGAAGATCGGCCGCGTGCTCTTCGCTGCGTCCGAGGTGTGCAATGACGTTTGCGCCGGCATCATGAAAGGCGAGCAGAGCCGCTCGTCCAATACCGCGACCGGCTCCGGTGATGACGACAGTTCGCCCACTGAAGAGCGAGCCGAACAGAGAATGGGTCATGGTGACTAGTTGGCTGGCAGGGGGTAGAGAAGTTCCTGATCCACGTAGATCAATGAACCCTGGATATCATTGATGGTGCGCAGGGCGTCAACGCTGGTGCCGTGAAGGTCGGCAATGTATGTCAGGTTGTCACCCGGCTGGACGATATAGGTGCCGTAGAGGCCCGTATCCGTATCGGCAGATGCCGCTTCTGCCGCATCATTGCTGCTCGTATTTGCAGACGTTGCGCTTGTTGTCGAGTCGTCAACTCCGGCCGCATTTGCGGTGGGTGCCGCGACCGGGACATTGGTCTGGCGATCGGTGCCGCTGGCAGACGTCGAACCGAGAGAGTCACCCGTCAGAGGGGTATCTGCGGCTACCGGGCGGTTGACGTTTGTCTGTGGAGCAGGGGATGTCGCGACCGCCGGTGAGCGTGGCGTGGGACTCAAGCTACTTTGCCAACGGTAGATACTGGTAGCCAGCAATGTGCCTGAAATGGCCAGTATGACCAGGTCGGATTTTGCTATCACCGAATCTTGCTCCCGTTTAGTCCTGCAACATCACATGATAACGACTTGAAACCCGCGAGGGTTGTCGTGGTTCGCGTTAGACACTCATTTACACAAACTATGCGGCGTTGGTGAAGAAATAAACAGGCCGAGAAGTCAATTATGCGTCGATCTATGCGTAATAACATCATGATCTGGCAGATTGGATCAATGTAACCCCTGATGTGCCCCGTACACAAGTGCCAGGCACTGCCGAGCGTGATTACAGTCGATCCAGCCAGGAGTAACCGCTCATGGCCAGTGCCAGCAAGGCGGGGCGACTGGCAGTTCCCCCTGGAAAGGCCGTCGCCGGCAATGCAGACAGTTGCTGAAAGCGCTCTGTCTGTCCATTGATATGCTCCGCGATGGCCGTGCCGTACATCGGCGCCAGCGCCAGACCATGTCCCGAGTAGCCACCCGCTGCAAAGATGTCCGGAGCCGGCTGCCGCAGAAATGGCAGACGATTTCGGGTGATGGCCAGAGTGCCACCCCAGGCATGTTCGATGGTCGCATTTTCTAGCTGGGGGAAGACCTTGAGCATGGCGCGGCGAACCGAGCGTGCAATGCTGTCGGGAAAGCGATAGGTGTAATTCTCCCCGCCGCCGAACAGGAGACGATCGTCATCCACGCGCCGGTAATAATTGACCACGAAGCGCGAATCTGCCACGGCATGGTTCTGTGGCAACAGCTGCCGGGCACGCTCTCCCAGTTTCTCCGTGACCACGATGAAATTGTTGATGGGCATGGACCATTTGTTCAGCGAAGGCTGCAGATCGTCCAGATAGCCATTCGCCGCCAGAATCACCTTGCCACACTGCACGCTGCCGGTGGCTGTCACCACGCGATGGCCTGACCCTGCACGACCTGTATCGATTCGCAGCACTTCACTCAGTTCGTGGATGATGGCACCTGCCTGCTCGGCAGCCCTGGCAAGACCGGATGCCAGCTTCAGTGGATGTACATGAGCGGCACCGTGATCCAGCACCCCGCCATGATAATTGTCACTGGCGACAAGCTCGCGAATGCGTTCTCGCGACAATGCCTCCATCTGATCGTAGCCGTACTCCCGTGCAAGCAATCGGCTGTAATCATGGGCATCACTGACATGTCGTTGTCGGTGCTGGG
>CBDUIJ010000497.1:0-3166 GCA_965367215.1 uncultured Granulosicoccus sp.
CCCTTGACTGCGCCCATTGAGACTCCGCGAACGATGAACTTCTGCATGGTGGCCACGACCACGAACATCGGCAACACACCCAGCACGCTCATTGCCGAGATCTTCGACCAGAAGGTGGACTGTGAGCCGAAGTAGCCGGTGACCTTCACCGTATAGGTCACCACCTCGGATTTACTGAGGATCAGTGCAAAGATGAAATCGTTCCAGGCGAAGATGAAGGTAAAGACGGCCGTGGCAAACAGCCCTCCACGCGCCATCGGCATGACCACCTTGTGCAGCACCTGCCAGCGCGTGAGCCCGTCAATCATGGCGCTCTGTTCGAGCTCGACCGGAATGTCCTGGATGTAACCACGCATCATCCAGGTGACATAGGGGATGTTGAATGCCGTGTAGAGCATGATCAGTCCCACATAGGTATCCACCAGATTCCACGACACATACAACAGGAAAATGGGGAAGGCGACGCAGATGGGCGGGATCATGCGTTGGGAGATGATCCAGATGGACAGATGATCCCCGCCGGTACGAAAGCGCACAATGGAGTAGGCGGCCAGTGTGCCCACCAGCATGGCCAGTATGGTGCTGATGCCGGCGGTGACCAAGGAGTTCCAGACCGCCCAGACATCGCCGTCGCGAAACAGTGTCAGGTAGCTTGAGAAATTGAATTGCTGCGGAAACCAGACCGGCGGGTAGGCATAGACTTCTTCCGGTGACTTGAAGGAGATGGCCACCAGCCAGTACACGGGAAAGGCAAACAGCACGGTGACGAACAGGGCGATGGTGAATCGCAGCCACAGACGCCAACCCGAGTCCCGCTTGTTCATCGCGACACCTCCACTCGGCGCAAGGCTGCCACGACCACCACGGTCAGCAGAAAGATCACGAGGAAGGCAATGGCGGCCGAGTAGGATATCTCGAATTCGCGAAAGGCCATCTGGTAGGCATAGATGGACAGGGTTTCCGTGGCGGTGCCCGGTCCGCCCTGTGTCATGGTCCAGACAAGGTCGAACACCCGGAACAGATCCAGTGCCCGAATCAGGACGGCGATGAACATGACCGGCATGATGGCGGGCAACACGATGCGCCGGAAGGTCATCCACCAGGACGCACCATCGATCTGTGCCGCTTCGAGTTGTTCACGATCGACATTCGACAAGGCGGCGTAGAGCAGCAGGAACATGAAGGGCGTCCATTGCCAGACTTCGGCAATAAGGATGGCAGGCCAGACCAGGCTGGCGCTGACCGTCCACAGCAACTTGACATCGGTACCGGCCAGCCAGCTGATGATCTGATTGACCGGCCCGAAGCGCTGGTCGAGCATGAGTCGCCAGGTGGCACCGGCGACGATGGGGGAAATGATGGTGGGCAGCAGGATGATCGAGATCAGTGCGGCCTTGAACGGAATCTTCTCGAGGAACAGCACCGCCAGCAGATAGCCCAGAACCAGTTCGATGGGCAGGGCCACAGCCGTGAACAGCAGCGTGCGGACAATCGACTGCCAGAGCCTGTCGTCGGACAACAGGCGCTCATAGTTGAGCAGTCCCTGAAAGCTTCGAATATCGTCGAACAGGGAGATGTTCTGGAAGCTTGCGATGATCAGTTTGATGAACGGGTACAGGCCGATCAACAGGATGAAGAACACCGCCGGGGCAACCAGCAGGTAACGAAACGTGCGATCGTTGTCCAACAGAGTCTTCAGCATCGTGTCGTATCGTCTCCTCGGCAGCTTGATTCATCGGGTGGATTCAACCGAATGTAGGCCCCGGAGCAAGGTCGCTCCGGGGTGGTGCATGGCAGGGATTTCACGCCCTGTAACTCGATACCGGGCGACTCAGGGATAGGCGTTAGGCTTGCTGGCCCAGTCCGCGTAGACACGCTTCTGCTTGTCCACACCGATGCGTTTTGTCAGTTGATCCCAGTCCTCGGCCAGATCATCGAGTATCTTCTTCGCATCTTCTCCCGACCAGAGACGACTGATGGCCTGTCGTAGTGCTTCCTCATAGCGGTCGGTCTGCAGCAATGACAGATCGAGCAGGCCTGTCTCGGCGCCCTTTTGCAGGACATCCAGGTATTCACCGGCATTGGACCAGCGTGAGCGATATTCCTCACTGGCAAAGTGGCTGGTGCGGAAGGGGTCGCGCAGAGCGTAGGGCAATTGCACCCGTTGCAAGCTGATCTCTTCGCTGTTCAGCCACTGGGCGAACAGATAGGCCGCCTCCTTGTTGGCAGAACCTGATGCCACGGCCAGAGAAAAGCCGACGGCCAGCTCCGGTGTACCACCTGGCGGCAAGGCATAACCCACCTTGTCCGCGACCTTCGTTTCCGGAATCCAGTTGAGCGCCTCGGTACCTTTGCCGTACCCGGCCGCCCAGCGACCGACAGGCGGCCATGAAATGGTCATGGCAATGTCACCGGCCAGAAAGGCATTGAAGGCTTCGATGAAACCCCATTGCTCGACACCCGGTGGCATCCAGCTGTTCTCGGCACGCATTTCGGTGAATACCTTCACGCCGATGTCGGAATTCACGGTGGCGCTCATGCTGTCGGGGTCAAAGAACTTGCCACCCTCCACCCGAAAGCGTTCCTGAAACATGTACTGGGCATTGCCCGGTTGGCGTAGCAGCCCGGCGCCGTAGGTCTCGGGTGCGTAGGTATCGGTCATGAACTGGCCGATCTCGGAGAACTGCTGCCAGGTCTCCGGTGGTGCCAGCGGGTAGCCATACTTTTCCTGAAAGGCACTCTGGTTGGCGGGGTCATCGAACAGGTCACGCCGGTAGTAGAGGATCAATACATCGCCATCATCGGGCAATGCGTAGATCTTGCCTTCCACCTTCATCTGGTTGTCGCGATACACCGGGGCGATGCCTTGCAGTTCTTCGTGATAGCCGTATTTGTCGACATAGTCATCCAGTGGCTCCAGCGCACCGGACAATGCCAGGTCGGGCAGTTGATTGGGAATGACATTGAGCAGATCATAGCCACCCGAGCCGGAGCGAAAGTCCTGCATCGCCTTGGTGAACATCTGATCGACCGGGGACTCGATGACGTTGATCTTGATACCGGTAAGCTCTTCCCAGAGCGGACCGGTAAAGTTCTTCGGATCCAGGGGCTGTAGCCCCGCTTCATACAGAACGTTCAGGGTGACACCTGAATACTGTTTGGCGGC
>CBDUIJ010000498.1:0-3115 GCA_965367215.1 uncultured Granulosicoccus sp.
CTGGAAAATTTTCGAGACAGCTGATCCCATCATGATTCACACACGCATTCGTCCGTTCAATACCAAAGAAACCTATCCCGAGCAGAATCTCGACAACGACCTGGCGCAGGCCGTCATTGCGGGCAATACCATCTATCTGCGCGGTCAGTGTCCACAGGACCTGGATACCGGCAAGAATATCGACAGTAATGATCCAGTCGAGCAGACGCACAAGGTCATGCAGAACATCAAGCAATTGATCGAAGAGTGTGGTGGTGAGATGCAGCACCTGGTGAAGGTTGTGGTGTACATCACCGATGTTCGCCATCGTGAGGCTGTCTATCGAACGATGGGAGAGTATCTGAAGGGTGTGCACCCGGTATCAACCGGACTGGTTGTACAAGCTCTGGCGCGCCCGGAATGGCTGGTGGAGATTGATGGGACAGCGGTTCTGACCAAGAGCAGCGACTCGTGACGTTTTCAATTGTTGCCCGGTGTGAAAAGACAGGCATGTTCGGAATGGCCGTGTCCTCCTCGTCGCCTGCCGTTGCTGCACGTTGCGCGTTTGCACGCGCCGGGGTGGGGGCGGTCGCCAGTCAGAACATCACGGATCCTTCGCTGGGACCTCGCATCCTGGATCTGATGGCGCTGGGTGCCTCGGCCAGTGAAGCCATCACCGTGGTCGCAGCATCGACGGATCATATCCAGTATCGACAATTGACAGCGGTAGATGACAAGGGCCGTGGTGCCAGTTTTTCGGGTGAACAGACCCTGGGTATTCATGCAACAGCCAGTGCGCAGGATGTTGTCTGTGCCGGCAATATGCTCAGTTCCGAGGCTATCCCCGAGGCCATGGTGAATGCCTTCGTTGATAGTGGAGGACATCTTGCAGATAGACTGCTGATTGCCATGAACGCAGCGCTTGCAGCCGGTGGTGAAGCGGGGCCGGTGCATTCGGCGGGGTTGCTGTTGGTCGACAAGGTTTCCTGGCCCGTCGCCAGTCTGCGTATCGACTGGCATGAAGCGGCAAATCCTGTGGAGGAGCTGGAAACACTCTGGAAACTGTATTCACCGCAACTGGATGATTACGTCAATCGCGCGCTGAACCCATCGGTGGCTCCCAGTTACGGTGTACCCGGCGATCAGTGAGGCGACTCAGGTTGATGATGCATGGAGTTATCATGACCCATCTTGTCGGGTCGTGAGCACCTCATGCGGATTACACTGAAACATCTGGAATACTTTGTTGCCACGGCAGAGGCGGGCAGTATCAAGCTCGCAGCCGAACAGATCAGTATCTCTGCACCTTCGATTTCCTCGGCAATTGCCCATCTGGAAGCTGAACTGCGTGTGCAGCTGTTCATTCGCCGGCATGCTCAGGGCCTGACGCTAACACCCGCAGGCAAGCGTATAGCCCGGGATTCCAAGCTGGTGCTGCGACAGGCCGAGGCGCTGTATTCCGTTGCGGGTGAACTACGCGATTCGATTACCGGCCGACTGTCCATCGGCTGTATGGTGACGTTGGCTCCGATGATCATTCCGGAGTTGAGCTACGCGTTTACCAATACCTACCCGGATGTGAAGCTGGCCATTGTGGAGAACACTCATGAGCAGCTCATCGAGCAATTGCGGCAAGCCAACATCGATGCGGCTATCTCCTACGATCTTGGTTTTCAGATGACATCGCGTTCGAGCCACTGGCAAGCCTGCCGCCGCAGGTGATTCTCGCCAGCGATCATCCATTGGCGAAACGGAAAAGGATCAAGCTGTCTGACCTGGCAGGACTACCGATGATCCTGCTGGATCTACCCTACAGTCGTCAGTACTTTCTGTCCCTGTTCCAGAATGAGGACAGGATGCCGTCTATCCATGCACGCTCTGCACATCAGGAAGTCGTCAGAGCCATGGTATCCAATGGCTTCGGTTTTGCGATCAGCAACGTCAGGCCGAGAAACCTGACCACGCTCGACGGGCGTGAGCTGGTGGCTCTGGATCTTGTCGGTCAGCATAAACCCATGACCATTGGTCTGGCGACACTGCATCAGGAACACAAACCGCTATTGCTCGAAACATTCGAAAAACACTGCAGGGAGCTGATTTCCAGGCGAGGTATTCCGGGGATGATCAGGGTTTGAATGGCGCGTGAGCCTCAGGAATGTGTTGGGGGCGGGTGGCAGGTCATGACGTTGGCAGCAGCATGATCAACAGTGCTGTGATGGTTAGTGGGTCGATCGGGAAACAAGATAATACTCAGAGTCTGCGTGCGGCCGTCCGACAAGGCGATCCAACGAAGGCGCCATGTCGCCGTCTGATGAGCTGTGGATGAACAGTTGATTGTCTGCTGGGCGACACGTTCTTTTCGTGTGTCATTACCAACCATCTCTCCGTTGAGTGATCAAGCAGGAACGGTTGAACTTTTACATGGATCGTCAGTTCCTTGTCTGTGAGAAAGTATCTGCAATCCCGAGATTGCGCATGTCAGCGACAGTCAACGCCTCCGACCGCGTTGATGACGATGGTCTTCAGTATCCGCCAGTACCATTGTCAATTCTGCAACAGGGGACGTACTTGCAATATAAACCAGGCAGGCAAGTTTCATCAGGTAGGATATGCTGGTCATTCGAGTCGGCTCATTGCGCAACCCGGTAGGAGTTTCCGTCCCGGTTCCGCGTGAAGAACCGGTCCAGTGTCGATAATGGGACAGAGGACAAGCTGTATCGATCAGATGTGTCTGTATGTAATTCTGCAGAAACAATGGCTTGCCAGTATCGGTGGCAGCCACGAGTGCTGACGGCATGAGTTTCTTGATAGAGCCCGGGGCACGAAGCAGACTACACTAGCAGGATCTGAACCTGACTGCCGCCTGGCGGCAGCTTGTGGCAAGGGATATCTGCAGCCTCTTGTCGTTTTTACAGCGATGCCTGGTTGCGTCTGTGCAGTAAAAGGTGTCAAATATCGCTACACATCTCGACGAATAAGGGCTATAACTGCTATCCACACTCTGTCCGCAATCAAGTCTCAGTGACACTTGAGAAATGCCATTCTGGGGTTCTGAATGTGGCCGTCCTTGTCTGTCAAACACTTGTCTTTCGGAGTCGTTGTTGGTTTGACCCTTGAACTGGAGGCCCGTGGCCTG
>CBDUIJ010000499.1:0-3096 GCA_965367215.1 uncultured Granulosicoccus sp.
ATGTTGCTCGACGAGAATCAAGTTGCACTCAATGAATTGATCGTCCACTTCCGGGAAGCATCCGATCACTTTGCAGATGCCATTGATCATGTGGAACACCCGAAGCTGGAAACATTGTTCGAGGACATTCGCAACGGACACACCAAGGCGGCCGACGTGCTCTCCGAGGCGGTGAGGAAAACCGGCGTATTGCCAAGAGCTCAGTATGCTGACAGGGAAGAGGTTCATCAGATCATCACGCATGTGAAGGCGGCAATATCGGACGATGCCAACCAGGTCTTTCTGAAAGACCGCATCGAGCATGAGCAACAGATAGAACGTCTGATTACCGAAGCACTTGAATTGCAGATGCCGACTGATACCAAGGCTTATCTTGAGATATTGTTGGCATCAGAGTCTGCTGTACTTTCCAGACTGAACAATGCGCTGGCGAACTGTGTCTCCAGCAGCTGCTGAACGGTATCTTCCAGAGAAAGGATTTCTACACAATGCAAATTGCATGTATCAAGTTTCCGTTGCCCACGCTATTGGCGTTGTCATTGCTCTCGGCCTGTGACAGCGGCGGAGGCACATCAGGATTTCCTCCTTTAAACGATGACGAAGGCGTTGCCATCGGTACCGAACCGTACCCCAATCGATCGCTGAATGACACGCTGACGGGTCGTGTGTTTGAAACCGACGAGTCCCGATACATTGATCTGGAAACCGGTGAAACAGTGCAACTGGCTGCCAATGCGGTATACCCCAGCGAGGATGGACGATATGTCATAGAGCATCGGGAAACAGCCAGATTCATGCCTGATGGAGGTTGTGGGGGCTTGTCCAAATGGTTCGATCGCATCAGTATTCGTGATTCCGTCAGTGGCAGGGTCACTGACGAATTCGAACTGTCCCAATCCGTCTATGGCCCTGTCAGACTCTCGCCGGACGGACAGACGGTGGCTCTGGTCTGGGACAAGTCACACGTGTGTCATGACACAGATGCATCGCTCACCATCCTTTCACTCGACGGCGAGGAAATAGCCAGAGCCTCGGACAAGGTTGGTTCGTATGACTGGCTCCCGGATAACCGTCTGGTATTCACGTTGGGAAAGAAGATCGGCATGCAGGTAGATCGCAGCAGCTTCACCTACGAGACGATCATCGACCTGAGCGATGAGCAAGGCTACCCCGGCCGCGTCAATGTCAGCCCTGATGGAACCCGGGTTCTGTTCGAGATGATCACGAAAACGAGTGTTTGGGCATCGTCAGTCCGTTATCGTGATGCCACCGTGTGGGCAGTCAACGTGGATGGTAGCAACCTGCGCCAGGTGGCCACCAGTAGTCGAGCAGATGACCCTGACCGCGACTACGATGACCCGCAAGTGAACATGCCGGTCTGGTCCCCCGATGGTCAATCCTTGCTGCTGACTGAAGACTACAGCAGTGGTATGCCTGGCTGGCTTGATGACAACAGCAATGCCGCCATCGGCTACAACGTCAATCTCATGCCGGTCATCTACAACGCACTGACCTACATACTGCCGGCAGATTCGATCGAACAGGAACTTCCCCCAACGCATTACGCCAGCGATGGTGTGCGACCCATACTCGCGCTGAACAAGCGCAATCACCTCGGGGTGGTGACAGTGGATCCCCTGGCCCCTGTGATGTGGGCACCTTCCTATCCCCGTCCGGAGGTGATCCCAGGCTCCTTGCCCACGCTCAATGGTCGTCCCAATCGAGGTGTCTCCGATTCGATGACATTCCTTGCGGAGAACGATGATGGATCGACATCGCTGGTGTCGGTCGAGCTTGCAACGTCGACTCCACGCACGCTGACCACCATCACGGATCGTGATCTGGATCGGCCCAGTTATTCAGGTATTGCTGTGGACAACTCTCGATCGGCGCATTATGTTTCTGACGATGATTCCCTGCGCGTTTTCGACAGCACAGGAGAACCACTCCTGAACGAGGACCTCACTACCAACAGATACCATTTTCCTCCCGAGTCAGCCTTCCGGTTTTCACCCATCGACGACGACCTGATTGCATGGATCTATGACGATGATGATTTTGGAACGGGTGTCATTGTCCTTGATGTGGCGAAAATGGCATTTGTCACTAAATGGGATGATCTGGATTACGACACGATAGCGTGGACTGCAGGTGGCGATCTATTGTTGTTCGATGAAGGTCGAGCCTACAGGTCAGCATTTGTAGGCGCGAACTCCGGATACTTTGCAGAACCGGAAAATCTGTTCGATTTCGGAGAGGCAATTTCGCAACCTTCAGTGAGCCCTGTGGCAGAAGAGGTGGCATTCTCGGCAGCGGGTCAGGTTTTTGTCAGTTCTCTGGATGGGCAGGATGCGCGTCGTGTCATCGCCAACAGTGATGGCAGCTCCCATCGACCCCTCTGGTCTCCCGATGGCAAATTCATCAGCGTCGTGCACGAGGGCGAGACTTACATAGTGGCTGCAGATGCGCAGGATGTCAGGCTTTACATCGACAACCGCAGCATGGGCGGTTTCCAGTTGGGCGAAGGCAGTTCGTACAGCCAGCCGGATGATTCTCGGCAGCTGGGCTGGCAGGGCAATTGAACGAGGTAAGATCGCTTATGGTCACCCTCGAGTGACCATCGCCAGATACTCGCGCCCGAGTGTCTCAGAAATAGCGGTGGGATACTCGCACCCCCATTTCCTTGGCGTCACTATAGGTGCGGTAAAAGGCTTCCGCACCGTTACCCTGATTGGCGTTCATATCCAGAGTACGACCGGTCGTACCACCACCCAGCTCTGCCATGGCGGCGC
Source organism: uncultured Granulosicoccus sp. (assembly GCA_965367215.1). Lineage (GTDB taxonomy): Bacteria > Pseudomonadota > Gammaproteobacteria > Granulosicoccales > Granulosicoccaceae > Granulosicoccus. Next base: position 2,793 of record CBDUIJ010000499.1, read on the forward strand.
AGCTGGTAGTCATGATCAGGGTGCCCAGGGCGAGTTTTCAGAAAGTGTTCATTGTGTGTTCTCTGCAAGCTTGATAAAGCGCGTCAGCGCCTACAGCAGAGATGACGAACGGCTCGCGAAATCTTGACGAAAAAGATGAAAATCCTTCAGTCGTTACGCAGTGCTTCTATCAGCTCGGCCTTGTTCATCTTCGATCGGCCTTCTATCTCCCGTTCGCCAGCGAGCTCATGCAGCTCTTCTACGGTACGGTCTTCGTAAGGGCGTGAGTCATGATCAATGGAATTGTTGGCCTGGGCGTTGGCAA
>CBDUIJ010000500.1:0-3095 GCA_965367215.1 uncultured Granulosicoccus sp.
TGTTCAATGATGCGCACCGTATCGAGGGAGACATGGCGAGTGAATCGCTGGTAAACAGCCCCGATACAGGCCCCTCGAATGCCGAGGGCGAGTGGACAAGTTACGGGCGTAACAATTATGGCCAGCGCTACTCCCCACTGGATCAGATCACTCCGGACAATGTTGCCGAACTGGAGCTGGCCTGGCAGTATCAGACCGGCGACCTGAAAGGCCCTGAGGATGTCACCGAAACCACCTATGAGGCGACTCCACTCAAGATCGACGATAGCCTTTTTCTGTGTACGCCGCATAACTGGCTGATTGCACTCGACGCGGATAGTGGTGAAGAACGATGGGTATACGATGCCAAGGTGCCGGCACAGAGTCAGCGGCAGCATCAGACTTGCCGCGGTGTCTCCTACCTCGCACCGGACTCGGAGCAGCAGGCAAATGATCAGCCTGATACGCAGTCCGCGTCAGACGACTCGGCTGCACCTCCTGCCACGGCTGCGTCCGGACCTGCCGAATCCCTGGCATCCATCAGCTGCGATGCGCAGTTGTTCATGCCTACCTCCGATGCGCGACTGATTGCGGTGGACCCCGCCACCGGCGCGCGTTGCAGCAACTTCGCCGACGATGGTGTACTCGATCTGATGCACAACATGCCCTACACCCAGGACGGCTACTATTACTCCACTTCGCCTCCGGTCGTGGCAGCAGGCGTGATCGTTGTCGCTGGTGCTGTAAACGACAATTACGATATCAACGCCCCATCCGGCGTGATCCGCGCCTACGATGCGCGTAGCGGCGAACTGCGCTGGAATTGGGATGCCGCCAACCCAGACGACACCTCACCGATTGCCGATGGTGAAACCTACGCGACAAGCTCGCCCAACAGCTGGTCCGTGGCCAGTGCCGATGAAGAGCTGGGGCTGATCTACTTCCCCATGGGCAACCGGACGCCGGATCAGCTGGGCATGTATCGCACACCGGCAGAGGAAAAATACGCAAGCTCCGTGGTTGCTCTGAGCCTTGAAACCGGTGAAGCGCAATGGGTACAGCAGTTTGTACATCACGACTTGTGGGACATGGACACACCGGCTCAACCCAGCCTGGTCGACATTCAGACTGATGAGGGCTTGCAACCCAGCCTGGTTGTACCGACCAAACAAGGTGATGTCTATGTTCTCAACCGGGAAACCGGAGAACCCTTGTTGCCGATAACGGAAGTGCCGGCTCCTCAGGGTACGATAGAGGGCGACTGGACTGCACCTACCCAACCGTCATCTGCGCTCAGCTTTACCCCGGAGCCGCTACGCGACGCAGACATGTGGGGCGCCAGTCTACTGGATCAGATGATGTGCCGCATCGAGTTCCAGTCATTGCGTTATGAAGGTCGGTATACACCCCCTTCCGAACAGGGCACTCTGGTATATCCCGGCAATTTCGGTGTTTTCAACTGGGGCAGCATAGCCGTGGATCCTGAACGACAGGTCATGTTCGGCATGCCGCTGTATCTTGCCTTTACATCCAGGCTGGTAGCCAAGGAGGAAGGACAGTCTCCTGAAGGGGAAACCAATCAGGGTGAGCAGGGCCTCAACGAAAACGCTGGTGGTGACTATGCCGTCGAACTCAGCCCGTTTCTCTCGCCCCTGGGCATTCCCTGTCAGCAGCCACCCTGGGGTTATGTCGCATCAGCTGACCTGCGCACCGGCGAGGTTCAGTGGAAACACAAGAATGGCACCATTGAAGACATGACACCATTACCGCTGAAGATCGAGATGGGTGTGCCTGGAATTGGAGGGCCGATCATCACACGTGGCGGCGTGGCTTTCCTTGCTGCCAGTGTCGATGATTACTTCCGCGCTTATCGCCTGTCCGATGGTGAGCAGTTGTGGGAAGAGCGCCTTCCTGCCGGTGGTCAGGCAACCCCCATGAGCTACCTGAACAGCAAGGGCGAGCAGATGGTGGTACTGGTTGCCGGAGGTCATGGCTCGATTGGCACCACCTCAGGCGATTACGTAATGGCTTACAAACTGCCCTGAGCCTCATGCCTGGCTATGCAAGCTTGTCAGGCGACGGCTCCTGCAGACCCACAGGCAGGAAGCGTCGCCCATGGTGCCCAGTTCGATAATTGTTACACCGAATGCAAGAACCGCGAAGCATTCAAGGACACTGTTGACTGCCAACAGGCGTCCGCCTGAAATCAGAATGACTGGAGATGACATGACAAACAATCAATCCGAAGAGTACACGCCGTTAGAACCAGGTGCCGAGAATGACCCGACTCGTCCGGCAGTTCCCGCCGATGAGATACCAGAGGACGAGAATTTCGTGGACGAACCGCTGGCCGACAAGAGCGATATGACTGCGCCATCGCACGATTCCGAGGACCCCGTGAACAACGCCGTGGGCGTGCCCGGTGTAGATCCTGACCAGATCGACGCCCTACGTGACGAAAGCCGGCAGGAAATAGATCTGACAGAGGGCCGTATCAGGGACGTCACTCTGACTCAGGGGCGCTCGGTCATCGATGCAGAGTTCGATGATCGGGGACCCGCTACACATACGCAGTCCGATGAAGAAGAATAAGTATCCGATCCTGTCTCGAATATATCGGTTATCAGCGACGACTCTGGCTGCAGAGTTGTTCGCTGATAACCGGCCGTGCAGGCATTTTTGGACAAGGTTGCTGACACGCCCGCGGCCACACCCTTGAGGCTTCCAAGCACTGTCGAGTCAGACGCCGCTTAACAGGATGGCAGGCGTACGAATCTCGAAGACGCGACCATCTTCCAGCGAGACCATCACTGTGAAGATATGGGTAGAAGGCGTATCCGGTATGACGGCAGCCTCCCCGTCCTGCTGCTCAGCCTGCAGCCAGTAACGCCTCGCCGACAAGGGGTCAGCGGAGTCTGCTAGCTCGTCTGACGTGTCGTCTTGATGAGAGACACCGGTAATTGTCAGTATTTCGTTCAGCTCTTCACCAGCCAGGTAATCGGCAGTCAGGTCAGAGTCGCTGTGGATTTCAATACAGAGCGCTGTGCCAGCGTTACCGAGTTGAATGCCCATACCTTGCTCGCGCAAAAAAACGGAAGCGCACAAACCGTACTGTC
>CBDUIJ010000501.1:0-3059 GCA_965367215.1 uncultured Granulosicoccus sp.
GCTCACGCCACCGGGCCAGCCATTGGAACGCGAAGCCTCTGGGTGGGTCGATGCCCGTGGTCAGATAGTGCAAGGTGTAGGGATTGTTCAGCGTTGCCTGCAGCAGTCTTTCGCTGCGCTCACTGCCACAGAGGAGAATGCCGTCGCCGGGGAGCACCGCTTCACTGTCATCCGGCAACATCAGCAGCTCCTCGTTGCGTCGTATGACCAGCGGCACGCAGGGCAGGCTGCCGTCCAGGTTGTCCGGATGGCGTATCAGATCGCCCAGAGACAAGGGTTTGCCGGCCTCGAGAAATTCCATGACAGCCGATGCATCCTCGCTTGTGATGGCAACACGCCAGAGGTGAGGTGAGCGTTCCCCCACGGTTGTGCGCAGACGCTGCACGATTTCCTCGGTTCGCTGATTACGCTCGTACAGATACTCGATCATCTCCTGGATCAGGGGTGAGATCAGCGTCTTGAGAATTCGCCGGGCCGTGGTGAGGCTTGATTGCAGAATGAGGTTGGCCTGTGCCGCATCGAATGCCAGCTGGTTTTCATGCTGATTCTGCCGCACCACCGTGAAAGCCTTCGGGTTCAGATGACGTACACAGACGAGGATGCCCAGGTTGTCCGAGTCGCTGTCGGTGCCTGCAACAATACCGGCGGCCTGTTCGACGCCCGCCTCCCGGAGCGTATCGTAATCGGCATAACCCCGAACGACCCGACCGGGAAACTCACAGTCGTCGACTTCCGGATCGATGACAACTACTTCTATGCCGTGATGCACGAGTCGGCTATGCAACTCCTGCCCCATACGACCATAACCACAAAGTATCCAGGTGCCACGAGGTACATCCAGTGGGTGTCCGAGACGGGTGCCCGGCACACCGACCAGCCAGCTGTTCAGATTGTGCAGCTGGGGGGCAATGATCGCCATGTCCAGCAGCTCGGCGAATATGGCGAAGGGGTTGACGACCTGCACGTCCTGCAAGGCGTTCAGATGCTTGCAGTGGCGCTCGGAGGTCGAGCGGGAGATGACTTTCACGCCGGGGTTCAGCAACTTGGCGACAATGGCAATCTGCCGATTGGCATCCTCCTCATTGGTCAGCGCCACCACCGCTCTGCATTCGGGCTCTCTGACGCCGGCATCGATCAGGTGTCGGGGTACGTCCGGGTGGGCGCACAGACCCAGCATTCTGACGCGATAGTCACGCACCGCAAATGCCTTGATGCGTTCCGGGTCGCGATCAAGCACGGTGGCGCGAAGATGGTGATCGCTGAGTCCGCGGGCCAGCAGACTGCCGGTATCGCCGAATCCACAGACGATGACGAACGGATCCTTCATGCGTCGTACGCTCCGGGCAAAGCTGTGTTCGTTGACCGCACGGGTGAAATGCGGATTCTGCACAAGACCGATAATGGAGCCTATGGCATACAGCCAGGCGATGGCGCCCATGTACAGGCAGAAGACTGCCCACAGGCGCTGCACATCACTGAAGGCATGGGGGATTTCTCCAAAACCCGTGGTGGTCGCCGTATAGGTAAAGAAATAGAAGGCGTGGAAGAGACTCATCTTCTCGGGTTGGCCATCGACGCCTACCCCGGGAATGAGCGCCATGACACTGATGCCGATGGCATAGACGATGATCAGGGCGAACACCGGTTTGCGCATATGGCGCAGAACCACCATGGTGACTCGGTCCAGATCGGAGGTCGAAGTCACGAGACTCTGCCTAGCGGCGTGACATCAGCGCATCCCCGACCAGGATGACAGCTGACACCACATTGGCAATCAGCGCGCCTGCAGCCAGCGACACGATGTTGACTGTGGCGTCTGCACTGGGGCCGGTCGCTGAATCGCTTTCGGCCACGATCCAGAAGATGCGCGCTGTAATCAGCAAGAGGTCGGCCACCAGGCTGGCAGCCAGTAACAGGGCGCCGATCTGCGAACGATCGCCGAGTTTCAGGCCTGTGGCGATCAGGTTGACCAGTATGGCGATGGTGAGAACCCAGACACCGTGGTGATTCGGATTGTCGATCTCACCCATGACAAAGACCAGATTGAAGGTCAATGCCAGGATCGTGAAAAAGCCGAAGACTACCCGTTCCAGATTCATGCCTGTTCCTCGCAGACCGTGATCAATTCATTCACGCAGGGCGTGAATGACGATATCGACGGTTCAAGTGTACACCGGCTTACGATCGAAGCCGGCACAGGGTAACGTTATCCTTGTCAGGGTTGGCCGACAATAGCCTGCCTGGCAGAGGCGTGTTTCAGCGGTGCAGGAAACAGCACTGGATCATTGCGCTCTCAACCACGGGCTGGCCAGCGCAGCGGCAGCCACAGGCGCGGTTTTCTGCTTGCGAACGTTCTGCTTGATGCGAGTGGATGAAGTTCGTGCGTTGTAATAGACCTGAACAATCTCTTTTCCCTGTCCGCGCAGATAATGTTCGACGTTCTTGTTGTGAGGGTTTGATCCCCAGTCTTCCCCCACCACGAAAATGTCGACGTCCAGCTCTTCACACGCTGATACATATTCGAGTTCGTAATAAGGGCGAACAATATCAACGCAACGCAATGCCTTGATCATTTCCATTCGCTGATCGAGAGGAATCACGGGTACATTGGGTTTGTAGGAATTGACCACGCTGTCCGATGCGACACCTACTGCAACCATATCGCCAAGAGTTCTGCATTTTTCAAGCAGGGCAATGTGTCCGACATGCAGCAAGTCGAATGTTCCTACCGTATAAACAAGCATTTTGTTTCCAGCTCTGTTGAAAAAAAGTTTTCGATGATTGTGAGCAGGTGAGCTCGAGTACCTGTCTACAAGAATCGTGAGCCGTAAAATGCGGTGATGCCCAGTGTGTAGGCGGCCAGCAGATACACATTGACGGGGTTACCGGAAAGTTTCGGTGTCTTCAGTGTTGAAACATTCAATGTGGCCAGCGCGAGGCATACTGCGAAAAGAACGTAGACGAACAGGCTGCTGCCAAGAACCCGCTCGAACAGAAACACGAATACAAGGATGAGGCTGTTGTTGTCCAGAGCCAGACCGGTGTATTTCTTGCCGCCG
>CBDUIJ010000502.1:0-3003 GCA_965367215.1 uncultured Granulosicoccus sp.
TTGATGCTGATCTTGCCACCGGGCAAGGCCCAGGCATTGGCCGAGGAGTCATTGATGACATGGAATTCATAGGGCAGCTTGCGATCACTCTGCGCGGCCAGCCGCTGGCCGACGGATTGCACATAGGCCTCTACCCCGGGATCCACGACATAGTCACCACCCTGCGCCTGACGCAGCGGCAGATACTGCTGGGCACCAATCTGCAGTTCCCAGTCTTCGGAGACCAGCAGAAAGTCCTTCTTGCCGGTAACCGGGTTCTGCACACAGGCACTGAGCAACAAGACGCTGGCCAGACAGAACATGCCCGGCAGTCGCGAGCGACAAGCAGCGGCAAGAGGTGCAGTCACGGGTTTTAGCAAATGCCTTATCGAGTGAGTCATATCACCAATGCTTCCTTGTTGTACGAATGCCGAACGACAAGCAGTCGCGGACCAATACCCGCGACTGCGACGAACTTCAGTGCTGATGACCACCCGCACCGTGGGCATGGCCATGGGCACGCTCTTCGGCAGTGGCGTCCCGCACAGACACGATTTCCACATCGAAAGTCAGATCAACGCCTGCCAGTGGGTGGTTCATGTCCAGATCGATATTGAACTTGCCCACCTTGGTAATGGTGGCAGGTGTGGGACCCTGCTCACCCCGTAACGTGATTATCTGCCCGGGACGGAACGTCTGCTGCTTGCCACCGTCTATCTTCTTTCTGGACAAGCGCTGTTTGCGCTCGGGGTAGCGTCTGCCGTAGGCCTTTTCATGCGGGATGGTGACGGAGAAATCATCGCCAGCCACCTTGCCTGCAAGGGCATCCTGCAGTGACAACAGCACCCCTCGTTCACCAAACAGACACAGGACCGGGTTGCCGGCCTTCGAGGACTCCAGCTTTTGCGCATTGCCATCGTACAAATCGTAATGAAAAGCCACCACCGTTCCCGGGCCGGCTGTTGCTGCGGCTTGCGCGGGGGCCTGATCGTCGGACATTCTTGTTTCTCCGTTATCGCGACAGGTTTGCATACCTGTTCGGGTATTGTCCGGGGGATACTCCCCGGTGGTCGTTGTAAACTGGCTGCCTCATGATAACCACTACGCACGAGCAACGGGAAACGCGGCGGCATTCTGGCCATTGGCGCAAGGTTTCCGTATTGCTGGGCCTGACCTTGCTGCTCTCGGCCTGCACCAACAGCAAGATGATCATCAGCCCGCTCTACAATCGGCTGGACGATCGCATCCGCTCGGAATACAACAAGCTGGGCGACTTCAATGAGGAGCAGACGGCCGCTTTCGAAGAGGCTCTGGGTACCTTTCATGTCTGGCATCGTCAGTCCGAGCTCCCCCGCTATGCGGAACTGCTCGGCCAGATAGCCGACACCATTGCCAAACCGGGCGCCACCACGGCCGCCGATGTGAAATCCTGGATGCAGCGTGCGGAAGCCCACTCCCTGGAAGCTCGGCAATGCTATCCCGCCAACTTCCTGGCCGGCACCGTGCGCACTCTGAGTGACGAGCAGCTCACACGAATCGAACGCCGCTTCAAGAGCGAACGCACCAAGAACCGTAAGCGCTATGACTCACGTACGCCTGAGGAGCGGGTGGAATTCCGGCTGGAGCGACTGGAGAAATGGCTGGGACGCATCCAGCTTGACCTGACCGCCAAGCAGCTCAGTGCCCTGCAAGACAGCCTCAGTCAGCAGATCAGCCTGCGCAAACAGTATTACGCCCTGTCCGATCAATGGAACCGGCGCCTGTTCAATCTGGCGCGCCAGCAGGAAGCCGCCGACTATGAGGCCAGATTGCAGGACCATATGGACTCGCTATGGTCGCTGCTGGAGAGCAACTACCCGCAGCAGTGGCAGGCCAATCGTGAGCTGTGGCAACGCACCGTGCTGGATCTGGTCAACAGTCTGAGCAAGGAGCAACGTCGTCAGGCCAGTCAGTGGCTCGCCACCATGGGTCGGACCCTGCAGGCGGTATCGAAGGACAAACCTTCCTTCAAGGTGGACACGGATCCGGCGGTGGGATGTCTGGTGGCACAATCCGGCACGGGTGCGGGTCAGTAGCGAGGTACTGAGGCCGCCGAGCATCGGCCCCAGCCTGGCACAATCCTGTCACCCAACAATCGCAGGACGACCATCATCGTGCTGAAACAGGCGTAGCCCAGGGCAGCTGTATCCAGATGACTACCGGCAACGCGCGCGATCGTCCGACGAGGGTCTTCATCAGTACCGCACCCAATCAGCCGTTGGCAGACAGTAGAAGCGGCTGCTCTGTCAACAAATCACGCCGATGCTCGGCAAAAGCCCTGACAATCGGCTCCACGTCGCGCTGTTGCCGAATCCTGCCAAACAGATCATTGGCCTCCGGGTAGGTGCGCTTCAAATAGGCCAGCCACTGCTTCGTACGATTACCCACATGTCGCGGGCTCTGGCTGTCTGAACGCAGAAACTGCGCTTCAACGTGATGAGAGATGTCGATCCAGGGCATGGCCTCGTCCGCCAACGACTGTGTACCTGCATCAAAGGGTTGTTCACTGGAGCCACTGTCTGACACGCCTGATGTCCGAGCAAGCAACTGCGCATTGCGCGCTGCGGCCTGAATTCGCTGCGCCAGATCCGGCGCCGACAAGGCGCCACGCCCCAGCATCAGATGCCGACAGCCACTGGCCTGCCGGGCAGCGAGACTGTCCTCGACGGTCCAGATTTCACCGTTGATATAGGTCACATCATCATCGGAGGCCACCACGGCGGCCACTTCGCGCCACCAGGCGGGCGGCTTGTAACCGTCGAACTTGGTGCGTGCATGAATCGCCAGCTCGGTAGCGCCTGCCTCACGAATGCCACCCACGATCTCGGCCAGCTGATCGCTGTTGTCATAACCCAGACGAATCTTGGCCGTCACCGGCACATCAGCCGGCACGGCATCACGCACCTGCCGAACAATATTGGCCACCTGCGAAGGATCTCGCAGCAGGATCGAGCCGCCGAGGCTGTTGTTGACGGTCTTGGCCGG
>CBDUIJ010000503.1:0-2981 GCA_965367215.1 uncultured Granulosicoccus sp.
CCGAAAGCACCGATCACACTGTCAGGCAGCTATCCGATTCCTCCACCAATATAGGCAATGTCCTCAAGGTCATTACATCCATAGCCGAACAGACCAACCTGCTGGCTCTCAACGCGACCATCGAGGCAGCTCGTGCCGGTGATGCCGGCAAGGGCTTTGCCGTCGTTGCCAACGAGGTCAAGGAGCTTGCCAAGGGGACAGCCAAGGCCACCGAGGAGATTGGCAAGAGCATCGAGGCCATACAGATCAACAGTGGCGACGCCGTCAAGGCCATTACCTCCATAGGTCATACCATCAAGCGAATCAGCAGTATTCAGAACGTCATTGCCTCAGCCGTGCAAGAGCAGACAAGCAGCACGACAGAGATGTCTCTCAGCGTGCATGATGCCTCCAACAACAGCGACAAGATTACCGAAAACACCTGCAGTCTGGCCGCCGGCATCGACCAGACCAAGCAAGGTGTCACACGTCTGCAATCCACGTCCAGGGATATCTCCGAACTGGCTGAAGAGCTGCGCAAGAGAGTCGAGAAATTCGAACTTGGCGACTCCTCTGCGCGAATGGATTGAGCACCCAGCCCTCAGGCCCTCAAACTCTCGATTCCTCGAGAGTTCATCAGCTCGACAGCCTCACCACATTCCGGCATTCAACGGCCGTCGTGATAGCTCTCCTGCAGCCCGTATACCGGTGTGTCCATGCCTTCCGCCCGAGCCTTCAACTGCAGCGCCAGATACAAAGAGTAGTGTCGCGACTGGTGCAGATTGCCACCGTGAAACCACAGTGCCTGCTGCTGGGTCGGCTTCCACATATTGCGTTGCTCCCCTTCCCATGGACCCGGATCCTTTGGTGTGTCCGAGCCAAGTCCCCAGCACTTGCCCACCTTGTCCGCCACTTCCTGACTGATCAGGTCTGCCGCCCAGCCATTCATGGATCCGAACCCGGTAGCGTAGACAATCACATCAGCCGGCAACTCGGTTCCGTCGTCGAAGATCACCGAGTTCTCGGTAATCTCACTGACCTGCCCCGATTTCAGCTTGATCTTGCCATCGATGATCAGCTGGCTGGCACCGATATCGATGTAGTAGCCAGACCCGCGCCGTAGATACTTCATGAACAGACCCGAACCATCAGCGCCCCAATCGAGCTGAAATCCGGCTTTCTCCAACCCCGCGTAGAAGTCAGCATCGCGCTCGCGCATCTGGTCATACAGCGGAATCTGAAACTCGTGCATGATCTTGTAAGGGATCGATGCGAAGATCATGTCGGCCTTCTGCGTCGTCATGCCATTGGCAACAGCCTTTTCAGAGTACAAGGCACCCAGTCCGATCTCCATCAGTGAATCGGAGCGCACGATATGCGTGGAAGAACGCTGCACCATGGTGACATCGACATCGTTCTCCCACAGCGCGGCACAGATATCATGCGCCGAGTTGTTGGAGCCGATCACCACGACCTTCTTGCCCTGAAATGCATCCGGCCCGGGATGCTGCGATGAATGGTGCTGATCACCCTGGAATCGTTCTGCCCCCTTGAATCGAGGGATATTCGCCTTGCCTGACATGCCTGTTGCCAGCACCAGATTGCGCGGGTTCAGTGTCACCTGCTCGCCGTCACGATCAACCACGACCGTCCACAATCCCGTTGCCTCATCATAGCTGGCCGACTGCGCCGTACTGCTCGTCCAGTAGTTCAGCTCCATCACCCGGGTGTACATCTCCAGCCAGTCTCCCAGCTTGTCCTTGGGAGCAAAGATGGGCCAGTTCGCCGGAAACGGCAGATACGGCAAGTGGTCATACCAGACGGGGTCGTGCAGACACAGGGATTTGTAGCGATTGCGCCAGCTGTCACCGGCTCGTTCATTCTTCTCGATGATGATGGTCGGCACGCCCAGTTGCCGCAACCGTGCGCCCAGTGCAATACCACCCTGCCCGCCGCCGACAATCACGACTTCCGGCTGTTGCGAATAGCCCAGTTCGGCAAGCTCCTGCTCACGCTCCTCAGCCCATGACTTGCGGTTTCGCGAAGCGCCGTGTTTCGCCCCCATGGGTCGCTCGAAACCCAGGGGCTCTTCATGTCCCTTCAATTCGACGGCAGCCGTCAACAGTGTCCAGATTTTCTCGTTCCTGATGCGTACCAGGCCATAGCCTCGAGCGACCGCTGTCTCGAAGTTTATCCAGCTGGTGAGAACACCATCTTCTTCCGTGGCAATTTCACCGTCGGGTATATGCCAGTTGCAAGGCCCGGTGCTGTCCAGCTGAGACTCCAGCATGTCCCGGATCTCGGCTTTGCCTTCGACTGTCTTGATATTCCAGGTGAAGGAAACCAGATCTCGCCAGTAGCAATCGTCGTCAAACAGTTCCAGTGTGCGATCGATGTCCTTTGCTGTCAGAGCCTCTTCAAGCTTCTCCAGCAGTGCGGTGACTTTTCCGTTGGGGGCAACGTCCAGCATTGCACTTCTCCTCGGTAGTGGTGAGTGGAGACCTGATGTAACCACCTTCAACCGCCAGAGTGAACGCCAGGCGCAGCTGTTTTGCGCGACAGGAAGTGCTCGATACGCTGCCAGCTGCGGCAAATGCAACACATTGCAACACTATCGATACAACTGCGACACTTCAAGGCATCTCCGACGCAATGCATCGAACGCAATTTGGTGTGATACCAGGCAGCGATCAATCGGGGCGTTGCAAGCCCGCACGCTGTATTCGACGATGCACGGTACTGCGGTTCACCCCCAGTACTCTGGCTACCCGAGAGATATTCCACTGACAGGAATCGAGCAGTTGCGCCAGGTCTCGAGGCTTTCCCGCTGCAGGCTCGGTGGCCGCCGCACTGTCTGCCAGGCTGGGTGGCAGATGCTCCACATCGATCATGCCACCTGGACACAGAGCAATGGCCACATCCACCACATTACCCAACTCTCGCAGATTGCCCGTCCAGCTTCGCCCTGCCAGGTTTTCCTGCGCAGCCCGGGTAAAGCGATA
>CBDUIJ010000504.1:0-2904 GCA_965367215.1 uncultured Granulosicoccus sp.
ATAGAACACCTCACCACTGTTGCTCAGACTACGCACGTAGTTGTCATAGCCTTCCGGAAACGTCTTGCTACCCACATTGTCGTAGGGCTTGGAGAACAGACGCAAGCCCGAGTCCGGACGTACCGCCCAGGCAGGTGACTGTGAGCGACGGTCTCCCTCGATCATGCCGACGAAGTAGGTCTCATTGACATTGAGAACCGACTGATTGTCCCCGGCACCCAGCTGACCGATATTCTTGAGCGCTACCGGCACGGTGTCATCACCAATCTGCAAGGCAAAACCCTGATCTCCATTGGCCAGACCGTTGTCGAAGTCGAACAGGAAGGTGATGTCTTCCTGCGCATCGCCGTCGTTATCGATATGGATCTCGTAGATGGCATCCGGATCCATTGAAAAATAGTTGGGTCCGCCGTACGCATCCTGCAGAGGCTGGTAGTTGGCAATCAGGGTGACAAAATCCTCCCGACCCGGCTCATAACTGGCAAACAGGTAGAAATCGGTGGCATCCAGCTTGGGACGGGACTTGATGAACGGGGCTTCGGCGTGCGATGAGGCCACGGCCTGACCTGCCAGTATCGCCCCGACAGCGGCTGATAGTGTCAGAACACTGAATATTCCGGATCGAGCTTTCATGATGAAACTCCTGTTGCAGTTTTGTTACGCGATGAACCGTACCGGGCGACTTTGCCCCTGAACGTCATGAACGGTATTGACTGTGTCGCCTCGAACCAGCTCGATACAACTCCGCCCTCACAGACAGATACGCAGGGAGCATCACGAAAAGATGCAGAGTTGAAAAATTCTTTCTTGAATCACTCGCGCAGCATTGACGCAAGGGTGGTTACGCCCAGTTGAGTTACTCGACGCCAGCCCCCTGCTTGTCATTCGCTCCCTGGGGCCCGGACCATCGCCTTTTCTCCGAACCGCCAGACTGTAGAGATGCAGGAGCCATCAATGCCTGTTGTTCACGGCTTGCACAGACCACACGGATGGCGAACTACCGTCGGGTACAAATTACAACCCGGCTCCGAAGGCAAGGTGTTCGGAGAGATCATGCAAGCGGGTCTGCAATAATTTCCAGTGGCCTGCCTCTTTTCCGGACTTCACTGCGTAGATACCACTATGACCCATGGCACCTCCACAGTCGACGACCCTCGTCTGCCACGCACAGCCAGTGCCGATGCGGCCGACCAGCGCCTCGACGGCTTGATCAGCGCCTGTGCCGAAGGCATGGAAAGCGCGTTCGAACAACTGTACAAATCAACTTCCAGTCAATTGTTCGGTGTACTGCTTCGCATCTTGAGAACCGAAGCCCTGGCAGAGGAAGCGCTGCAGGATACCTACATCAAGATCTGGAAGAATGCAGGAAAGTACCAGAGCGCCAAGAGCTCTCCTCGCACCTGGCTCGTCAGCATTGCACGCAACCACGCCATCGATCTGCTGCGCAAGCGCAGTAGTCGGGAGGATGTCGAGCTCAATCTGGATCGAGCCTCGCTGGAAATCATGCCGGACCGGGAGACACCGATGGACCTGCAGCACGAGTCATCCCAGATTCTGGATATGTGCCTGGAGCAACTTGCCGAACCCGCTCGCGAATGCGTTGTCCGCAGCTATTGCGAAGGCTTCTCGCAGGAGGAGCTCAGCGAACGACTGCAGCGCCCCATCGGTACCGTCAAGAGCTGGATCCGTCGCAGTCTGATTTCATTGAAGGAGTGTCTTGATGGCCACGCCTGACGAACAATGGTGGGAAGCACAGGCCGGCGAATATGCGCTTGGATCCTTGCGAGGCACCGAACGCGACGTCTATGAAAGGATTCTGGCGACCGACGCAGATGCAAGAGCCAAGGTCGAGTGGTGGCAAAGGCAGCTGAGCGCGCTGGATTCTCGCCTGGCGCCGGTGGAACCCCCAGAGCATCTGCTGCCTATGATCATGCGCCGCATCAACGATGAGAACACTCGGGCGCAAAAAATCGAACAGACCGACGAAACAATACAAGCCACGCCCGAACCACCTCAGCGCAGTACAGTGGACAATGTCGTGCCACATCGTCGACGTCGTTCACGTCGCAGCAATGTGATCTGGAAATCCATAGCGGGACTCGCCACGGCAGCATCGGTTGCTCTGGCAGCCCTTCTGCTGCAAAGTACGGGTCGTGATGTCGTATCGCCCTCCGGCCCTGAGCTGAACATGGTCAGCATCGTTCAGAACGATTCACAGGAATCGTTGTGGATTCTCTCGACCAGAGACGGCAGTAATCAGTTGCAGGTGGTCGCTCTGACACCACCGCCTCTGGAGGCCGATCGTTCCTTCGAATTGTGGATGGTCAAGCCAGACGGTGGCGGTGTCAGCTCGGTAGGATTGCTCCCGACAAAAGAAGGGGAATCGCTCCTGCTGACCTTGCCGCTTGATACAGCGGAAGCGCAACTGTTCGCCGTCAGCCTGGAACCCGAAGGTGGCTCACCTGAAGCGGTGCCCACCGGGCCCGTGCTTTTCAGCGGCGCCATAAGAGCCATCTCAGGTACCCGCCTATGAGGCCTGCGAGCAGACAGGCATCAAGTATCGCTGCCGCATTGTCTGCAATCGTGCTGTTCAGCGGCGCGATGCAGGCAGTGGCGCATGAATACTGGCTTGACCCTGTCGGCGCACGCTGGGTCGTTGGTGAGGAGCTGCAGGCGGATATCCGCAATGGCCAGGAATTCCTCGGCACCACCCTGCCATTCGATCCCGCAGCGTTTGCACGCGCCGGCTTGATCTCGGACAGTCACCGGCAGGGGCTCGACGGACGTCTGGGTGATTACCCCGCAATTCGGTTATCACTTCAGGATGCCGGCCTGAATCTGCTATTGCTGGAAACCACACCACGCGAACTGCGGTATGACGACTTCGAGGACTTCGAGACGTTT
>CBDUIJ010000505.1:0-2892 GCA_965367215.1 uncultured Granulosicoccus sp.
GTTTGTGCTGGCGTCGGTGACGGGGGAGAAAGTCGAGAAGATATCCGCAGCGCTGGGGCCTTTCATTCTGGCAGAGGTGGGCATTTTGTTGCTGGTAGCCTACTGGGCGGATTTGACCTTGTTCATTCCCAGGTTGCTGGGCTTGTAGTACTAGATTTTATTGTAGATATCCATTGGACCAGTCAAGCAGAGGAGTTATGACTATGAAGCATTGCAAGAATCTGGGCGTCGGCCTGTTGGCAGCAGCATCGCTGTTTGCTCTGGGCACGCCAGCCATGGCCGCCGATGTGACTCTGAGGGTTGCTCACTTGAATCCCGAGGATCCGTTCCAGAGCCACTCGGGTGCGATGACTGCAGTCTTCAAATCGCTGGTGGAGAGTGCATCCAATGGTGAAATTGAAGTGCAACTGTTCGCCAATGGCCAGTTGGGCAAGGATAACGAAGTCATCGATCAGGTCAGTGCCGGTATTGTAGAGTCGACGATTTCGTCATCTGGTGGTGTCGCGCAGAGTTACCCTCCGGTCGGCGTGTTCGACATACCCTTTGCCTTTCCCAATATCGGCGTCGCCTCCCGGGTCATCACCAAGGATTCAAGTTTCGGCAAGAAATTCGTGGCTGACATGGAATCCAGTACCGGAATGAAAGTCATGGGGCTGATCGACTCGGGTGGCTTCTTTGCCATCACCAATTCCAAAAAACCCATTACATCCATCGATGACATGGACGGATTGCGTATTCGCACCATGACTCTACCGACACACGAAGCCATCATTTCTTCCCTGGGTGGCAAGCCGACTCCCTTGCCCTGGGCAGAGGTCTACACGGCTTTGCAAACGGGTGTTGCCGATGGTCAGATGAACCCGGTACCCATCATTGCCTTTGCCAAATTCGATGAAGTGCAGGAGTTTCTGTCGGTGACCAATCACATCATCACGCCCTATGTCTGGCTCATGAATCAGGACTTCTACGACGGGCTGAGCGACGAGCACAAGACAATCGTCAACTGGGCGTCGGAAGTGGCGACCGAGGCCGGACGCTCCATGTCGCGTGTCATCGAGGCATCCGAAAGAGGCTTGCCGGCATTGTCTGCCAAGATGAAAGTGAACGTGGTATCACCAGAGGAGATGAGCCGATTCGCCGAGCAGGCGCAGCCGGCAGTTCGTGAGCTGATTGCACAGAGTTATGGCAAGGAAGGCACTGATATGCTGGAAGCGTTGTTGGCATCCATTGAAGAGGAAAAGGCCCGCTTCTGATCTCTGTCCTGCAGGCGATGTGGTGCGATGATGGATTCATCGCATTGCTGATTCTGTGGGCAAACGCGACGCGCGATCAGAAAGCGTTATATTGAATACCATGACTACACAAACTACTCCATTCCAAGTGCCGCAGGGCGAGTCGTTCGAACTTCTGCGGAATCGATTGGCAGATCCAGCCGCGCCCTGGTCTGCCGAACAGGACGCTGTGCTCAGTGAGGTAGCTCTGGCGCAGGCTCGCGCGGCAATTTCGTCCTGGCCCGGCTATGAAAAGACGCCATTACGAGCATTGCCGGCATTGGCGAATCTGCTGGGGGTAGGCGCTCTGTATTACAAGGACGAGTCTTCACGGTTTGGTCTGGGCAGCTTCAAGGCTCTGGGCGGTGCTTATGCCGTTGCCCGCTTGCTGCAACGGCAGATCGCCTTGCAAACCGGAGCTGCAGAGCCCGACATGCAATCCATTCTGGGCGGTGAACATGCCGATCTCGTCAGCCAGGTGACCGTCTGTTGCGCCACTGACGGTAATCATGGTCGGTCGGTGGCTTGGGGAGCCGAGCGCTTTGGTTGTGGTTGCGTCATCTTCATTCATGCCACCGTGAGTGAGGGCCGCCGGCAGGCCATAGAGCGATATGGCGCCAGGGTTGTTCGTACAGAAGGTAACTATGACGACAGTGTGCGCGCAGCACAGCAGGCTGCCAGCGATAATGGCTGGTTCGTTGTCTCGGATACCTCCTACCCGGGTTACGTGGATATTCCCAAGGACGTCATGCAGGGTTATGAGCTGATGGCCGCCGAGGCTGATGAACAATTACCGTCAAAGCCTTCGCATGTGTTCATACAAACCGGCGTGGGCGGTGTGGCAGCCGCCATCGCCGCCTACTTCACACGACGCTACGGACAGGATCGACCACAGATCATTCTGGCGGATCCGGATCAGTCTGCTTGCTGGCTGGAGACATTGCGAGCGGGTGAGCCGACCGCGGTATCCGGGAATCTGGATACCATTATGGCGGGTCTGGCCTGTGGTGAGGTCTCCTTGCTGGCCTGGACCATCTTGCGGGAACATGCCGATGCCGTTGTGGCCATTGCCGACAGCGGAGTGGCACCGATGATGCGGCAGATGGCCTTCCCCTTGGGCGATGACCCTGCAGTGGTCGCTGGCGAATCGGCCGTCGCCGGTGTGCTGGCGCTGGCGCTGGTCGCTCATGTGGCTGAAACCCGCGAAGCGCTGGGCCTGAGCAGTGAGTCCACGGTACTGGTATTCGGTACCGAGGGCGACACGGATCCCGAGCTGTATCAGGAGCTTGTCGGGATCTCCGGTGACGCTGTGCGGCAGCAGGCACAAAGCTGAGGCGGTAAGAACGAGAGCATGATGACACGACGATACTTGCTTGCGGCAGCGCAGCTGGGACCGATCAGTCGCAACGAGACGCGTGAGTCCGTCGTGCAGCGAATGATCGAATTGATGCACGAGGCGCATCGCCGGGGAGCGAGCGTTATCGTCTATCCCGAGCTGGCCCTGACCACGTTCTTTCCACGCTGGTATCTGGAGGATGAGCAGGAGCTGGACAGTTTCTACGAAACTGCCATGCCCGGGCCGAAAACACAGCCACTGTTCGATACCGCGAAGCAGTTGGGC
>CBDUIJ010000506.1:0-2886 GCA_965367215.1 uncultured Granulosicoccus sp.
CCGAGGTTGTGTCTGCAGTGGAGGGAAGTTGCCACGCGCGTTGCTCACGCGTTGCTCACGCGCTGGATCATTCGGTCTGAATCATTTCAGTCGAGATTTTCTACAGCGAGAGGGTCATCGCGTTTACGGTGCATCCGAAGCGAGCTTGCTCCAGTAATTACCTTCCTTCCTGTCGATATGTCTGGCCAGAATCTGCAGCGCAAGCGGCAGGTCTCGTTCTCCGACTGCCGCGAACAAGGCCTGATGTTCCTGATAGGACTTGACCATGTGGTCGGGGTGCTGCCCCAGTCGGTGTCGCAAGGCTGCCATGCGAGGAGCGATGGTCTGGTAGGCATCGGAGATGAAGGGATTGTTTGCCGAGCTGACGATCAACTGATGAAACTCAGCGTCCAGATCCAGGTAGTGGCTGTCGTCGTCCAGCTCACGTGCAGAACTCATGGCTGCAAGACAGTTGCCCAGAGCCTGATGCAGCTCTTCAGCATTCTCCGCTATGCCTGCTTTCAGGCAGTAGGCTTCCATGCAGATTCGCGCATCGCACAGTTTGGCAAGATCGCTTTTCTCGATACTGAAGACAAAGCTGCCACGCTGCGGCTCGACAATCAGCAGTCTCTCGGTTTCGAGTCGATTAATGGCCTCGCGAACCGGTGTACGGCTGACGTCAAGCGCCTGTGCAATCTTGCCCTCTGACAGCTTTTCGCCAAAGCCGAGCTTTCCGGTAACTATCCAGCGGCGGATTTCATCCGTCACGTGATCGGTGAGGGATTTTGGACGTTCGAATGTCGAGACAAGGTCAGCCATGGACAGAGTATAGAGGCGTAGGAACTGGCATACAATATATTGTATACTCGATTTTGGTAGGCAGGTCCCTTATCGCAGGCAAGCTCACTGGAGCTTCATGCGTGTCAGGGCGCCATTTTTCTGAACTGATCCATCACGGAGTGTGAGCATGCCTGTTGAACAGGATAAGACCGAGGGCAGCAAAGACGAGCGCGTCCCCTATCAATTGCCGTTTCCACCCAACGCTGCAAAGGAAATTGTCGTCCCGAATGGCATCCCGGAGGATGAACGTGTCTGGGTGCCCCAGGCTGAGAACGTCTCATTCCGACCGCTGTGCTTGAATGTGTCACAGGGCTACTGGATGAACCTGCTGCGAGTACGAAAATCCGGCGTGCTGTCGCGCCATCGTCATCCCCAGCCGGTTCATGGCTGGGTGTTGAAAGGGCGTTGGCACTATCTGGAGCATGACTGGGTTGCCGAGGAGGGCGGTTATGTCTATGAGCCACCGGGTGAGACGCACACCTTGGTCGTACCCGACGATGTGACAGAGATGATCACCTACTTTCAGGTCAATGGCGTCATGCTCTATGTCGACCCCTGGGGCAAGACGATGGGCTTCGAAGATGTCTTTACCAAGATAGAGATCTGCCGCAATCACTACGAGGAAGTCGGACTCGGGGGTGATTACGTCGATCAGTTCATTCGATGAGGCAGCGAGCGACACGTCCCGGTAACGAAATTCTGCTGCCGCGATGCATTGCCTTTGAGTGTCGGGAGTTGGAACGGAGTAAGGCATGAAAGCGCTTGTCTATACCGAGCCACGGCAGATCGATATACGTGATGTCGCATCGCCCACTCAGTCCGAGGGTCAGGCAATGCTCAGCCTGCGCTATTGCGGTGTCTGCGGCACCGATATCGGCATCTGGTCCGGTACACATCCACGTGCGACGGCTCCGCTGGTTCTCGGCCATGAATTCATCGGTGAAGTTACAGGGACATCGACGCGCTTTGCCACGGGCACACGCGTCGTTGCCTATCCGTTGTTTTCCTGTGGAAGCTGCCACCCTTGTCGTACCGGCAGTCCGCATATCTGCACGCAGCTGCGCCTGATCGGTATCGATGGCGATGGCGGCATGGCAGAACAGCTGGCGGTTGACGAGGAGCTGCTGTTCGCGGTGCCGGATAATCTGGATGACCAGACAGCGACCCTGATAGAGCCACTTGCGGTTGCCTTGCGTGCCGTCGAGCAATCCGGTTTGCGGGTTGGCGATAACGTACTGGTGCTTGGCGCTGGGCCTATCGGCTTGTTAACGGCGATTGTTGCCCGGCAGGGTGGGGCGGCGCAGGTGCTTGTATCGGACATCAATCCGGCGCGGTTGAAGCTGGCAGAGCAGCTGGGGTTCATCCCGGTGGATGCACGCGAGCAAGGCGTGGCGGAACAGGTGTACAGCCGTACCGACGGTGATGGCGTTGATGTGACCTTCGAATGTGCAGGTGTGTCCCCTGCAATTGTGAACGCTATCAAAGCCACGCGACCGGCCGGCACGATCTGTCTGGCGTCACTGCACAAGGGCATGAGCCAGCTGCCGCTGCTGGACGTGGCCTTCAAGGAATTGAAGATTGTCGGTTCGCGCGTCTATACCCGAGAGCAGTTCCGTCGCAGCATTCCACTGGCGTGCGAACTGGCTGGGCAACTGGCCCCGTTGATTACCCGAATCGTACCTCTGAGTGCGGCTCACAAGGTTTTCGATGAGATTACAGGGCCTGATACCGACGACATCAAGACCCTGATCGATTGTACGAATTGACAGATTTCAATTTCCAGAGTTGCAGTACCGGATTCTGCAAGAGAATCATGAGGAATAGTTCGAATGAAAAACGTTGTTGTGATTGGCGGAACACGGGGAATTGGCGAAGGTGTTGCCAATGCACTGGCAGGCAAAGGCTGGTCCGTGACGGCTACCGGCGTTGACGACGCCGAGGTCGACGCCTTCCGCCGTGATCATGCCGATAGCCAGATTACCGCACAGACTCTGGACGTGCGCGACAATGCGGCGGTGACCGGTTTTTTCAGCGGGCTGGTTAGCCTTGATGCGCTGGTCAATTGCG
>CBDUIJ010000507.1:0-2886 GCA_965367215.1 uncultured Granulosicoccus sp.
CGGACCGGGACAGGCGCCGCTTCACCAGGTACCGATCTGCCTCTCCGTCGTCCACAATCGCCACAGGAATCATGAGGCTTGACTCATGTTCTGGAGCGGCAGGGAGAGACTGAAGACGGTTTCCACACCCGGTGTGCTATCCACGGAAATGACACCCAGCAATCGATCGACATGCTTTCTGACCAGTGCCAGGCCCAAACCATTGTCGCTACGCTCATCCATTCGGCTGAACATGTCGAATACCTGAGCCTGACTGTCCTCGGGAATCCCGATACCGTTATCAATGACTTTTGTCACGAGACTGCCGTCTCGCGTGCAGGAACGCACTTCAATGGTATTCAGCGGCTTGTCATGATCCACGTAACGTACAGCGTTGGACAACAGGTTTTCGAGGATCACATGCAGGGTATTCTTTTCCAGAAACACAGTACTCTCATGGTCGATTGAAAGAACAAGCGTGGCACTGGTATCCGAGCTGGCGGTCAGATCTACCCAGATATCCTTCACCATGGATTCCAGATCGACCTCTTCCGCAGCAATCGGGCTGCGTGCAACGCGGGCAATTTCCAGAACGCCTTCGACCTTCTCGGCACTGCGCCTACCTATCTTGAGCGTCCTGTTGAGGACTTCACGAACACTGTCCAGATCGCCATCGTCAAGGTCTTCAAGACACAGCTCCAACAAGCCGGTGATGGTCGACAGTGGCGCCTTCAGGTCGTGGCTGGCGCTATAGGCGAATTGCATCAATTCCTCATTGAGCAACCCCAGTTCCCTATGCTTTTCCGCCATGGCATTCTCTGCCTCGACACGCTCTGACAAGTCGATGATGGTACTGACCACCATCTTCCCATCAGGTGTGTCCACCGGGGTCAGGGCGATTTCGACCGGTATCATGCGACCCGTTCGGTGTCGGGCGAACAAGGCCCGTTCCTTGGCCATGGGTCGAGGCTTGCAGGCGTTCATGAATCCACCGCGATAGACCGGATGAGCATGCTTTATTTCATCAGGTACCAGCTGCTCTATCGGTGAATTCAGCAAATCCGACTCGTCGTAGCCGAACAACTGCAGGGCCGCCTTGTTGACGAAGACGATACTGCCCTTGTCATTCACCATGATCATGGCGCTGGCGGCTGCGTCCATGGCCAGGTTCATGCGTTGTTCCTGCTGTTTCCTCTGACGAATATCCAGCGCAACCACCAGAGCGCAGAGCTTGTCGTCCACCAGGGTGGTATCCAGCCCCAGCTCCAGCGGAATGATCTGCCCGGTTCGGGTGATGCCGTTCAGGTCACGCCCCTGCCCCATGTTGCGCTTGACGGGATACGTGAAATACGCGCCTCTTAATCCGGGGTGATGCCCTCTGATGGAGTCAGGAACCAGAATCTCCACTTTCTTGCCAATCAGGTCGCCACTGTCGTATTCGAACAGCTCGTCCATCAAGGTGTTCGTCAGCATGATGTCGCCAGACTCCGATACCAGCAACATGGGGACGGGAGAGACTTCGAAGGCAAATTCGTATTGATAGAGCTTATGCATTCGATTCCTCTCGGTGGAAGGTTACCTCTTTGATTGACCGCGCCAACAACCTACCTAGCGGCAGACTCATCGGCCGAAACGAGCCTTGGCTCCGAGAATTCTCGTTCGCTTGCAATTTTTGCGAACATCCATCGAATCGCAGCCAATTAGCTGCATTTTTCCACATGAAACCGGCTATATACGCCGCTTTTCGTGTCTTGATGGTGTCACTGGAATTGAACGGCAGCAGCGACTGACGCTTGCTGTCAGCTGCACCGGACAGTTCGTTCTATCGATTACCACTCATTTCCAGTGTGAACCGGTACCGGTCTGAACGGTAGGCGATGACGGCGTACTCGATGATTCGCCCTTTGGCATTACAGGATCTCCGCTTGGCGATCAGGACGGCATTGCCGGGGTTTGTCTCCAGCGCTTCGGCCAGTCTGGCGCCTGAATTGGCAGCCTCGATTGTCTCGGTGCCGCTGCAGATGCGCTCGCCGCATTCATTTTCCAGCCAGCCGTACAAGGAGCGATGATCCAGCTCTCTGGCTGTCGGCGGGGTCCTGTTCTTGATGGACGCCGGCGAAATCCAGCAACGCGACAAACCGATTACGGCCCCATCGGCCAGCAGGCGGCGTCTGATATGCAGAAGACTGGCCCCTGAAGGCAGGCCGAAAACCTCGCACACTTCTGCCGGTGCCTTGCGAGTAGCCACCTGCTGTGTCTCGTAACTGGCTTCCAGACCGCGTGCAGCCATATCCGCCGAAAAACTGGACAGGGTCAGCAAGGGTTGCTCGACGAAGGGTGTAGTGACAATCGAGCCTTTGCCCGATTGACGGGTTATCAGACCTTCATTACGCAGTTTATCCAGCGCAGCTCTGGCAGTAGTTCGACTCACACCGAACAGGCTGTTGAGCTCCGATTCGGACGGCAGGTGTTGTCCCGGTGCAAAATGACCGGTCTTGATACCTGCCCGTAATCGCTCGGCTATCTGCAACCAGCGTGGTCCAGCACCGTCCGTGAGTTTATCTTCGCTCCATTTCATACTGCAAAACTATATGTCATGACATTTGCTGTCAAGAAGGATGAAACAGGGATATCGAGAATAAGATGATGAAGCGCTCATCAAGGAAGGGAAAACCCGGGTTTCTGCAACAGATATTTTGCGGTTGCAGCAACTTCCTGATGGCAACGACAGTGACGCCTCAGATCGGTGCGAAGGTGTAGAAAGACACTGCTATTGCAGTCTAACAAACGCCCTTAAACCAGCCGCATGGACAGCGATAGCCCCCTTCCCTGTCAGCGCACCACTTCGCTTCTTCCGCCCCACCGCAGTGCACCACGATCGGAACAACCTTGTACAAGAGCTTCGTC
>CBDUIJ010000508.1:0-2884 GCA_965367215.1 uncultured Granulosicoccus sp.
CGTCCGGCAGTTCAGGTCAGTTCTGGCCGAGGCGCTGCTGAATGGCGAAGTAGGCAGGCTTGGGCTGATACCGCTTGTCGAGCAACAGCGGCTTGTACTGACGGCGCCATGAATACATGTCAGTGAAGCCCCAGGCCTGATAGGCCTTGCAGCGTGGCTGGTCGAGACACAGTGACAGTACCCCCTCATACACCTCAGCCTGCTGCTCTTCAGTCATGCCGCTGCGTATCGAAACATCCAGTTCGGTGATGTAGATGTCAAGATCCAGTGCGGCCATCTTGTTGAATGTGGCGGCCACTTCATCATAACGGTCGAAATCGGCGTCCAGGTGCATCTGAAAACCGACACCGTCTACCGGTGTGCCGGCGTCCGTCAATGCTGTCATCAGGGCAACCAGGCCATCGGACTTCGGCCCGGCAAAGCTGACGTCATACTCGTTGTAGAGCAGGGTCGCCTCGGGTGCCGAGAGCCGTGCCTGACGAAAGGCGATATCGATGAAATCGGCGCCCATGGCCTCGTACCAGGTGGATTGTCGAAATGTACCGTCTTCCTCGAGGGCCTCGTTGACGACATCCCAGATCGGCACGTCATCGCCATAGCGTGTGATGACACGATCGATGAATTCGCGCATATGACCCTCACGATCAGCCAGCGCCGAGCGCTTGATCCAGCCCGGCAGCTGCCGATGCCAGACCAGGGTATGGCCATGCACGGCCTGACGACGGGCCTTGGCATGTTTCACCAGATTGTCTGCCTGCGCCCAGCGATACTTGCCGGGTAGCGGGTTGACCAAATCCCATTTGAGCGAGTTTTCGGTGGTGACGAAATTGAATTCCTCCGCGGCGATGTCGGCATACAAGGCGCCATCAGGCATCTCGTAAAAGCCTTGCAGGGCTGCATAGCCGATCAGCAGATCACGGCTCGCCGCCAGTTCTCGCAGGCGCGTACCGGAACGGATGAAATCACTATCTTCCAGCACTTCTATCGCCACGGTGCGCGAGGTGCTGAGACTGGCATCATCGGCATCGCGGGCCGTCAGTTCCAGTTCGATGGTCTCGGCGGTACGCGGGGTGAAGCGCAGGATGGAAATCGCCTCCTCGCTGTAGTGCGGCACGATGGTGGCGCCGGCGGGCGGGTTGGCAATTTCCAGTGAAGGAATGGTGCCATTGGCATCGCTGACCTTGATATACAGCGTCACGAAATCGTTGACCCGGACAGTGGGTGGTCTGATCTCGTTCACTACCGGTGGCAGGTTGACGATGCCGGAAGGGTCGGATGGCATTTTCACCTTGATGCGGATCGTACGCTCGGTCCGGTAGTAGGGTTCGGCCGGGTCGGTTGCGGTAATGGTGAATTCCTGAATACCCACCTGCGGCTGCAGGGGGCGCCAGATCAGCGAGCGTGTGCCGTTGAAATTGTCGACATAACGCGCACCGGCAGGTATGGCATTGGGGAACAGTCCCGGGATTCCGCCATCGTCATCCAGAGGCCGGAAAATCACGGTCAGTTCGTCTCCGGCGAAGACTTCCACATCCGTCAGATTGTCGAAATAGGGGAGGGAATTGGTGGTGGTATCCACGTGCTCGGGGATGTAGTGGATAGCGGGCAGTGGACCTGCAGCATAATCGGCGTCGGTCAGGATGCCGTAGTCATCATCCAGGTCCCGGTTCGGGTTGCGAACCACGAAGAACTCGCTCACGTTCGTGATCGGCCCGAGCGCTCTGACCGGCTCGCTGTCAGCCCCCGGCGCGGCGGTCAGCGGTGGGCTGGGCAGGGGGCCAAGTACGCGATCGGCGGTAATGTCTGCCGATACCGGATTGCTGTCACCGGAATCTGTCGAGCCGGTGCCGGTATCGCCGCCAGTGCCTGCACCGGTGCCAGTGCCTGCGCCCACGCCCGTATCACCACCCGTGGTGTCGGTATTGCCCGATTCCGTATCGTCTCCGGTATTCCCACCATTGCCGGTGTCTGTACCCTGACCTGTGTTGCCGTCGTCGCCGGTGCCTGTGTCCTGGCCATCGGTTTGGGCAGGCGGCGTGTCATCTGCCGGTCCGTCCTTGTCAGAGCTGGATGAGCTGCAGGCAGTGAGAAGGCCCAGCATGAGACTCAGCAGGCCGATTCTCAGTGGCCGCAGCCCGCTCATGGGGCTGTTCGATCGATTATTGAACATGGTGTGCGAAAGTCCGTTGGTTGTCTGGACGATGGAATCGTTCATGAGGCGTAGCGTAGTGCGCCTTTTCGAATCCAGTTGTTACCGCTGCAGCAGAAGCGGTGACTGGCGTGCCCTCTGTGGCAGGCTTGTGGCCAGAATGTGATCTTCCTACAGTTACTGGCGAGATTTTAGTTGATGATGTTGCGCTTGCATTGTCACTTAATGCCGAAAACCTCAGGTAACTGTATGGGAAGTCTGCATCATCTGCCCATGGCAGCCAGTACACACGCCAGGTTGCTGGAGCAACTGGTGAGTGAGGCCATTGCCTCCCATCCGGACGAAGAGGTGGCAGAAGCGTGGGCCCGACTGGCTCGTGAGTCGCTCAGGCGTTATGCCAGTCCTCCCATGCCCAGCCAGCCCGTGCTCGATCTGAGTCCCATCGAGGGGCTGACAGACGAGCAGAAAGAGCAGATGCAGTCCGTGGTGCAGGCGTGGCTGGAGTGTTATCTGGCCGATGTACGGCAGCAGTTGATGAGCATTCATCGCGATTTTCTGACCCTGCAGAAGCAGGTGGCCGAGCTGGAGACGGAACGCCAGCGCCGCTGAGCGTGCGTTCAGGTATCCGGTAGCTGCATTCGTTTCAATTCCGGGAACCCGAGTCGCCCGACGCCGGGTAGCTTGATGGCCGGCGGCAGCAGGTCGATACCCGCCGTCAGGCCAAGCAAGTTGATC
>CBDUIJ010000509.1:0-2882 GCA_965367215.1 uncultured Granulosicoccus sp.
CGTCAGCGACCTGAGCGCCTACCGTTGCCATACTGCTGCCATGCCACAGCCATCGCCTTCATTGCCACTAAAACAAAAGAAACTGCCCGCTAATCGATCAACTGGACACACATGCGGCATAGGCTGTCTTGAATGCAACCTCCTGAAAAGCCTTCAGTTCGGTTTCGGAAAACTTGATCGATAGAGGATTCTCCGCCAATGTCGAGTTGATCCGCGACGGCGGCATCAGGGTAACGTCCAGGTCGGGAATGAGTTGAAGGGCAGCCTCGAGTTTGAAACTGATAGCACCACCAGCGAATTTCCCCTTGGGCATACGCTCTCTGATCACGACTTTATCGACACTGTACTCACCCATGAGCATGGCAAATTCGACCTGGAACTGACGCAGGTCGTCGCCGGTATGCCCCTTTTTCAGTGTGAGCTTCCGCACCCGGCACTCGGGCAAATTGAGAGCACCATCGCCCTTTACAAGCAAACAGATAACCGCATCGTTACCCGTCAAATCCACACCGCAAATTCTCATACTCACCCTTTGTTTGAAGCCGTTCTACATATCTTCATGGATCTTACAAGAATACCGTTGCTTCCTGCACTGCTTCTGTCGCGTAATCATTCATTTGTAGTCATACCTCGCTATTGTTGTCATGCAGCGTAACGATGCGCATACATCATCTGCTGATAGACCCACGTGTGAATATTCGCCTCGGCAACATCTTTATCCTGGCGAGTCGGTGCAGCTACCGATGCGATGAATGAAAACTTTCCGCCCGGTTGAGGAACGACATGCCGAGGCCAGGCGCTCACTCATATCGCAGCTGATCGACGGTATCAGCATTGTCCTTTCGGGAAGAATCGCCAGAAAATCGTGTGTGAACGAAAAGTGAATTCTGGTTACTCTGGTACAAATACCGAGGCCCGGCCCTGACCAACCGTGCATCATCGTATCGACAAATTTCAGACAAGGAGTTGACTGTGCCTCACACCCATTCCATGACACGCACGACACTGCGCGGGTACTCAGGAACGTTGCTGTCCGTGTCATTTCTCTGCGCACTATCGGCATCAGGCCAGGTCGTCGCGGCAGACGTCGCCGACTTTGCCATCGGCGAACATAACATCTGTATTGTCGATACTGCGGGCAGGCTCGAATGCAACTCCAACAGCAATTCGCGCATGATTCCGGCAGACACCGGGAACACATACATCAAAGTCTCTTCGGGTGGACAACATAGCTGTGCCATCACGACAGCAGGCGAGATCGAGTGCTGGGGAGAGGCCAACTTTGGCGCGCTGAATACACCGGTATCGAACTTTCCATTTGTCGACATCAGCTCTTCGGAAGCTCATTCCTGCGCACTGGACGCCAGCGGCCAGGTAGCGTGCTGGGGGTTGAACTCGAACGGCCAGACCGATGTGCCCGATGACAATGCCGACTTCGTCGCCATCGAGACAGGCACGTCCGGAAGTTGTGGTATCAAATCGTCAGGACTGGCAGTTTGCTGGTCCAACTCATGGCCATTCACCTGGATCGACGCACGGGAAGACGTCATCGATATACAACTTCCGCAGCGGGAGAATGGCGACACGGCGTGTACGGTGAATGAGCAGGGCGATGCCGGCTGCGCTGCCACGTATGGCTCAGTCGCCCCATTGGACGATGGACCGTATACAAAGGCAAGCAGCAACGCCGTGATGCTGTGCGGCCTGAAAACCGATGGCGATATGGACTGCAACCTTCGTGATCGCACTTTCGTTCAAACGCAGTCCAATATCGATCTGCTGGCATCGATAGAGGCACTGCCAGCCCTGATCGACTTTGATACCCGTTATGAATACGACTACCACATGAGTTTCTGTGGTGTGGATATCAACCAGCAGTTGCATTGTCTGGGCGACAGCCTGCCAGCAGACTTCTTGCCGGGTGAACCCGAGAATCTGCCGGTACCGACCGCTCTGTCGTTGAACATCTATGGCAGCAATGTCGCCGAATTACTCTGGAGTGCGGATCTGAGCCAGATTGAAGGTGCTCCGGGCCAGTTTCGTGTCTATCGAAACGGTGAGATGGTCAATCAGAGTTATGCCAACGCAAGCTATCTGGACCGCGATTTCGAAGAAGGCGTGTCCTACGTCTATCAGGTAGCCTACATTGCCCCCGATGGCATGGAAGGAGAACTCTCCGAACCTCTGTCAGTCAATGGCGAATTCAGCAATCCGGGCGGTGATAGCGTCGTCAGCCCTCCCAATGCCGCGATCACATTGAATGATGTTGTCGTCAGCCGTTACGGCGAAGGGTCACTGGAACTGTTCTGGAGCCGCCCCGCACAGCCAACTCGTCAATACGACATTTACCGAAATGGCGAATTGCTCACCTCTACACCAGGCCCTTCCTACTTCGACAATCAGATCAATGCCACGAACGCTTATCAGTACACGATTGTGGCCATTGGCAGTGACGGGTCGATTCTGGCAACAGGTTTCGCTCAGGCAGCCAGTCTTGATGGACTGCAGTGCTATTGAGCAACCAAAGCCGACACTCGATGCTTTAACCCGAACGGCGTCAGGCTCTTGGATGGCCTGACGCCACAGGTTCACGAACATCCATGTTCACGAATCAATCGCAATTCTTGAAACCAGCAGCGAATTGTTGCATTGCCTGCACGTCGCATCTGCATTGCCCGCTCCGACCCAGCTCGAATTACACAGGCGACAAACATACTTGAACTGCCTTCCACGAATACTCGCCTTCTCGACACGGCCAAGCTCGGCTAATAGACCCTTACTGAACGGATCCTGCCTTTCCGGCAATTTCCGGATAGGACTGGTCATTCTTCTTGTTTCACTCAAAGCCTTTTTCAGTCTTTCTCTAGCCTTTCCTTCAGCCT
>CBDUIJ010000510.1:0-2870 GCA_965367215.1 uncultured Granulosicoccus sp.
TTCGCTGTTCGCTGTTCGCTGTTCGCTGTTCGCTGTTCGCTGTTCGCTGTTCGCTACTGCGACGCCGGCGTTCTGTGTGGTTGGTGTCGCCGCATCATGGATTCAGGAAACCGCTGAGCACATTGCGGGTATTGGTGCCGATTTCTTCCACGGCATAGCCACCTTCCATCACGAACACGGTCGGCAATGACTGCTGCCCGATACGCTGTCCACAGCGGGTGAAGTCGTCGCTGCTCAGTTTGAAGAAGCTGATGGGGTCGCGTTCGAAGGTATCGACACCCAGCGACACGACCAGTGCATCCGGCATGTATTCGCCGATACGCTTCAGTGAATCGTGCAGTGCTTCGGACCAGGCGCCATAGGTGGTGCCGGGCAGCATCGGGTGGTTGATGTTGTAGCCTTCACCTTGACCCTGGCCGGTTTCATCGGCGTAACCGAGAAAGTAGGGGAAGGCATGGCCGGGGTTGCCATGCAGGGAGACGAACAACACGTCATTGCGTTCGTAGAAGATATCCTGGGTGCCATTGCCATGGTGGAAGTCGATGTCGAGAATGGCCACCCGGGATGCGCCGGAGTCTCGTAGTTGCTGTGCCGCGATGGCGGCGTTGTTCAGAAAGCAGTAGCCACCGAACAGATCGTAGCCGGCGTGGTGCCCGGGTGGACGGCACAGGGAAAAGACGGATGTCTCACCGGCATTCAGCAGGCGGGCCGCTGTCTGCGCACAAGCGGCACTGCTCTGGGCCGCTTGCCAGCTGGTTGCGGTAATGGCGGTTTCCGTCGCACCGGCAAAATAGCCGAGCTTGCCATTGATGTGTTCCGGCTCGCGCTGTTGCATGCGCCGCGCCGCCACGACCATGGGCAAGGCTTCGCCTTCATAGCCTTCTGCCTCCCAGAGCGACCAGGCAGAGGCAAGAAATTGCAGATAGTCTGCGCCGTGCACCTTGGCGACAGTGCTCATGTCCAGCGCATCCGGGGCCAAGGGCGGGCTGAACCCTCCCGCTGCCAGTGCATTCACGATGTAATCCCAGCGCTCGGGGCATTCGTAGGGGCGTACCAGTTGTCCTCCCGACAGTTCACCCTTGGGGAAATGCAGAACGTGATCGGTACTGGCGATGGTTTTCATGTCGAGCTCATGGCTGATTGAACGGAGCGCTGTGATGATACGCCTGTGTTCCTCGCAAAGCCTCTCTGAAGTGGCGCCATGGCCCATTGACAACAGCAACGGCTTTGTTAGTGTCTGGGGACGAGGTGATTGATGGGTGTTGGCGACAGTGAGCACGTCCGGGAAATAGAGGCAACCCTGCAAGGGAGGCCGAGCCTGCGCGACTCGGACGTGATCGAGTCCTGGCGTCGCTGTATCGACCAGCACAAGCTCGATCCTGCGGCGCGTCAGGAGGCGCATGTGGTCACGGCGTCGCGGCTGCGCGAGCACCGTCAGGAGGCCGAGAGCCTTGTGCATATCGCTCGCGGCGGGCTGGATCGTCTGTTCAGACAGGTTGCCGGGCAACGCTATGTCGTCTTGCTGACCGATCGTCACGGTGTTGCTGTGGATTACTTCGGTGACCGGCACTTCGAGCATGAGCTGCAACACGCCGGCCTTTATCTCGGGGCTCACTGGGCGGAAGGTCTGTCGGGTACCAGCGCCGTGGGAGCCTGCATCCAGACCAGCAAGGCGGTCACGATTCATCAGGATGATCATTTCGATCTGACGCACACACCACTGAGTTGCACGGCGGCTCCCATCTTCGATACGACCGGTTCACTGGCGGCTGTGCTCGATATTTCCCTGCTGCGTTCTCCCCGGCCCAAGACCAGTCAGCGTCTGGCCATGCAGCTGGTTACCGCCTCCGTCAGGCGGGTGGAGCTTGCCAATCTGATGGCCCGCAGCGCTTCGGAGTGGGTGCTGCGATTCTCCCTGTCACCTGAATTGCTGGATGTCGACCCGGAGGCGGCGGTCACGCTGGACGGCAACGGTCGAATCATCGGTTTCACCCACGCGGCTGCCCGGGCATTGAGCGCTGTGGCCGGCATTGACTGGCAAACACCGGAAGTACTGCTGGGACAGTCGATCACGCGTTTCTTCAATATCGATATCAACCAGCTTCCCGGCTATATGCGTGGACGTCCGGCAGAAGAGCGCGTCTTGCAGTTCGTGGACGGATCCCCCGTATTCGCTCATGCCATTGCGCCGCAACCTACCGTGGCAGCGCAGCCCTCACCTCGCCGTGCGCGCAGCAATCCGCTCAACGATCTGCACGGTGGTGATGATGCGATGCTGAGCGTGCAACGCCTGGCCAGCCGTCTGGTGGAGAGTACGGTGCCGGTGTGCATACAGGGGGAGTCAGGCAGCGGCAGGCGCAGTCTGGCCAGGGCCATGCATGACAGCCGCACACCGGCTCAGCGGTTTCGGGTCTTGAGTTGCATTGGTCTGATGCCGGCCATGATAGACAGCGGTCAGTGGCTGAAGAGCATCGTGGACGAAGCTGCAACCGGTGCTCCGGGTATGGATGGTGGCTCCTTGTACATCGAGGAACTGGCGGATCTTCAACCGATGGCACAGGATGCCCTGATGAGGCTGCTGGTGGAGCTGGATGACAGTGATGGCAACTCCCGCACGGTGCGCACCGTGCCGCGTCTGTTGTGCTCATCGCGTGAATCACCGGCTGAACTTGCCCGGGATGGCAGGTTCCGGGCAGACCTGCTGCACCGTCTGATAGGAACCACGCTCGTATTGCCTGCCCTGAGGAATCGTCAGGATTTCAACTGGGTACTGCAGCAAGTGTTGCAGCAGCGTTGTCATACCGACCCGCCAGCGTATCGCTTTACCCGGGCTGCGCAGGAAAACCTGGCAGGGCGAAGCTGGACGGGCA
>CBDUIJ010000511.1:0-2861 GCA_965367215.1 uncultured Granulosicoccus sp.
GGGCTATATGGGTGATGGCCATCGTCATCTGTGACATGGCTGTGGCTACCGCATCGATATCGTCTTTCATGGTGGTCGATGTGCTACTCATGGAAACCATGTCATCGGATGCGTGAATCGCCATGTTGTCGATTTCATTGCTGGTGTCTGCCAGAGTCACGGAGGCAGTCTTGAGTGCGCTGGAACTGCTGCGGATGTGCGTCAGATTGTCTTTCAATTCCCTGAGTAGCGTTTCGATACCGCTCCCCATGCGGCCGACAACATCGTCACCTGTAATCGTCACCGGCCGTGTCAGATCACCTTTGACTGCGCTGTTGACGATGTCGAGCAGTACATCGACTTTCGCGTTGATCTCCTGCTCCTTGCGCTGCTCTATCTCGACTTCCCGAGCGTGCTCCGCCTCCACCTTGCGAGTGATGTTCTGCCATTCGGCAATGACACCATGGTTCACGCCATCGGCCGTGACAATCGGATTGGCGGTCAGGCGGAAAGTGAATTCGCCATAGGTGATGGTTTCCTCATGACGGCAGTCCAGGTCCTTGAGTTGCGGTCGTGTCTGTGGATCCGGATGCAGATCATTCCAGCAATTCTCCTCCAGACGATCTGCCGAGAACTGTGGATTGCTGCGTTGAACGTCTGCTTCGATTTCCTTCAGTGTTCTTTTCGCCGAGTCGTTGAAATAGATGATCCGGTTGGATGAATCTGCAACCACGATGCTGGCAGAACTGGCATCGAGTGCCTGTTGCAGTCGCCGTGCAGTCGTGGTTTCACGATGGACGGACTCGAGCATCCCTGAAAACCGCTCCGACGCCAGATTGAAGTAGCGAGCGACATCGGCAAGCTCGTCATTGCCGGTAGTGTCCAGTATCGGCTTGATGGTATTCGAATCCTCGGCAATGCATTTCAGCGCTGTGCACAGCTTGCGTACGGGCCGAATGAAGCGGTGCCTGATTCTCAGAAAGCCGACGACGGCTGCAATGATCGCCAGTCCGACGAGCGACAACAGGCTGTTGAAATACAACTCTGCCCGCTGTACATTGGCTGCAACCGATTCCTCGGTGCGTTCTTCCAGCAAGGTATAGAACTCGTCCAGTGGACGCATGATGCGAGCTTTCTGCCGATGATATTCTTCGGAATGCAGGAGATTGCGCGCCATTGCGAAATCCGGTTCGGCCTGACGAGTAAATTCACCTTCGTCGTCCTCGAACAATCCCTTGATGGCGTTCATCGCGGTTTTTTCCAGCCTGACCAGTCCATCCGACTTCTGCTTCGCTTCGGCCAGCTTTGCCAGCTCCTCGTCCGAAAAGCCGAGTTCCTGCATCAGCTCCTGCAGCGCCTTGGCTTGCCCGACGGGTCTGGGTATTTCCCCGGCGGCGACAAAATCCCAGTAGATGCGGTTATAAGCCATTGGTCGTGGTTTCTCACCGCCGCGAATGGCCAGAACATCCCAGAATTGCTGTTCGTAGCGCTGGTCACCGGTGATCACAAAGGTGCGAGCCAGGCGCGTCAGGTCATCCGAACTCTGCCGGAGTTCGTCGGCAGCCAGATAGGATTGGTAGCGCACTTCCTGATTGTGAACCAGTTCATTCTGGTTCTTCAGCATCAACACCACAGCGCCCAGAATGCTGACAAGCAGCAGACTGCTGAGTGCAAAATAGAACGTTGAGAGAGAACTCAGTTTCATGTGGCAAGCCGTAACGTGAGCGGTGTTGGTATGCTCCTTCAAACCGGAATACGAAGCTGTTTCGTACGGTGTGATAACTGTTTGCGGCAAGTCTGGCCTTAGCCTACGATGTATCAGGTTACAGTCGCGTGGCCTCTCTGGTGATTTTGCGCACTATTACACATGCCTGGGGTTGAAGCTCAGAGCCCATCAGGGTTGCACATGCGGGTGAGCAGGCGATCCAGCATGTCCTCGCATTGCATCATCTGGTCAATGCTGATGAATTCGTCCGGTTTATGACCCTGGGACATCGAACCGGGCCCGCAGACAACACTGGGGATATCCAGCCGCGAACTGAACATGCCGGCCTCGGTGCCGAAAGCCACTTCCGAACAGCCGTTGGCGCCGGTGAGTGATTTGACGAATTCCACGGCCCAGGAATCCTCGGGGGTCGACAGACCGGGGTATTCGTTGAACAGGTCGAATGACACTGACGCCTCCGGAATACGCGACTGTTCGCGCGCGACCAGTTCTGTGGCGAACGTCTGTATTTTCTCCAGCAGCGCATCGGGATCATCTTCTGCCACGTTGCGAATCTCGAAAGCAACGGTACAGCGGTTGGGCACGATGTTGAGTGCTGTCCCGCCGTTGATCAGGCCGGCATGCACGGTGGTGTAGGGAACCTTGCTGTGATCCTGGCCCGCGTAGGGGGCCGCCAGCTGTTCCTGTACTTCACGTAAGTGAGCAATGAAGTCGCAGGCCAGGTGGATGGCATTCAGGTTCTGGGGAGCGAGTGCTGAATGACCTTCGCGTCCGATGAAGGTGGCATGAATACCGCGTTTGCCCTTGTGACGAATGGCAACACTCAATTCGGTGGGTTCGCCCACCAGGCACAGTCGTGGCTGAACCGACTGGTTTGACAGGTGTTCGACCAGGGAACGAACTCCGACGCAACCGATTTCCTCATCATAGGACAGGGCCAGGTGCAATGGCACTTGCAGGGACTGCCGGGTGGCCTTGGCCATGGCTGTCATGGCACAGGCAACAAAGCCTTTCATGTCGGCAGTTCCACGACCGTAGTAACGACCGTCTCGTTCAGTCAGCTTGAATGCCGGTAGCGTCCAGTCCTGTCCGTCTGTGGGTACGACATCGGTATGGCCGCTGAGCATGATGCCACCGTCGGCGGCAATGCCCGGGA
>CBDUIJ010000512.1:0-2827 GCA_965367215.1 uncultured Granulosicoccus sp.
ATACTGTTCATTCGGCAGGTTGGCATGATGATCATGCTAGGGCCTGTATTGGTCAGATCCTTCCCGGACGCTTTTCACACGGATCGGCTGCCGTTGCAATTTGCCCGGATCGTGTTGGCCCTGATTGCCATGACCTGTGGTTTCACAGCGGTCATTCACATGCCGCTGGCGGAGGCCACGGCCATTGCCTTTGCCAAGAGTTTCTTCGTCACGATTTTCGCTGTCTTCATTCTCAAGGAAGTGGTGGGGTTGTATCGCTGGGGAGCGGTGGTCGTGGGTTTTATCGGCGTCATGGTCATGCTCAGACCGGGTGCCGAAGGGTTCAGCATCTATGGCTTGATGGCACTGGTCGGCGCTGCCAGTGCCGGGCTGGTGATGGTCATCATCCGCCTGTTGTCTCGCACGGATGCGCCCAGCACCATACTGGCGTTTCAGGCGGTGGGTGTCGGCTTGATCATGGCCATTCCTGCCTTCATCCAGTGGGTGCCGCCGACGCCGACCGAATGGGCCTTGCTGGCCGGTATCGGTGTCGTGTCCTATTATTCCCAGAAAGCCAATATCTACGCCTTCTCCTATGGAGAGGCCTCGTTGCTGGCCTCGCTGGACTATGTGCGGCTGATCTATGCAACCTTGTTTGGCTGGTTGCTGTTCAGCGACTTGCCTGGCATCAGCACCTGGGTGGGAGCAGGTATCATCGTGTCGGCGTCCATCTACACCGTGCATCGTGAGTCCCGGCGCATGCAGCGTCTTGCCAGTGGACCGAACGGGCGCGGCTTCAGCAGCCATTAGAGAACCGTGGTGTCTGCTACCAGTTCAAACGGGAGAGCATGTCCATCGAAACCTGCATGAAGTCGTCTGCGCGCCGGCAAGGTCGATATCGATCTGTCTGGCTGGCCGTGCTGTCCCTGCTGATGATGTCGTCTGCGATGTCCGTATTTGCAGAAGAGGGTGTTGCGAGCCGTGACGCGACTGCTGACAATGGTGTTGTCGAACCCGTCGAACCCGTCGAACCCGTCGAACCCGTCGAACCCGTCGAACCCGTCGAGCTGCCGGTCGCTCACGTCGACGTCTCCGGTCCGGCAGCGGACGACTGCGTGATCCTGCTGCATGGTCTGGCGCGTACCGCCTCATCGATGGACGCCATGGCCGAGGCGCTGGCCGGTGCAGGCTACCGCGTGGCCAATGTCGATTACCCCTCTCGCCAGTTCCGCATTCAGGTGTTGTCCGATCTGGCCATTCCCGCAGGCGTTGCAGCCTGCACGCAAACCGGCGCTTCGCGGCTGCACATGGTGACGCATTCGCTGGGCGGCATACTGGTTCGTGATTACCTGAGTCGCCATCCGCTGGACTCGCTGGAGCGAGTCGTGATGCTGGCACCCCCGAACCATGGCAGTGCCGTGGTGGACAACCTGGACGGTGTGCCCGGATTCCAGTGGTTGAACGGCCCCGCCATCGAGCAGTTGGGCACCGATGCCAACAGCCTTCCATTGCAGCTGGGGCCGGCGCAGGCAGATACGGCCATCATTGCCGGCAGCCGTTCGGTGAATCTGTACCTATCCACGTTTCTGGAAAATCCGGATGATGGCAAGGTATCGGTGGCCAGTGCCAGACTCGATGGCATGTGTGCCATGCTGGTTCTGAAGGTGTCACACCCCTTCATCATGAGTGATGAGGAAACCATCGGGCAGGTTGTGAGCTATCTGGGTAGCGGTCGGTTCACGGCGGAGCAGGCCGAGTATCCGCAGTGCGATTTTCGCGAACCGTAGCTTTTCGCGAACCGTAGCAGGGAGTGATCCGCCATGAGCAGAAGTCGATGATTCGAATGCTTTGTCTTGGCGGTAGCCAGGGAGCAGTCGGGGCAGCCATGCCTCAAGAACCGGGACGAATGAGATGACTATGAAAGAAGACAAGGGCGACCTGTTTGCCGACGGTATCTCGCCCTGGGCGGGGCAGATACGCAGTGGTGAGCTGAGCTTTACGCAAACGGTCGAACATTGCCTGCAACGCGTCCATGACAATCTGACTCTGGATGCCTTTGAATGTCTGGATGCCGAGCGTGCGCGAGCAACGGCTGTGGCTCTGGATGCCTTGTTGAGTAGCGGTACCGACCTGGGGCCCCTGATGGGATTGCCCATGGGAGTCAAGGACATCATGGCAGTGGACGGGTTGCCGACCACGAACGGCTCGAACGCCGACAC
Source organism: uncultured Granulosicoccus sp. (assembly GCA_965367215.1). Taxonomy (GTDB): domain Bacteria; phylum Pseudomonadota; class Gammaproteobacteria; order Granulosicoccales; family Granulosicoccaceae; genus Granulosicoccus. The sequence continues at coordinate 2,199 of CBDUIJ010000512.1, forward strand.
GGCCGAACTCACGGGGCCTGAAGGCGGGCTGATAAAGCGCCTGCGGCGAGCCGGAATGATTCCCCTTGGCAAGACACGCACGGTTGAATTTGCACTGGGTGCTACCGGCGTGAACAGTTCGCGTGGTACGCCGTGGAATCCGGTTGATCGGGACGTACACCGGATGCCGGGAGGCTCCTCCAGTGGTTCTGCCGTGGCCACGGCCAGTGGCATGGTTGGTCTGGGGTTGGGCTCGGATACGGGTGGCTCGATTCGCATCCCCGCCAGTTTTACCGGCATTGTCGGCTACAAGAGCTCGGTTGGAATCTGGCCACTGGACGGCATCTTTCCCCTGTCGCCCACGCTTGATTCTGCCGGCCCCTTGTGTCGTACCGTCAATGACGCTGCCCTGTTGCACACCTTGCTGACAGGAGAGTCGGTCAGCGCGCGACCGGATGTCAGTGGTCTGCGTATCGGCATTGTCGATGAACTGTTTCAGGATGATCTGGACCCGCAGGTTGCCGAGGACTTCGAGCGGGCCTGCCAGCTACTCGAGCAGCACGGCGCCAGGCGCGTACATCTGTCGTTCCCCGAAGTGCACGAGCGCGTCCCGCTGTTCACCTCCATCGTGCCTGCCGAGCTTATCAACA
>CBDUIJ010000513.1:0-2782 GCA_965367215.1 uncultured Granulosicoccus sp.
AGTGTCATCCGTGTCTCTGGAGCGAGCCCACTGCTGTTCCACTTTCTCGCGAAAGTTATCGATGCCCAGTGCATTGACCAGGATCTTGATGCGTGCCTTGTAGAGATTGTCACGCCTGCCTTCCAGGTTGTACACCCGCAGAATGGCAGCCAGATACGTCAGCAGATGCTGTGTTGGCAGAAATTCGCGGATGACCTGACCGATGTAGGGCGTGCGACCGAGGCCGCCGCCGACCAGTACTTCAAAGCCGCTTTCGCCGGCTTCATTGCGTACCAGACGCAGACCGATGTCGTGTACCTGGATCGCTGCACGATCACTCAGTGCGCCGGTAACGGCGACCTTGAACTTGCGCGGCAACCAGTTGAATTCCGGGTGCAGGGTGGACCACTGGCGTATCAGCTCGCACCAGGGGCGCGGGTCATCCACTTCATCACCGATGGCACCGGCCAGAGGGTCGGTAGTGGTGTTGCGGATGCAGTTGCCGCTGGTCTGGATGGCGTGCATGTCGACATCGGCAAGTTCGGCCAGAATGTCGGGTACCTGCTCGAGTTCGGGCCAGTTGTACTGGATATTCTGTCGAGTCGTGATGTGTCCGTAGCCCTTGTCGTAGACGCGGGCAATGTGTGCCAGCTTCCTCATCTGGACACTGGACAACATGCCGTAGGGAATGGCTACCCTGAGCATATAGGCCTGACGTTGCAGATACAGGCCATTGCGCAGTCGCAGTTGCTTGTATTCCTCTTCGTCAAGCTCGCCACTGAGCCGGCGTTCTGTCTGATCGCGAAACTCTGCGACGCGCGACTTCAGGAAATCCCGATCGTATTCGGTGTAGTTGTACATGCTCAGGCGGCCTCTACATCGTTGACGCAGGCGCCATCAACACAGAGTCGCTGAAGCTTGAATTCCTGAAACAGGCCGCAAGGCCGGATGCCGATAATGGCAATTTCGGTATCAATCATCATGCCCTGCTTGTCAGCCCCGTGGTTCATGAGGCTATTTGAGCAGGACTGAGGCCGAATGTTTAAGGCTTTTTCGCTATGTTCTTATGCACTTTTCGAATAAGCCGCCGGAAAGGCCTTTTCCGGCGGCAGATCAGGCTTGCACGAGCTTACTGACCGGTGGCTTCGGCGGTTATTTCCTCCGGAGTCGCACTGCCTCGTCCATTATCCTGCCAGTAGGTACGCTGCGTCAGATTGCTGAAGTCGATATCCAGCTTCTCGGTACTGATGAGAACCGTTGTACCGATGTTGCCTTCCGATTCGGTGATCAGGGCCGTTGGAGCAGGGGGGATACCATCCTGTTGCAGCGTTTTCTTGCGGTCTGCCTTGGTCAGATTGCTGTTTCGGTAGGTGACCTGGTTTTCATTCTCATCCGAATCATCGTCGGTTCCCGATTCATCGTCAGGATCGGAAGATTCACTCTCATCCAGATCGACGGTGGGGGCGCCGGTGAAGATGTCCAGTACATAGGCCGCACCACCGCCGATCGCCGGCGAGCAACTGTCACCGCTGGCTGCGGGCTCGTAAGTGGTGAATATCACCTGATTGTTGACGGTCACACTCTGACTCATGACCTTCTCACCGCTGGATTCCAGTTCCAGCATCCAGCCGTAATCGTTCAGAACAGGGTCCAGGTCGTCGGTCACATTGACAAGGTCTGATTCCGTAACGGGGCTCCAGGATGTCGACATGGCCGTACCGGTGTTCTTGCCATAGCCCTGCGGGCGCGAGTACACATCATTGGATCGAATCATGTAAAAACGATCATCGACCCGTTCGTTGAGTGGATGGGCGCGCCAGCCTGAGCCAATGCTGATGGACAGGAATCGCGAACCGCCACTGGCAACCAGTGCAACATCCGGTTCGTTGTAGAAGCGCCGCGCATCGGTGGCATTGTTGCCGTTCAGTTTGGCAATGACACCGCCGTACACCAGCTGACCGCTCTGATGATAGGGTTGGAAATCGAAGCGCCACAGTTGGCCTCCCATGTCACCGACATACATCTGGTCCGACAGGCCGTCGCCATCGACGTCTATCACGCGAATGTCCGACGGGATGCTGTAGTCCATGTCGGCGAAGACTTCATCACCGCCGATATTGCCTTGCCCGGCCCAGAGTCGGGTACCGGTGTCCGCGTCCACGATGTAGATGGCGTTACCCGTGGTATCAGGAGTCTGCGAGGCGGTCAGGTTGGCTGTATTGGGATCCTGGTTGGTGTCGTAACCGCCGGCGAAGATGACCACGTCCCGCGCCTCTCCTCGATAGAAGATGGATGTCGGAATGGGTTTTGACCAGGTCTGTCCCAGATTTTCGAAGTCGTCATTGCCGCCGCTGATCTGCCACAGCAGTTTGGGTTGTGTGCGATCGGAGACGTCCAGTGCGTAGTAATTGCTGCCACCACGCCGCATGCCGACATACAGAATGGCCTTTTCACCGGGATCGACAATGACGTTGTCATTGATATCGATATGCCTGATCGACAAGTCGCCATCCAGTCCATAGGGGTGTTTGGTCGACTGCTGGTTTTCGTAGAACTCGTTGATATTGGGCAACAGCTCCTTGGGCATGAACGCATACAGCTCGGTGCCGTAGTCGTGTTCGATGGCGTGCAGCAGACCTTCGTTGGTCGCCACGAAGATGGTGCTGTAGTCAGTACCATTGCTCCTGTAGTTGAGTAGTACCGGCTGAGAATGCATCGGATCGCCGATATGCTTGCGCACGTCGGTTTCCTGGCCATCCAGGTCTTCATCCTTCACGTCCACGCCGCGAGCCCATTTCAGGAT
>CBDUIJ010000514.1:0-2686 GCA_965367215.1 uncultured Granulosicoccus sp.
GCACTCTGGCAGTCACAGGAGATAGGTGTGGGTAGACTGATTCTGGAAAACTTGTCGATGCGCTTCGACATTCCCAACGGCGATACGGTACACGCGCTGAAGGACGTCTCACTGACCTTGAACGAGGGTGAGCTTCTCAGCGTGCTCGGCCCCTCGGGATGCGGGAAAACCACCTTGTTGAATATCGTCGCCGGTTTCCTGGCACCGACCGAAGGCAAGCTGATACTCAACGATCACGACATTGTCGGGCCCGATGCCGAACGCGGCATGGTCTTTCAGCAAGGTGCACTGTTTGAATGGATGTCAGTCAGGGAAAATGTCGGCTTTGGCCTGTTGATGAAAGGCACACCTGACAAGGAAAAAGCCATCGTGGTGAATCACTTGCTGGATGTGGTTGGTCTGCGTGAGTTCAAGGACAAGGCCGTCTATGAATTGTCCGGCGGCATGCAACAGCGCGTGGCTCTCGCCCGCTGCCTGGCGAACGATCCGGACGTCATTCTGATGGATGAACCACTGGGCGCCCTGGACGCACTGACGCGCGAAAAAATGCAGAGCCTGGTTCTGAAGCTGTGGAAGGAGACCGGCAAGACCATCATCCTGATAACCCACTCCGTGGAAGAAGCACTGCTTCTGGGCGAACGCCTGATTGTCATGGCACCACGTCCCGGACGTATCCACAAGGAATACAACCTGCCCTTTGCCGAGCTGGGCGTCGAGGCCGACTTGAGAGAGGTCAAGAAACACCCCGACTTTGCCACGACCCGTGAGGAAATACTGAACATGATCTGGGACATGGAAGAGGAAATCATGGGTACAACGGAGGCAGCAGAATGATCCCGCTACTGATCTATGTGTCCATCTTCGTTGTGGCGTATGTCATCGTCACGAAGATCATTGCCGGCGCTCACCAACGGGTTTTCTCCTCCCGCAAGACCGTGACCTTCGGCGACGAAAGCGCCGTACGTCCAAACCGCATAGCCAGCGTGATTTCCATCGCGACCCTGTTTCTCCTATGGGGCGTATTCACCGGTTCGACGCTGCTACCGAAGTCCCTGCACGCACCGGCACCTTTCGAAGGCACCGCCTCCTTCACATACACCGCACAGAACGGGGCTCAGGAGACCGATGATGCAACCGTCACCGTTCTGGTTCATCCTCGCGACGCGAAGGCCGGCAAACCGGAAGTCGAATCAGGTGATGGATTTGCCCACAATGATTCAGCCAGCGTCGCCCAATGGCGTACCAAACTGATCAATGTCGTCAAGAACGATGACGCTTCGGACGGCGACAAACTGCAAGTCGTTGCCATCAACGGCAAGAGCATCAAACCGGGCAGTAGCGTCGATGTCGACGGCGGTACCGTGACACTCTCCGACAAGGGCACGCCGAACTTCGAACCCACGCGTGGCTGGCAGATGGAACCCCTGTACCTGCCAGCTCCGGAAAAAGTGTGGGAACGCACTGTGAAGATCGCGAACGAAGGGTTCAGAAACTTTACCCTGGCCGAACATCTGGGCTACTCCCTGTTTCGGGTCATCGTCGGTTTTCTGCTCGGTGCATTGGTCGGCATCCCCCTGGGTTATGCCATGGGTCTGAGCAACTGGTTTCGCGGCTGGTTCGACCCCATCGTCGAATTCATGCGCCCGGTACCACCACTGGCCCTGATTCCGCTGGTCATCATCTGGGCCGGCATTGGTGAGAGTGGCAAGATCATCCTGCTGTTTCTGGCAGCCTTGTGGATCATGGCCATTGCGGCGCGCTCCGGAGTCTCCGGCGTCAAGATCTCCAAGGTTCATGCCGCCTACTCGCTGGGTGCCAACAAGAAACAGATCATGCGCTACGTCATCATTCCCAACTCGCTACCCGAGATATTCACCGGCGCTCGCGTGGCCATGGGTGTGTGCTGGGGAACCGTGGTTGCTGCCGAACTGGTCGCCGCCGAACAGGGCGCCGGCATGATGATCATGACAGCGTCCAAGTTCCAGAATACCGACATCGTCATCATGGGCATCATACTGATCGGCATCATCGGTTTTGGTATCGACATGCTGATGCGCTGGGCCGAGAGAGTTCTCGTTCCCTGGAAAGGCAAAGGCTGATACAGCCGATGGAAGCGGGTTGCCGAGACGAAGGGCAACCCGCAACCAGTCATCATCTGAACCAGACAACACGTAAATCACCGCTGGAAAAACATCGGAGGATAAACCTCACCACAGCGACCATGAAGGCCGGATAAAGAGCGATATAAAAAAATGAAAAGCTCGATAGTCGAAAAATTACTACATGTTCTGACCCTCGTCAGTGAGTCCACGAAACCTCGCACATTCTCTGAACTGGTTGCAGAGAGTGATCTTCACAAAAGCACCTTGCATCGCCTGCTGGCATTGGGGCTTGAATATGAAGTGCTGCAATATGATGAAAGAAACAAGACCTACCTGCTCGGACCCAAACTCTTCGATCTCGTAAAGAACGCCTATCAGGGTTACGATATCCAGATCATGGCGCTCAACGAGATGATGCGTCTGCACAAGCTCGTGCGGCAGAATGTCACTATCGGTGTACCGGTGGGTTCGGATACCGTCTACCTGCGAATACTCGAAGCGCCTCAATCCATCGGCCCCATTCCGCAACCAGGCTTGCGTGAACCCTTTCATTGTTCGGCTTCCGGCAAGGCATTGATGGCCTA
>CBDUIJ010000515.1:0-2595 GCA_965367215.1 uncultured Granulosicoccus sp.
CTACGACCTTCGGGTTATGAGCCCGACGAGCTGCCAGACTGCTCCACCCCGCAACTGTGCTGACCCGAGGAAGTATAACGCTCTTCAATCACTTGTACAACACTCCACGGCAAATAAATCAAAAAAAGTGGTATCTACGTGAATCACTCCGCAACTTCCGCTTCCTGATAGAAGACGATACCGTTGTAGACGTCCAATCTGGCGTAGACGCGCGAGTATCGAAGCTCGAGTCGGTGCGTGCTGCCAGCCAGCATGGCGCGTGTCACGGCATCCGGTAGGAACTCACCATCATCACGAGCCAGGCAAGTCACCGGGAAGCCGGCAAATTCACCATTGCCATCAAAAGCCAGCCAGTCGATCTTGATCGCTGTATTCTGCTGACCGGCAACCCACTGCAATCGGGATTCGCTGCTTACCGCCTGCGCCGCCTCAGGCAGAATTCTTTCTACCGCTTTCGGTTGATACAGCAGGTGTGCTGCCACCGTGGGAAAGGACGATCCGGGAATGGAAAGGCTGGTGCCTTCCGGAAAGGCCCCCGGAAGCTGATCCACAGCCTGATAGACAAAAGCTTCCTCGGCACTGTGCGTCAGGTCGAATGTGAACCACGGTCCCGAGGCGGTATTGAAGACAACCGATGGCCCCCCTGAGATTGCAGGAGGTGGAGTATTTCCATCCTCGGTTTCAACATCGTCATCCAGTTGTCGAATCTGGCAGGCATCTAGTGGCAAATCCAGATAATCAAGATGTGCTGCAACGGGAAAATCATCGGCATAACGAACGAGCTCGACTTCACCGTCCCCCATCTGATCCGGATCCGACGCGCTACGAAAGCTGCGAGTCACGGCCAGCCAGGGGGATACGACATCCGCAGCGGACAAGCCATCGAGCCCGGTGATGATAAGACCCTCTTGATCATCGTTATCCGTATCGTCGGGAAAGGCAGACGAGACGTCAATCGTATCTGGTGGGCCATCGCTCCCCTCCTCTTCTTCCTGGCCCTGTTCCACGCCACGGCCTGAATCGCCTCCTGAACCGTCACTGACGACGGACTCAGGCAAATCAGAGCAGGCAGTAGCCAACAGTGTCATCAACAGGATGAACAGCTTTTTGTGACATTGAAGCGGATGCCACGAGACTGCCTTTGTCCGTTCCTTGTAGATACCCATGCCATCCTCCGTGATGATCAGGATGAATACTGTAATACCGCAGCCTTCGGCACGGGCTTGATGCAACAGAGTCCACTATATGTAATTACAGCTATCGTCGGACATGACGAACGAATTCCTGGCACTCCAGAGAATCATCATCAGGGTGCTGCGCCACAGGCAGCAACTTCTTGCTGATGCCAAGCAATTGCTTTTCAAAGGTTTTTCTACCAAAACCTTGCCTACACCATTGAGTAACAGGAGGAATGGGAGCAGAGCATTGATGGCAGATCGATACCGGTAAACATACCGGGGACAGTTATCCATGCGGATGCTACCTTGACCGAACATTACACACTGGATAGATTCGATGAAACTGTATATCGATTCCGCCTATGAGACACACCCCTGTCTCGACCGCATGCGTGAATTGGCTCGACTGGATAGACAGAAGAATTTCGTCGTCACGGATGATGCGGCGTCAGCCGATGCCATCATCTTCATCGAGAACACTCAATTCGCAGACATGGGCTTCAAGGCACTCTTGTCGCATGAGCTGGTACGCCGATACCCCGAAAAGGTATACATGTACAACGAGGCAGATCGAGCGTGGCCGGTTTTGAACGGTCTCTATTGCAGCCTTGCCTGCAATCTGAGCGATACCAATTCTCAGATCGCCTTTCCCTATCTGACGGCCGCGAATTCCGGCATTCGAGATATTCATGGAAAACCGGCGACGCGAAGGTGGCTCTATTCCTTCGTTGGCTCGCAAAGCCATCGATCCCGCAAACCGTTACTCAGACTTTCGGGAAATGACGCTCGCATAATAGATACATCGGATTTCTGTACCTGGGACCCCGTGCAGACGTCAAGGTATGCCTTCCAGAAGCTTTACACCGACACTATCGCCGCCAGTAAATTCATTCTCTGTCCGCGCGGTATTGGCCCTGCCTCGTTGCGGCTGTATGAAACCATGGAGGCCGGCCGTGTGCCGGTGATCATTTCCGACACATGGGTCGCACCACCACAGATCGACTGGGACTTCGCAGTCCGAGTGCCTGAATGGCAGGTAGCGGACATTCCCGATATCCTGAACGAGCTGGAACCTGAGTGGCAAGAACGTGGAGAAGCCGCTCGCAAGGCCTGGGAGTCTGCTTATGCACCTGATCAGTTGTTCAACACGATGGGAATGGCTATCGCAAGCATTCAGTCCCGTGCAACGCGGCCCGTGCCCTCTCTTCAGGCAAGGGCCCTGAAATGGCGAGTCATCGCCGAACAGCAGATCCGCAATCATCTGAAGCCGGCACCCCAGATCACTCCTCTGCCAAAGCCTCAGCCTCGATATTCAGGTGACCTTGAACACCTGTTTCCCCGCAAGCACTAGGCAGAACTGAGAACGCAAAACGCAAAACGCAAAACGCAAAACGCAAAACGCAAAACGCAAAACGCA
>CBDUIJ010000516.1:0-2594 GCA_965367215.1 uncultured Granulosicoccus sp.
GATACCGATGCTGGATACTCTTGTTGCAGAATTTGGTACCGAGCAGGGCCTGTCGATGCTGGTCATCGCAGTCCGGGTTGCCGGCGCTGCCTTGTTCAGTGGCTTGATCGGTCTGGAGCGCGAAATGCGCAAGAACACGGCCGGCCTGCGAACGCATATGGTCATCGGCATGGCGTCGGCGGTCTTTGCCGTGATTACTCTGGAATTGATGATCGTGGCCGAGGGAGAGAATGATGCACTCAGGCTGGATCCGCTACGTCTGGTAGAAGCGGTCACGGGCGGGGTTGCATTTCTGGCGGCAGGAATGGTCGTCTACACGAAGGGCAATGTAAAGGGGCTGACCACGGGCGCCGGTATGTGGCTGGCCGCGAGTATCGGTCTTGCCTGTGGCCTGGGTTACTGGCGCATCGCGCTGATATCCTGTGTGGCCGGACTCATCGTCATCGGCTTGCTGCGGCATGTCTCAATTGCTGTCGGTTCGAAGGACGGCGATCAAGGCTCTGCAGACCGACCTCATTCATCCAGCGAGTAGGGCATCAGTTCCCGACTGTTCAGGTCGATGGTCAGCCCCCGCTTCAACGGTGGCAGGGCGCGTTGTATGCAGTGTTCGCGCTCGCAGATACGACAGGAAATACCGATGGGCTCGAAGTTCTCCAGCGGTTGTCCGGCAAAGTTGTCGCTGTAGACGAATTCATCCTTGAAACGGTATTCACAGCCGAGCGCCAGGGCGTATTGCTGTGTAGGATCCTTGAAGCCACCGGTGGGCTTGTCGACCGTACAGGCCAGACACAGGTATTGCACGCCATCGGGTGTTTCGGCCAGCTGCCGAATGATCTGACCGGGGGTCTCGAATGCCCGGTGTGCATTCCACAGCGGGCAGGCGGAGCCGAAACGGGCGAACTGCAGTTTGGTGGCGCTGTGGCGTTTGGTGATGTTCCCCGCACGGTCGAGCCGTGCGAAGAAAATCGGTACGCCTGGCAGGCCGGGGCGTTGCAGCGTACTCAGGCGGTGGGAGACCTGCTCCAGGCTGGTCTGGAAACGGTCAGCCATGTCGACCAGGTCGTGGCGCAATTCACGCGCTGATTTCTGAAAGCGCGTATAGGGCATCAGCAGCGCGCCGGCGAAGTAATTGGCCAGGCCGATCCGGCAGACCTTGTTGGCCTCCTCATTGCCGAAGCTGGCCTTGGCGATGAGCGCGTCCATCGTATCGCCCTGTTCGAGCAGTGCAATCTGGTGTGCCAACTGGAAGGCGCGGGTGGATGCCGGATGGCGCCTGTTCAGATGCAGTTGTCGGGTCTCGGGATCGTAGGTGCGGATGATCTCGTTATTCGACAGGTCGATGCCGATGCTGACCTTGTGAGTGTTCTGCAGGTGCTGCATGAGCAGTTGGTCGCGATCACTGGCGCTGGAATCGAACAGGCTTTCCGATAGCTTTTCCGCAGCCAGATCCAGCTCATGCACGTAGTTGTTGTTGAAGTGAAAGTAATCGCGCACCTGCTCGTAAGAGGTGGCCTGCACGATAACGCCGGCACGGGTGATCGTGTTGTCCAGCTCGGCCAGCTGATCATGGGCACGGCGCAGGGACTGATGCAGGGTGACCAGCGCCATGGCTACCCCTGGTGAGTTCTGGCTGGCAAGGCGCAACTCGCGGCTGGAGGGCGTCTTGTCCTTGAACAGAGGGTCTGCAAAGACTTCTGTCAGGGTCGCCAGCAGTCGATCACTGTCCTGTCGGGAGAGGCTGGCGATATCGACCGAGAAGTGCTCGGCCAGGCCCATCAGGACCGTGGCCGTGGCGTGGCGCTGATTGTTCTCCAGCTGATTCAGATAACTGGTCGAGATGCCGAGTCTTTCCGCAAATCGCGCCTGCGTCAGTCTGTGTTCTTCGCGAAGAACACGCAATTTTTCGCCTATGAATAGCTTATGTCCTCGCATTACACAAGTTTACTATTTGTAAACTGTGTTTTGCAATATTAACAAGACGACGCCTTAATACAGTTGCTAATGGTGTGGAAAGTTGTAATTGTAGGGAAATACCAACAAGGAGCAGTAGCGATGAACGCCATCACGCATGAGCTGGAGAACCGCCGAGCAAAAGCCCGTCTGGGCGGCGGACAGGAGCGGATCGACAAGCAACATGCCAAAGGCAAGCTGACTGCTCGCGAACGCATCGACGTTCTGCTCGACGACGAGTCGTTTGAAGAATACGACATGTACAAGACTCACCGTTGCACGGATTTCGGCATGGCCGACGACCGGCCACCGGGTGACGGCGTGGTGACGGGCTGGGGCACGATCAATGGTCGGCCGGTTTACGTGTTCTCGCAGGATTTCACCGTCTTCGGTGGTTCCCTGTCAGAGACTCATGCAGAGAAGATCTGCAAGATCATGGATCTGGCGGTACAGAACGGCGTACCGGTCATCGGTCTCAATGACTCGGGTGGTGCGCGTATTCAGGAAGGGGTGGCATCCCTGGGCGGCTATGCGGAGGTCTTCTATCGCAATGTGCAGGCATCGGGCGTCATCCCCCAGATCTCCGTCATCATGGGCCCCTGCGCCGGTGGTGCCGTGTATTCACCGGCCATGACCGACTTCAT
>CBDUIJ010000517.1:0-2581 GCA_965367215.1 uncultured Granulosicoccus sp.
TTGCGGTTGACCAGCGTGAAGCGGTTATGGCTGATCAGGGCATCGAAGTCCCAGTTCCTCAGCAGTGGCATCATGACCTCGACGTTGCCGGCCGCCAGACCCACCGCCTTGCACAAGCCTTCCTCCTTCATCTTCATCAGCTCGGCAAGCGGGCCGTCACTGGCTGATACCTCGTCGATGGAAGCCGCATGCTCCGGGTCGTGCAGATGCAGCAGATCTACCTGGTCGACATTCATGGCCTTCAGGCTCTGTTCCAGAGACTCCCGCGCGCGGGCCGCATCGAACTTGCCGGTCTCCATGTTGCGATCCAGCTTGGTGGACAACTGGGCACCCTCGGGCAGACCACCCAGCTGGGCAATCACCTTGCCGATACGCTCTTCACTGCGGCCATCGCCGTAGTTGCGAGAGGTATCCAGAAACGGGAAATCACTGCGCAGGATATGCGCGATGGTCTCGAAGGCGCGCTCCTCCGGCGTGCTGTAACCGTAGGTGGCCGGCATGTCACCCAGGCCGGAGGTACCGAAGCATAGCGTCGGTACGCTCAGGGTCGACTTGCCCAGGGTGTTCTTCTGCTTGATGTTCATTGGAAGCGTCCGTGCTTCTGCAGCACTTCAATGGAATAGCCATCGGGGTCTTTCACGAAGAAGAAGCGTGCGAACAGTTTGCCTTCACGTTCGAACTCGACGATGTCGCGTGGCTCGTAGCCGAGGCTCTTGAAGCGTTCGTGCTCAGCGTCCAGATCTTCCACGCAGAGCGCCAGATGTCCGTAGCCGTTGCCCAGGTCGTAGGCTTCGGTGGTGTCCTTGTTGACGGTCAGCTCCAGTTCAAAGCTGTTCTCCGCATTGCTCAGATAGACAAGAGTGAAGGTCTCGAAGTCCAGTCGCTCGGCGATGGACAGGGCAAATGCCTGCTGATAGAAATCGACAGATCGCTGCTCATCGAGCACGCGGATCATGGAATGAATAGCCTTGGCCATGAGTGGTTTCCTTGAAAATGCTGCGTGATAGTGCGGCCAGTGTAGCGGCAAAGCCTGCAGGCGTCATGGCAGCCGTAGGTGTTGCCTGGGTGTTCGATCGCGCTGTCATTCGCGGTATGTGGCCGTCACGGGCCTCCGGTCAGTGGTCAAGTTCGATATAGTAGGCGCCATTGACTCGCCGAGGATTTCCCCATGTACAGAATTGCGCCATCCATCCTGTCAGCCGACTTTGCTGCGCTGGGGGAGGAGGTTCGCCAGGTCATTGCGGCAGGTGCAGACTGGATTCATTTCGATGTCATGGACAATCACTATGTGCCCAATCTGACCATCGGCCCTGCGGTAGCAGCGGCCATCAAGCCACATTGCGTTACCGCCGATGGACAGGCCGTACCACTGGATGTGCACCTGATGGTGCAGCCGGTGGACAGTCTGGCCGAGGCCTTTGCAGAGGCCGGTGCCGATGTGATCACCTTTCATCCGGATGCCGAGCGCCATGTCGACAGAACCCTGCAACTGATCCGTGATGCCGGTTGTCAGGCCGGACTGGTTCTGAACCCGGCAGTGTCACTGGATGTGCTGGAGTGGACGATCGACAAGGTCGACATCATCCTGCTGATGAGCGTCAACCCGGGCTTTGGTGGTCAGAGCTTCATCGATCACACCCTGCGAAAGATCGAGCAGACCCGCAAGCTGATCGATTCCACCGGTCGTGATATCCGCCTGGAAGTGGATGGTGGCATCAAGATCGACAACATTGCGCAGGTCGCCTCTGCCGGCGCCGATACCTTTGTTGCCGGTAGCGCGATCTTCAATCAGCCGGACTACCGGCAGGTCATCGATGCGATGCGGGCAGAGCTTGCCAATGTCGGCTGAACGTTCGCCAGAGGGCTTGCATGGGCGTCTGAAAGGGCGCGTTCAGGGCAAGCTCACCTCGCTGCAACTGATTGCCATCGATCTGGATGGCACACTGGTGGATTCGGTCAAGGACCTGCATCAGGCCGTGAATCGCATGCAGTCCGATCTGTCTTTGCCGCTGGCATCCGAGGCGGATGTGCTTGGCTGGGTGGGTAACGGTATTGACCGTCTGGTGCATCGGGCCTTGACGGGCGACATGCACGCAGACGCCGAGCCGGAACATTTCGCCCGGGCCAGCACTGCGTTCCGGCAAGCGTACAAGAGTATGGTTGGTCATTACTCGCGGTTGTATCCCGGGGTGCTCGACGGGCTTGACTGGATGGTGAGTCTGAATGTGCCACTGGTCGTGGTGACCAACAAGGATTCGGTATTTGCCAACGATCTGTTGCAGCAACTGGGTATTCGGCATTACTTCAGGCACTTGATCGGCGGTGATGATGTGCTTGCCAAGAAGCCGGATCCGGAAGGCCTGTTGAAGGCTGCGCGTCTTTGCTCCGCTGCGCCGCAGCACAGTTTGCTCATCGGGGACTCCGTATCCGATTTCAGGGCCGCCGTGGCGGCTGATTTTCTCTGTGTCGGCTTGAGCTACGGTTACAATCACGGACGTACGATAGACAGCCTGGATGCCTCAGAGTCGCCGGATGCGGTATTGGACTCCTTTGCCGAGCTGCCTGCGCTACTGGCCTGAGC
>CBDUIJ010000518.1:0-2565 GCA_965367215.1 uncultured Granulosicoccus sp.
ACACCGTCCACCCCTTGCAGTTGCAGTGTCGCATCGCTGTTGATACTGACAACCAGATCGGCAGAACCGGCTTGCAGGTCGGCGACACGAGTCGCGGAATCCGGCACGGCTCGATAGATGGCATTGTCGAAGGGGCCTGCTTGTCCCCAGTAGTCTTCGTTTCTGGACAGCGTGACAGAAACACCGCGCTTCCACTCTTCGAACTTGTAGGGACCGGAGCCGACAGGTGCGGTATTGAATGCTTCCTTGCCGACCTCTTCGACGATGTGCTGCGGCACGATGGAGAGTTTGACCAGCTGCGACAGGAGCGCAGGGTAAGGTCCGTCGGTGGTCAGCTTGACCGTGACATCATCGATCGCTTCGGCATTCGTGATCTGATTGAACTGGCCCAGCTGCGGTGAACCGAATTCCGGATCGGTGATTCGCTTGACCGAGTACACAACGTCCTCGGCGCTCAGCTTCTCACCATCGTGGAAGCTGACATCGTCACGCAGAGTCAGCGTCAGTTCCGTATCGCTGGTCTGTTCCCAGGCCGTGGCAATCTGTGGAACGATGACACCGTCATTGTCTCGGGTCACCAGATTGTCGAACACATTGCGATAAACGTAATAACTGTCCGGGTTCCACTGTACTTGCGGATCCAGAGAGGAAGGCTCTCCAACCAGATCGATGGTGATATCCCTGGCGAGCACGGGCATCGAGAGTACTCCCAGGGTTATCCCTGTCAGCAGGCCCTTGGCAACATGATTCATAGATCTCTCCGATTGGTTGCAGCGTCGGTCGGCCGGTGGCTGACTATCAAACCGCTGCGATGGCTAAGAGGCGCTTCGCTTTGTAACAGCTGGCGCATGAACAACTTTTCCTGGGCGTCGATCAGTCGAAGCCGCAGTGAGGTAATCGCGTCACCGTCTTCGGCCAGTACGGCCTCGATCAACTCGGCAATATCGTCACGGTGCAATGCCTGTCCGCCATGCTCATCCTCCAGAAAACGCGTGATGCGAGCGGAGTGATGCCACAGCTTGCGCAGGTGGCGCGCTGTCAGAGGATTGATGGCAGATAACAACAGGCTGTCTATGCGTTCGACGTAATGCCGAAAGGACATCACGGCTCCCTCTTCACGACGCTGACTCAAGGTGGCCGTGACCAGACCGATGTCGGCAATCTCTCGGCGTGCCTCGGCGGACAGCCTGGCACTGGCCAGAGACGGCTCGGCGAAACGACGTGCCTCGAGCACCTGACCGATCAAGGCACCACTGATGGGCAGAATCTGCCAGCCCTGGCGTGCTTGCGGGCTTGCCCAGCTGTCGTAGCCCAGACGCATCAGACCGGCGCGAGCCGCCGCACGCGTCAGACCGAAACGCTCCATGACATCCGCTTCGGTCACCGTGTCGCCAGGCATGATTTCACACCAGATGACGGCATCCAGCAGGCGATCTTCTGCGAAGCGCGCCTTGGCTTCCGGACCGGGCGGGTTACCGGAATTGTCGCCGACGCGTAGTAGAGGTGAAGCCGGATCGTACATTGACATCTCACGATTGCGTTTGTGACATGTTAAAGTACATTTCGTGACATTTCAAACAAATTCTGAACCTCTGGACACTGCCATGACGCAAGTTCCGCTTTCCATCGCTGGCGCCAACACCTTGCTGGGACAGCATCTGCTGGCAAGACTGGCTGGCTCGAAAGTGTTTCGAGTGACCAGCCTGCACGACAAACTGGCTCTGCAAGGTGTTGATTCCATAGCCGATTCTCCGGACTGGTCAGTCAGCCCGGAGGTTGCCGAGATTTTCCGGCAGGTGCCCTTGCTGGCACCGGATGCGGCCGCACAGGCACCGCTGCTGGCCTCCTTCCTGCCGGATGATGATGCGCAGCGCATCGAGACGCTGCATCTGGATCGTGGCACTCGCGTACTGACCCATGGCGAATATGCGCGGCTGAGCAAGCCTCTGGCGATACCTGGCAGGCTGCACGAACTGGACAGAGCGGCGCAGCACTGCGCCACTCCGAACTGCACCACCGCCATGTGCACGCTGCCCCTGCAAGCGCTGCAGTCCGACTACGGCATTGCGACCGCCACGATCACGGCCTTGCAGGCAATCAGTGGCACGGATATACCCGGCATGCAGGCACATGCCATTCACGATCAGGTGGTCGGGCATCTCCCCGGCGAAGCGGACGCCTTGAGCAATGAACTGGGTCTGATCTTCTCGCAGGCATTTCCGATACACACCTTCGCCACCCGAGTACCGGTGTGGCGCGGACATACGATCACGCTGGCAGTCGAACTGAAGAAAAAGGCCGATCTCGCTCAGGTAGAGCAGACACTACGCGCCATGCCGGGAATGCAACTGCTCACCCCATCCTCCGGGTTGAGCAAGGGCAGACCCTTGTTTCATCCGGACAAACCGATGGCCATTGTCGGTGCATTGCGAATCGCTGCCGAACACGAGCTCGGTTTATCCACAGCTTGTGCAACCGAGTCCGGCACTCACAGCAGCGGCCCTACGATCATGATGACCCTGACCGGCGATAACCTGGAAGCGGCAACCAGCGGCTTGATGCTGG
>CBDUIJ010000519.1:0-2525 GCA_965367215.1 uncultured Granulosicoccus sp.
CGGTCCCTGCCGAATGAACCTGTGTGCAGGCCCGGTCAAGCGACCAGGCCTGCCAGATATCTGATCGGACGATCAGGCAGCTCGAGAACTCTTCTGTGAGTCGTAGAAAGCCGTTTCAAGCTGCATGTAACCGGTAAACGAGGCCGCATCGGCAAAGGGCAGAATCTGAGTGGCCCAGAAACCGCCGTAACCACTCTGCCTGTCAATCCAGTAGAACAGATTGGCCAGACCGGCCCAACCCAGAGCGCCGGCGGGGCGTCCGGTAGGGGCTGATTCATCATTGACCATGAAACTGAATGACCAGGATTTGGGTTGGCCGGGAAAGAACTCGGCATCGTTGGACAGCGAGGGAATAACCCCCGGTAGTGCGCATATCTTCCGGCTACCCAGATGATTCTGCTCAGCCATTTTCACGGTTTCCGGCTTGAGTACCTGACCGTGTTCTCCCTGACCATCATTGAGCCACATGCGAATGAAGCGCATGTAATCGCCAACGGTGCCGTAGAGTCCATGACCTCCCATGTGAATATCCGGTTTGTCCGGCAGCTCGAATTCCATGGGCGTCAGTGATCCGTCCGCATTGCGTGAGTGCATGATGGCCAGTCGTGCACGCAAATCATCATTGAGCTCGAAGGTCATGTCCTCGATGCCAAGGGGGTCAAAGATGCGTTTCTGAAAGACTTCGCCGAGACGCATGCCGCTGATGCCCTCCACGACCTGCCCACACCAGTCCATATTGCTACCGTACTCCCATTGTTCATCGGGGTCGCGCAGCAATGGTGTCATCAGAGCCTCCTTCGATGCGGTGATGACACTGGGTTGTCCCTGTTCCTGAGCCAGACGGTTATAGGTCTCGTTGAAGAAGTCATAACCGAAGCCGGCGGTATGCAGAAGCAGCATGCGAGTCGTGATGTCGCGCCTGGGGGCGCGCAGGCGAGGGGTGCCGTCATCGTCGAAGCCTTCGATGACCTGCAGCTTGCCGATATCGGGAGCATATTGTTTGGCCGGTGCATCCAGATCCAGTTTCCCCTGTTCCACCAGTTGTAGTGCGGCAGTTGCCGTAATAGCCTTGGTGGTCGAGAAAATGGCGAAGGCGCTATCGGTGGTCATGTCTGCGTCACCGCCCAGTGAACGCTTGCCTGCGGCTCCTTCGTAGATGTTCCGTTCTCTGTCAGTGACCATGGCGACGACACCGGGTACGCCCGGATCGGCTGCGACGGTATTGGCCAGAATGTCATCGGCGGTCTGTGTGAATGTCTTGTTCATGTGGTTTCTCCGTGGTTGTCAATACAAGCCCTGTTCTTGTCGTGTCGGGCCTTACTGCATGGCAAAGCCTTCATATTCGCGTTGCGCGACATCGTCACATTTGGCCTTGTAGGTACCGACACCGCCGCAATAGGACAGCATGCGTCGGGGTTTGCCCGGTATGTTGCTGCCCATATACCAGGAGTCGGTCTTGGAAATCAGTGTGGCATTGGCAGTCTCGTCGTGGTGTTGCACCCACTGTTCTTCGGTTTCTGCCAGAGGCTCGATGACGCGATGGGCATTCGTGCGAAGATACTGAATGCAGTTGCTGATCCATTCGGTCTGCTGCTGCAGACAGGTGGCCATGTTGCACAGTGCAGCGGACGGCGCGAGAGGAACCGCCGTGGTGAACAGGTTCGGATAGCCATGGATCTGCAGACCCATGGTGGTACGGATATCGGTGCCCCATTCCTCCTTGAGGGAGCGTCCGTCACGGCCGCGAATATCAATGCGGGTCAGGGCGCCGGAACCGGCATCGAAGCCGGTGGCCAGTATGATCACGTCCAGTTCGTGAATGGTGCCGTCTGCGGTCTGAATACCGTTTTCAAGAACTCGCTCTATCGGATTATTCTTGACGGGAACGGCTTCGACATTGTCGCGCAGGTAGACTTCCAGATAGTTGGTTTCGAGCGGAACACGATGGGTGCCAAAGCCGTAGTCCGAGGGAATCAGCAGATCACACAGCTCTGGGTCGCCGAGACGCTGGCGCATCTTCTCGCGAACAAATGCCGAGATCTCCTCGCTCACTGTTTCATCGAAGAACATCTCGGCAAACGAGGCCAGCCATAATTTCAGGGAGCCATTGGCATAGGTGTCTTCGAGACGTGCGAGGCGTTGCTCGGGTGTCAGGTCAGCCCAGGCCACTTCAAAATCATATTCGAAACCGGCGAAGGTATGGGGCAGGGTGTCCTTGAGCTCCTCGAAGCGTTGCTGGTACTCGGCCACTTGCGCCGGTCCGTAGCTGGGGTTCTTCATCGGCAACACGTATTGTGGCGTTCTGACAAAGACCTTGAGCTGATCAACCTGGTCGGCAATGGTCTGAATGACCTGAATACCGGTCGCGCCTATGCCGACCACGCCAACGCGTTTGCCAGCCAGCTCAACCGGGTCGCGGGGCCAACGTGATGTGTGGAATATTTCACCGTTGAAGGTATCCTGGCCCGGGAACATATCGGTGAGAGGGGCGGAAAGCATGCCGCAGCAGGTCACGAGAAATTGTG
>CBDUIJ010000520.1:0-2476 GCA_965367215.1 uncultured Granulosicoccus sp.
TGAAGGACGGTATCGTCGAACAAGGCAACTTCCCGGACTACGAGCCGCTGCGTATTGCCGATATGCCGGTAGTCGATGTGCACATCGTGCCATCAGACAAGCCGCCGTCGGGCGTGGGCGAACCCGGTTTGCCACCCGCAGGACCGGCCTTGGCCAATGCCATTCATGCGGCCACGGGCAAGCGCATAACGTCACTGCCCATGAGTTCTGCGGGCATTACCTTCGCCTGATATCCTTCTGTCCGTAGCGTAGAATGAGAGCTGGCCGTATCCGTGGCTTACGGGGACGGCCAGCGTCTTCAGGGATAGTCAGAATTCATATGTCACCCAAGGCCGATCTACCCGAGCAGTCCATGCCACCTGTGGAGTGGCGATCAGATTGTGCGCTTAGCTGCGCTCTGGATCTGCTGGGCGATAAATGGTCCTTGCTGATCATACGAGATCTCATCATGCATGAGTCGCGCACCTATTCCGAGTTCAGAGAGTCGCCTGAACATATCTCGACCAATATTCTGGCCAACCGATTGAAGCTTCTGAGCTGCCTGGGCTTGATCAGACGAGTGAATCCTGAAGGCTCCTCTCGTGGTAATGCCTACGAGCTGGCAGAGAAAGGCCTTGCCTTGAAACCGGTGTTGCTCGCCTATGGTGAATGGGCCCTCGAGCACCTGAAGGAATTCAACAACAAGATCACCCTGTGAGCCTTGCCGTCTGTCGGTGTTGTAGCTTCAGGGCAGGAACAAGCGGCCCGACAGCTTGCTCAGGAACGACTGTCCAGCGCGTGCCGCCAGTCGTTCCAGCCGCCATCAACGGACGAGGGTGCTGCGTGCCATTCAGGCATGGCCTTACCGGTGGCAGGGTCCTTGTCGGGGATCGGCAGCATCATGATGCGTTTGCAAGCGCGCTTGTAGTCTTCAGCGCTCAGGAATGCCTCCTGAATGTCGTCCCAATCTCGCCCGTCAGGGTACCCGCCACACATATGAATATCGTCAGATTGACCGATCATTTCATGACTGACGCCAGCAGGCATGATGATGACGTCTCCGGTGTCGATTCGTAACTGGGTCCAGCCACCTTCGCCAACTGACAGGTTGAACTCCATCCATCCTTGCGCACAGCCCAGACACTCGTGAGTGGTCGAGTGGAAGTGTGCGTATTCATACACACCGGGATAGTCCCAGTTGTTCGACCAGCCGTTCGAACGAAAACGTTCCTTGATGGCATCGGCCCCACCGCCTGGAACGGAGTTTCTGTGTACCAGCAATGGAAAGCGATTGTTGGGGATCATTCCTGCAGGTACAGATGAGTAACTCTCGGTTTTGATGGACATTTCGGTCTCCTTCTTATGGTGGTTGTTTCCTCAGTCTGGTCCCCATCGCGATTTCTGGCAAGCTTTGCGGTTTCCAGTCATCCAGACAACGATCAATCATAAACCCCCGGAAAGTCATCTCGTGCTTCAAACACATAGTCATCATTGAACGAGACCGAAACCCCGTCGGCAACCATGTCTACCTGCACCTGCGTATCCGATATTGCAGTGACCGTCAGAGTGGAGTCGTCACCAAAATCGGCTGCCAGCTGAGCCTCGGTGCTCATCATGGGCTCATCACCGGTATCGCTGACGATGCCGCCCTGTTTTTCCATCACGGCGGTTTGCTGACCGATCATGTCAGATTGAAGCGTCGCATCACCCTCGAAGGACAGCACAGTCTCGGTATAGCAATCGCTGACATAGTCCTCTCCGGACGGTACCGGGGTGGCCACCTCACTTTGTGCCCAGCTTGCATTATCAACCGTCGTGATCCCGTCTGCTGTCTCCCACACCACCGAGGACAAATCGTTGCTGACAGAGGCTGTCGTCTCGGCAGCGCCGCCACAAACGGTTATGCCGAACGTACCGCCGTATCTTGTAGATGTCCCTGAAACCACAAGGCTACCGGCATCTCCCGCATCAACCGAGAAGTCGTCGAAGGTGATGGCGTAAGTCCGATTGTCCCCCAGACCGAAAACCGTGAACTTGGTTATGCGTTCCAGGTGCCCGGTCATCGTGACCCCGTTGAATACACAGGCATCGAAGTCTCCTTCGAAGGAACTCGGTGGGGTTTTCAGGCCACTGACCGTGCCGCCACCGGGGCACTCAAGCTCGAAGGCATCGTAATACGGGCCTTCCGACAAGACCGAGAGCATGTCTGGTTCATTGTCATAGTAGAGGCTCAGATAGCTCATGGAGACAAGATCATCGACAGTCTCCCTGATGGCCGGATACCCCAGCCTGGCAACAACAGTCTGTGCGTCTGGATCAGCCTCTGCAAAAGGGTTGTCGTTTGCGGGCGTGTCGACAAGCTCGTTACCCGAGTGGGTTGTAAGCGCAAGGCTGGCTGGCTCCGATCGATTGCCGTTTGCGTCAATGGCTACTACCTCGAAATTGTAATCGGTTCCGGCGACCAGTGAATCATCGAACCAGCTGGTGCCACTGATCG
>CBDUIJ010000521.1:0-2451 GCA_965367215.1 uncultured Granulosicoccus sp.
CGTGCTGCAACCCAATGCCAGCAATGGCGGCAAATGGGCTTTGACCTGACCGTCTCCGTCAACCTCTCCGCCATGAACCTGCATGAAGGCACCTTACCCGAGCTGATCCGGAAAACACTGGCTGATACCGGTC
This sequence comes from uncultured Granulosicoccus sp., assembly GCA_965367215.1. Classification (GTDB taxonomy): domain Bacteria; phylum Pseudomonadota; class Gammaproteobacteria; order Granulosicoccales; family Granulosicoccaceae; genus Granulosicoccus. The sequence goes on from CBDUIJ010000521.1 coordinate 134, forward strand.
TGCCCGCATCAGCCCTGACACTGGAGGTGACAGAAGGTACGGTGATGACCAATGTGGATCGGGCCTGCGAGGTGCTGTCACAGGTTCGCGCTCTGGGCGTCAAATTTTCAGTCGATGACTATGGCGCTGGATACAGCTCCCTGTCGTATCTGAACAAACTGCCGATCAGTGAGCTGAAGCTGGATCGCGCCTTCATCACCCATGTCGGCAGCAGTGAGAAGGATGCGGTCATCGTTCGTGCAACCCTGGAACTGGCCCATAATCTGGGGCTGATCATGGTGGCCGAAGGCGTCGAGGATGCTGCGGCTCTGGACTTCCTGTGCTCCATTCACTGCGATCAGGTGCAGGGCTACTTCCTGTGCAGGCCGCTGCCAGCGGCTGAACTGGAGAGACGCCTGCCGTTCATTTACGAGTTCACACCCGTTCCGCAGGCACTCGAGCCACTTCAGCCAACAGACGACCTCCTCCACCCGATACCACAGGACAAGGCTGCCTGAGCTTCAAGCAAAGTCCCCTGCACCAATGAGAAAGGCGATGGCTGCACCGCAACCATCGCCCTGGTCGTTCAACTCAGACGGCTATCTCCCTGATCAGTCGTAGCGGTAAGGGACACCCGCCTTTTCCATGACAGCATTGTAGTTCTTGAATATCTCGATGACCTTCGCAGCGCGGTCATTACGTGATGCCAGTTCATCCCAGAAACCTTCGGCATCAGCGACAACCGTATTCCATTCTTCCTGAGGAATCGTGGTCAGCTCCAGCTTGTCACCATTGACCCGCAAGTCTGCCTCACCGCCCCAGTACCAGACCTGTCGATAATAATGGGACTGGTCCATGGTGATCTTGAACAGTTCCTGAAGATGCGGTGGCACCTTCGCCCAGCTATCGCTGTTGGCAAAGTACGATCCACACCAGGCGCCCGTGACGTTATTGAGCAAGGCGTAGTTGCAGATATCGGCCCAGCCGACCTCATAGGCTTCGGTGAAGCCGCACCAGGCAACACCATCAAGCTCACCGGTCTGCAAGGCAACTTCGACATCTTCCCAGGGCACCGTGACAGGAATCAGACCATAGCGCGCCAGAAAACGACCGGCCGTGGGTACACCGAAAACACGCTTGCCTTTCATGTCAGCCAGAGAGCGAATCGGCTCCTTGGTGAATATATGGCATGGATCCCAGGCCCCTGCTCCCAACCACTCGACGCCTTCGATCTCGTCATAGGAATCCTGCCAGATCTGGTTCAGTCCATAGCGTTCGAACAGGACCGGCAGATCGAGACTGTAGCGCGTGGAAAACGGAAAATAGCCGCCGAAATCCGAGACATCGGCTGGCGATGACATGGTGGCATCATCGGACTGGACAGCATCCAGCGTACCGTTCTGCAAGGCTCTGAACAACTCACTGGTAGGGACCAGCTGATCCGCATAATACAGTTCGATTTCCATCTCGCCATTGGCAGCCTTGTTGAAGGCTTCAATCTGCGGCTTGATGACATGCGCCCCCAGCGGTGCTCCGGAATAGGTCTGCAGGCGCCACTTGATGGTCTCCTGCGCCTTGACGATTGCCGGTGCGCCAGCGATGACGGCAGCGCCACCCAAACCGGCTGTCTTCATGAACTTTCTTCTATCGGCCATTCTCGGATCCTCTTGGTTGTCTCGGACGTACAGTCAGATTCACTTCATCAGCGCAATACCGTTCCGCTCAAGCGGCGGTGCTGCAACCGGGGTTGGACTATTCATCAATGTTCGAATAGTCCGGCATGTCTACTTGCCGTACACATAATTGGGTAACCACATGGCGATATCGGGGAACATCATGATCAGAGCCAGAGCTCCCGTCATCACCAGTACAAACGGAACAATCGATACATAGATATCCTTCAGACCTATTTCCTTGGGTGCCATGGCTCGCATCAGAAACAGGTTGTAGCCGAAGGGCGGCGTCATGTAGGCGATCTGCGTGGTAATCGTGTAGAGAACACCGTACCAGATCAAGTCGAAACCCAAGGCGCTGACCAGCGGAACGTAGAGAGGGGCGACGATGACCAGCATGGCGGTATCGTCCAGAAATGTTCCCATGAGCAGGAAGGACAACTGCATCAGGATGAGTATGGTCCAAGGACTCAGACCCAGTTGCTCGGTGAACAGACCTTCGATGGCCTTGACGGCTCCCAGTCCATCGAACACTGCACCAAAACCCAGCGCTGCCAGCACGATCCACATGAACATGCAGGAGATGGCGAGCGTCTGCCGCACGGAGTTCTCGAAGACAATGCGCGTCATGCGTCCCTTGAGTACGGCCGCCAGAAATGCGGTCAC
>CBDUIJ010000522.1:0-2264 GCA_965367215.1 uncultured Granulosicoccus sp.
TGTCAACAGAACCGAGGATTACCGTGCGCATACTGCTGGTTGAAGATGACCCCCTGATCGGCCACGGCGTTTCGCAATCATTGATTGAAGCCAGCCATACCTGCCTTTGGGTGAAGGATGGCAAGGCTGCCATGGCAGCGCTGGTGGACGATGGTTTCGATGCCGTCTTGCTCGATCTGGGGCTGCCTGGAATGGATGGTACTGCCGTGCTCAGGCAATTGCGTGAACGTGGCAAGGACATTCCGATCATCATCATTACCGCCCGGGACGGTGTTCAGGATCGTATTCAGGGCCTCGACCTGGGGGCGGATGATTACCTGGTCAAACCCTTCTCGTTGGGAGAGCTGCAAGCGCGACTGCGTGCCGTGGCACGTCGCCATGTGGGCTCGGGAAGTCCGCAGCTGGCAACAGCGCGACTACAACTGAATCCGGCAACCGCCATGGCCCAGGGTGAATCGGGTGAGGTGGCATTGTCAGCCCGCGAACTGGCCTTGCTACAGGCCCTCATGTATCGACCCGGCCAAGTGCTATCCAGAGAGCAACTGGAAGCGCATGTGTACAGTCAGGGCGAAGAGGTGGCCAGCAATGCCCTGGAAGTAGTGATCCATGGCCTGAGGAAGAAGCTCGGCAAACAGGCCATCAGAAACATACGCGGCCTTGGCTGGATGGTTGAAAAATGAAGCGAAGGTCCCTGCAGTCCGATCTCGGGCGCTGGCTGTTTGTCGCCAGTCTGGCTTGCGCCGTTGTCGGTGGTCTGTTGTCCGCCGGACTGGCGTATCTCAGTGCCGAGGATATGCAGGATTCCATGTTGCTGGAAGTCGCTCGCTGGGTGCCGGATGGGGAGGATCAGGATGATTTCTGGGGTCGTGAACGCGACGATGAACAGGTGCTGGTGCAGACACTGGGCAAGCGCGGCTACCTGAAGCTGTCCGAGAAGCTCAAGCCGGGCTTTCACGACATCAAGGCCCGTGATGACTTCTGGCGTGTGCTGGTCGTCAGGCCCGGAGATGGTCATGCACCCTATGCCGTTGCCCAGCAAACCGAGCTCAGAGCGGAGCTGGCCGGCAAGAATGCCCTGTATGCGCTGTTCCCCGTGTTTTCGCTGGCCATCGGTTTCTTCCTGATCGCGCGCTGGGTGTTGGCGAGGGGGTTGAAGCCTGTACGCAAGCTGGCAGCAGATATCGATTCGCGGGAGGCCCTGTCTCTGGAGCCATTATCCGATAACGGTATTGCAGAGGAAATCGTGCCTTTCACGCGTGCCATCAATCGTCTGCTGGCACGTACTCGAGAGGATATCCGGAGACAACAGCGCTTCATTGCCGACGCTGCCCACGAGCTGCGCACGCCGGTTGCCGGTCTGAACATTCTGGCTGAAAACGTCTGCCGCGACGAGACGCAGAAGAACCAGGTATTGATGCGGCAGGGGTTGAAACGGCTGGAATCGCTGGTCGCGCAGTTGCTCGACCTGGCCCGCATGCAGTTCCACGACCAGGCGCATATCGAGGTCGTCGATGCCGATGAGCTGCTGCGTGAGGTCATCGCCAGTGTCTACCCGCTGGCCATGGAGCGCCCGGTGGATCTCGGGGTCGTGCGTATCGAGAATGTCAGAGTCGAGGACATCGATCACGGACTGTCCAAGATCTTCCGCAACGGACTGAGCAATGCCATTCGCTATATTCCGGCCAATGGACAGATCAATGTCAGCCTGTTTGCAGAAGGTACTGACATGGTGTTCCGTGTGGACGATACCGGTCCGGGCATCGACCCCGCGGCCCTGCAGTCCGTATTCGAGCCCTTCGACCGGGGCACACGCGTGGGTAACGAGGGCAATGGTCTGGGTCTGGCCATCGCCAGGCAGGTGGCGACAAGAGCGGGTGGTGAGCTGAGCGTGGAGAATCTGCAAGGGCAGGGGCTCCGCTACGAATACAGGCAGCAGAAGGTGCAGGACTTATCTTCGCGCTGCTAATTTTCACCTAAGTTGTCTGCCGTAGATTAGTGGGTGTCGGAGAGCAGAGGCTTTTCGCAACAACGACTCACTTACCTGAACAGGAAAAACGACAAATGACTTATACAAGCGTGAACATGGAAATCAACCCGGACAAACTGTGGAGTGACATGCCTCTGGGTGCGAAGATTGCCGGTAGTGTCGCAGCGGTTGCCCTGATCGGCGCCAGCCTGGTCGCCAGTGTGTTTCTGGCAGGTGCTGCACTGTTTGGTGCTCTGGTCATGATGCTGTACAGCGCAGTGGCTGGCAGGAGCAAGGC
>CBDUIJ010000523.1:0-2229 GCA_965367215.1 uncultured Granulosicoccus sp.
AGTAGCGGCGGATTGAGCAGATACTGCCATTGCAGAAGCCCGAGTGTGGCAAACGAGATCTGTCAGTACTCTCAGCTACCAGATAACCCTACGCATGAAAGTCGAATGTCGATCACTGGAAGCTGGAGACGCTTCCACTCGAGAAGTCCACAGAACTCGATGGTGTCATCGAACCAGACATGTCCAGATGAACAGTGCAAGGCCTGCGTGCCGGTGTCAGTCAGCGATATAGCGGTCGCGGCGATGGTTGAAGGTGATGACGGCGCTCAGGATCAGTGCACCCAGCAGCGAGTACAGTACGCGCGATGGCTCGAACAGGAAGAAGGCCACGGCAAACAGGACTGCGTCGAATGCCAGTTGCACAACGCCGGCGCGCACTCCGTAATGCTCCTGAGCATAGAGTGCAACGACGCCGAGACCGCCGAGGCTGCCTTTGTGCCTGAAGGTGCCAAGCAGCCCGTAACCCGTCAGGATACCGAAGGTGATGATGCCGAAGAGCGGGTTGATGTGGTCGAAGCTCAGCCAGTTCGGAATCAGTGCCATCAGCAGGCTGAGGATCGTCACGCAGGCAATCGACTTCAGTGTGAATTCCCGCCCCATTCGTGTCCAGGCGAGTGCATAGAAGGGCAGATTGATCAACCAGAACACCCAGGAGAACGACCAGCCTGTCAGGTAGGAGATGACAAGCGCCAGACCCGCCGTCTGCCCCGTGATGAACCCCAATTGCGCGATGATCGACAGACCGATGGCGGTGGTGATCAGGGAGATCGCAAAGCCTTGCACGTCTTCGAGCAGACTGTGTTTCGGTTGCGGCTGATTCAGGACGATGGGTGTGGGCATGGGTTCAATCCGGGAAGGGCACGCTGTGAGGCAGGCAGTCGTCTCCTGAGAAAAGCTGCGGATGGTACAACTGCATACCGGTAAGGCAAGATGAGGCGAGCCGTTTACGGTGACCTGGCTATCCTGCTGATGAACTTCGCGGCCTCAGGATGCGTCAAGATTGGCGATGAAGTCCACCGTTCAGGTCTCAGTAGCGCCGGACAAGTCTTGTGACGCTACGCGAAGCCCATCGCCGTCAGTACCCCGCGCATGTCCTCCTGCAAGGGCGCCTGCAGCTCGATGGTCTTCTCGCTGACCGGGTGCAGGAAATGAAGACTGGCTGCGTGCAGCATGAGCCGTTGACAGTGATACTGCTGACGCACGAAGGTATTCTGTTTTCCATCGCCATGCGTGGTATCGCCGACGATCGGGTGAAACACATGCTTCATGTGGCGTCTGAGCTGGTGCTTTCTACCGGTGTGAGGCACCAGGCTTGTCAACGTGTAGCGAACGCTGGCATAGCGACCGACGGCATGGGGCAGTTCGCGCCTTTCAATGGCGTGATAGTCGGTGACTGCACTCTGAGCCTCTTTGTTTTTATTGGCCTTTTTGTCGGTCAGCTTGTCCAGCTCCTCCTTGAGTGGATAATCGATCCGGCCACTGTCCTGAATATGGCCGCGAACCAGAGCCAGGTATTGCTTGCGAACCTGCTGATCAAAGAATTGTGCGGACAGCTGTCTGGCAATGTCACTGCTCAGGGCAAACAGAAGAACACCTGAGGTAGGGCGATCGAGCCGGTGTACCGGATAGACACGTTGTCCGATCTGATCGCGAGTCAATTGCAGGGCGAACTCCTGTGCTCCGGCATCAATGAGGCTGCGATGAACGAGCAGGCCGCTGGGCTTGTTGATTGCGACCAGTTGGTCGTCTTGATAGAGGATATCGAGCATGGGCGCACGCTACCATCATTTTCGGAGCGGTGCCGAGTTCCAACCAATGATCCATTCCCGGTCCGGCACGCGAGGAAGGCCTCTGCGAGTCAGCTCGGAACGCTTGGCGTAACAAGAAGAGAGAGGCTTGTACCGAAGTCAGGTATGTCTGCCGCGAGTGGACATAAGCAACACACATTTGCTCGGTTTGCGGCCTGTTAGATAGTGCCGCATCAGGAATGATAGTTGCGAAAGCCATTGTGCCGATGTGGACAGTGCCTGGCAGGGACGGGTAGTCCTCATCACTCCTCAATGCACCTTTGAATGGAACTCATGATCAGAAAACGATGCTGTCAGACGACAGCAGGACTTCTTCTGCTTTTGCCGATGATGAATTCGGCCTGGGCCAGCAGCTGTCTCACCGATGTTGATGCCGCCTACAATGATTACAATGGATACTACAACTCGCCGGCTTATCCAT
>CBDUIJ010000524.1:0-2222 GCA_965367215.1 uncultured Granulosicoccus sp.
ATCACACGGATTGGCGGGTTGCTGCGGCGCACGTCTCTGGATGAACTGCCGCAATTCGTCAATGTCTTGCAGGGCAGCATGTCCATCGTTGGCCCGCGTCCTCATGCGGTATCGCACAATGAGGAATACCGAGCCAAGATCGATGGCTACATGATGCGACACAAGATCAAGCCTGGCATTACAGGCTGGGCGCAAGTCAATGGCTGGCGCGGCGAGACCGACACCCTTGAGAAGATGGAAGGGCGTGTCAGGTATGACCTCGAGTACATCAGGAACTGGTCTCCGTGGCTTGATATCAAGATCATTCTGCTGACAGTCGCTCACGTCATTTCCGGCAAGGATGCTTACTGATCTTGCCAACAGCCTGCTGATAAACACACCGGATATTCGATGATTCTAGCTGTCGTGGAACTGCTGACCTCCAAAGCCAAATGGTCAAAAGTAAGGATTCTGATTCAGGAACGCTGGATGATGGGCCTGTATGGTCTGCGCAAATTCACGGGGCCTGAACCCGAAGGCGTAGAGCAGTCAAATGCAGGGGAAGTCGAGCCCACGGGTGTTGGTCCGGAGCCTGTCGTCAGGTCCGACCATGAGCAATGGGAGTACAACTCTCTGGTCAGGATGCCGGAAGAATTGCTGGAGGGCGAGGGTACGCGTTTTCGTCAGGATCGAAAGTTGCCTGATGGCAGTCTTCAATCAACTTACCAGTACCAGAGTGCCATCTACCACGAGGCTGCCTTCTGCAGTAACGGTGTCAGCCATGTGTCCTTGTTCGATCGACATGACCGACGTGTTCCCGAGTTCTCGTATGCAAAGTACGGCAAGCTGGTGCCGGAAACCAGGCTTATCAAAGTCAGCAGATATCTCTCGGGTACCACCTTGTCCCTGTACGGCAATGTCGAAAACACCGCCGGCAATATCGGTCACTGGATGATCGATGGCCTCGCACGGCTCTTTCTGGCATTGCGTCATCATGACCTGGAAAGTGTTGATCACGTACTTGTGCCGAAACTGAAATACGGGTTTCAGAGAGAGAGTCTTCTGGAGCTGGGCATTCCGGGTCACAAGATCGTCGAGATCGATGTCCTGCAGTGCGTGCGCTGTGAGCGACTTCTCGTGACAACGGCTCCTCGTGGATACAGTTCGTCCAACACACCTGGGTGGTTGATTGATGGCTTTCGTCAGTCGCTGTTACCGGCGAAAAACACGATTGCAACCGGGAAGCGGATCTACATTTCCCGTCGTGATGCCGGTAGCCGGAAGTTCGTGAATGAAGAGGAGATTATCGCCTGTCTCGAGAAGTTCGGTTTCGAGGCGGTGGAAATGTCGAGTTATGACTTCAACGGCAAGGTCGCCTTGTTTGCTCAGGCCGAGATGATTGTCGGACTGACAGGGGCCGGGCTGACCAACTTGATGCTTTGTCGTTCCGATGCCACTGTGCTGGAATTGTTCCCGGCCAGCTATGTCACCTACTTCTATACATCGATAGCCTGCTACCTGGGCATGGACTACCAGTATCTGGTTTTTGACAATGATTCCATGCTGAGCAACATGAACAAGTACTACGGCAATCTGTCGCTGGATACCAGTGTTCTGGCCGAGAAGATTTCATCAATACTGGACCAGCAGAAATCCTTGAAGACGGGGTAATATTACCTCGGCAGGACTGCCAGTTCAGTGGTATATATCGATTTCGTAGCTCGAATTCGAGTCTGATCGTATTTTCAGAATGAGCATCTTCTGTTTTGTCAGTCCACACCATTGAACGCAGTGTCTGAAACCAAAACCAGTTCTCCCGACCCGACCCCTACACGCAATCCTGACGAGTCCGTATCGACCTTATCCAGCGATTTGCGGCAACGCGCCCATCGGGTAATTCCGGGTGGCTGCCACACTTACGCAAAAGGTGACGATCAGTATCCAATCAACGCACCGGCTTTCATTGCGAGGGGCCAGGGTTGTCACATCTGGGATGTGGAAGGGCGTGAATACATTGAATATGCCCTGGGCCTGAGGTCAACGACCTTGGGTCATTGCTGGCCATCGGTAGTTGCTGCGGCTTCCGATGCACTTCAGCTGGGTAACAATTTCAACAGGCCTCATGAGCTGGAGGTGCAATGTGCGGAGATGCTGCTTGAGCTGATACCCGGTGCCGATATGGTGAAGTTCACCAAGGATGGGTCCAGCGTCATGACTGCCGCTGTCAAGCTGGCAAGGGCTGC
>CBDUIJ010000525.1:0-2181 GCA_965367215.1 uncultured Granulosicoccus sp.
GAATGAGACTGCAGCGACATGATGCCGAATGTTCTTCGTTGCGCACCAGAATGGCGCTCATGCGTCCAGTGTCGAGCACGCGGTAATGCCGGCTTGTTGCCGCTACCTGGCTACTCTGCAAGGTGGATTCCCTTTGGCGGGGCGCACTGCCGGAGTGCGTTTCAAGCTGGTATGCCAATCATTGCCGGTCCTCAGGCTGAAGTGTAACGTTTGCATGTCAAAGGCAAACCGCGGACTTTTGGGTATTCTGCAAACTCGAAAGTGTGGTGACTTTCGTTATTCCTCCTCCAAGTGGTATTGAGGCAAGGAGCCCATAGAGGCCAGGGACGGCCATCTTTTTTTCCAAGTACGAATCCACATTGGCAGTGAGAGCAGGGCCTGAAGGTCCCTCTGTTGAATCCCCGTTTTTTCCGTCAGTGCTCTGGCGTACACCTCTGCACAGTATGTTTTAGCCAGCTTTTGCAGCAATGGCCTGTCCAGCCACCCAGGCCGATGACCAGGCCCACTGAAAATTGTAACCACCCAGCCAGCCTGTCACATCCACAGCTTCGCCGATGAAATACAGGCCGGGTACTGATTTGCATTCCATGGTCTTCGAGGACAGATCATCCGTATCGATGCCTCCCAGTGTCACCTCGGCTGTTCGATAACCTTCGGAGCCGGCAGGTCGTAGTGGCCAGGCGCTGAGCGCATCGCAGATGCACTGCAGTCTGACGTCGCTCTGATCAGACATGTTGCCTTTCAGATCCAGCTCGTCCCCGAGAAAGTCGATCAGACGTGCGGGCAGGTGCATTGACAGGACGCTGGTCAAGGCCTTGCGCCCGGTCGATTGTCTTGCTTCCTTCAATATCTCGAGCAAATCGCAATCCGGCGTCAGGTTGACGGTGATCTGTTCTCCTTCCTGCCAGTAGCTGGAAATCTGCAGTATGGCCGGGCCTGACAGGCCGCGATGGGTGAAGAGCAAGGCTTCGTCAAAGCCGACGTCGCCTGCGGTGACCCGACTGGGTGCTGCCACACCGGCGAGCGGCTTGAACCGGTCGTCGCTGAAGCGCAGGGGCACAAGGCCGGGGCGAGGGGTGATGACCCGGACGCCGAACTGCGCGGCAATCTGGTAGGCAAGACCGGTCGAGCCCATCTTGGGAATGGACTTGCCACCGGTAGCCACCACCAGATTCCTTGCGCTGACTTCTGTCTGTTCGCCGTCACGTGTCAGAGTCACGTGAAAACGGGTGCCGTCGTGGCGGATGTCGCCCACGTCGGTCTTCAGCCAGAGCCTGGCACCGGCCTTGTCCATTTCGGCGCGCAGCATGGCAATGATGTCCTTGGCACTGACATCACAGAACAGCTGTCCGAGTGTCTTCTCATGCCAGGCAATGCCGTAGTCGGAGACGAGGGTGATGAAATCCCACTGCGTATAGCGGCTCAGCGCAGATTTTGCGAAATGCGGATTCTGGCAGATGAAGTTCTCGGGAGCCGCGCCCATGTTGGTGAAGTTGCAGCGTCCGCCCCCGGAAATGCGTATTTTCTCGCCAGCAGCCTTGGCATGATCCACGATCAGGACGCCAGGGCCTGCGTTGGCGGCCGCCATCATGCCTGCAGCGCCGGCGCCGAGAATAAGTGTGTTGATCTGCATGTAGCGGTGGAGTTCTGAAAACAATCGCAGTCTAAAGGGTCAGGAAGTGAAAGTCTTCAGTTGCTGCAAGGCAGCATCGATCGTACTGTGCCGTATCAGACAGACCTTCGACGAGAGCTCGACAACAGTGGCCTGTTCAGGGACAGGTGCGTATCATGAGCCCCGATACGGCAGTCCGGAAACGCAATATGGTTGACTATGGATGGTCCTCGAGTACTTGCATGTGCAGAGTTCTGGTTGCTCATGTCGACACCTGGCAATCTCTGATGGACAGTGCAACAAGCTGCCCTTGTCACGACAGATGAAGGTGGCGCGACTCAAGACACTGCTACTGTTCACCGTCCTGAGCAGCCTGGTGCTGATGGAACCGGGTTGTCATTCTTCTGCGGATTCGCTGGGCGAATATTTCGCGGACGTTCGAATAATCGATTCGCCTGACTCAGGCAACGTGACGGCCTACATCGTGCTGAACCTGTCTGCCTACCCCAGCGAGCCTGAAGGGCTGGCTCACTATACCGAGCATCTCGTCTGGCAGAATGTGTTCGGTG
>CBDUIJ010000526.1:0-2118 GCA_965367215.1 uncultured Granulosicoccus sp.
TCCATCGTTCACGAGACGGACGATGTTCTGGCATTCCACCACACACGCCCGTACTGGCCAGTTCATATCGTTGTCATTCCAAAGGCGCACATACCCTCACTGATTGATCTTGGAGAACACTCCATCGATGATGTACACAAGGTCCTGGATGTGGTGCGCCTGATCGCTGCCAATGTTACGGCGGAGCACGGCGCCGCTCGGGTGCTGACAAATCTGGGTGAGTACCAGGACTCAAAGCATCTGCATTTCCACGTGAATTCCGGCGCCCCCCTGGAGTCTGCAGCACTCGACGATACCGTTGCCTGATCGCGAAAATCCGGTGTTACTCGATCGTAGACCGGGACCATCATGCCGGCCTTCATGCATTGCCTTGTCTTCGGCAATCATCAGGCATTACCAGACACCGGACGCAGAGAATATCCAACCCCTCACCTTGTATTACTGATCGCCTGGTACGTCAAGAATTTGCTTGATCATGTTGTATCCGGTAATCGCAAACCCCGCGCTCTTGTACAGGTTCAGGGCACGCTTGTTGTCGTGAGCGACTCGCAGCTTGATCTGATAGATGCCGTCAGTCGCCAGTTTTTTCTCGAGTTCTGCAATCGATTCCTTGGCATGTCCACGACCTCGTGATGCTTCGTATATATGGAAATCGAATATGAAGGCGGTAGTCTCGTTTTCCTGCACGGCATACCAGAGGTAGCCAACTTGCTCAGGACCGGTATCGCCGGGCGCGTCGATACACAGCAGCTCCTGACCCGGCGTCAATGGACCTTTAGGCAGATCCCGCTCGACTGCGTCTTCAGCAATTCCCAGGGCCTTGCCCAGCTTGTAGCCGTAATTATCGGCAATCTCTCGACCGTAGTCTTCGATGAAATATTCCCGATAGCCCGCAAACTCCTCGGGTCTCATTTTTCGCAGAGTAATCACGATGTTTGCAGTCTTGCCCTCCATGTCATCGTCATTGCCGAAACCCTATCCAGTCTACGCCAACCGGCAAGTCCTTTCGCCAGTCTTGGATACACGCCAACGATGGAATACCTCTGACGGATAGCGGCACCATCGAACACAGCCAGAAACGATTTTCAACGTCGTGGTGCTCCGATCCGCTTCGCACGATTTCCTGATTGACAGGCTGGTGTCGGCTTTCTGCGAGAACCATTCATGCTTGCATACGGTAATGTGACCTTCAGTAGCTCAGAAGTATTCACCAAGTGTCTCGCCGCCAGCGGACATACTGCAAACTGACAATTGCTCTCCAGGTGTGAATTCCTCATGTCCAATCTATCACTGGCGTATGACCTGGCTACTGAGCTTGCCAGATTCATGTTCCCTGAGACATCCGACAATCGAGCACGCTTTGCCACGCGGGCAGAAGGCGGAGATATCACGGAGGAAGAACAGAAAGCCACCATCATGAGGAGACTTCAAGGTGACAAACTTCGACGCTTGAGAGCGACGAGTGAAGGTGTCACGGCAGAAAAGGAAAGAACTCGTCAATCAGTACTTGCTTACGGAAAGCTTGTATACGACAACGACGTGACAGTCGGAAATTGCCGGGAAAATGCATGCGTAGCAGCGTGGTATCTGGACAGTGTTCTGCTTTGCAAGGAATGGACTCTGATATGGCACGAGGACTTCGACCACGTATATCTGGTCATTGGCGTAGTTGACCGGACGCATATCCATGTGCCACACAGCCAATGGCCTGCAGATCTGGCTATCTATGATGGCTGGGGACAGATAGCCTGCAAGGCCAGGGATTTTGCTGTCAAGTGGAGCGGAAAGATGAATGAATGGGGTGCGACAACCAGGAACGGCAAACCAGCCAGAAATGCCGTATTCATACCAGGTGAAGAAACAGGATTCGTGAACCCAACTGTCTGGAGAAATGCTGCCACGACCGAGAAGGGCTTCTACTTGAAATAGCTCTCTTTGAGGAACCGATTCATTATCATGCTGGTTTTATCAGTCGGTCGCTTCAGGTGCATCGGTGCAAGGTCAGGCAGCCATATTGGCATCGTATCCGTATAAGCACACCAATACAAACTGCGCTCTGCAGTCATATCAACGACTCCAGAGCGCAGGACAACTATCTGACTACCCGGACAATCAAAG
>CBDUIJ010000527.1:0-1974 GCA_965367215.1 uncultured Granulosicoccus sp.
CAGATGCCCCGACAGAGCATAGGGCGGCGAGACTTCCAGACTCGAACGATTGCCGGAGTGGACGGCCATGGCGCGAATCAGATCGATCAGCATATCGTCCTCTGGCCGAGACCCGTAGCCATGATAATGACTGTAGCTGTTGATCTTGTACAAGCGTCCCTTGCCCAGATTCCCGTTCTGCAGAAGCCTGGAGGAAAAGACCTTTACTTCAGCACCCTTGCAGTGCCCTGCAGAATTCGACAAGGGCCCGAGGCTGTACAACATGCAGTCGGGTCTGCCGCCGAAATTGCCGTTTCGTTTCTTGTCCTGCCTGGCCTGAAAACCATTCAGTCGCTCCAACCAGATATCCAGCGGCGACTCGACGACAGCTGGCTCAGCCGAGACATCGTGATCGGCATCAATGGCCAGCATCTGCAACAGAGTCGCCGCGGCATGCTTGCAATCGTTGCCGACCGGACAATCGCACAGGCACACGATTCGCTTGCCCTTGCGACTGATGCGAGTCACATAGGGTTCCGGTGCAGTGCCATCGACCACACCCGTCAATATGCCCAGCTCGCCGAGCCAGTCCAGATACAGCACACCGCCTTTTGCCAGTATTCCCTGCGCCCGCTCGAATGTCCTGTTGCTGAACAGGGGACGAACGTCTGTTATCCCCAGTTCCAGCACTGCCGACTTGTTCAACGACATGGGTTACGACTACTCAGTATGGCAAGCTCAGGCGTCCATCATATCGCCATCAGCGATTCATCATTCCATCCATCCACCGACGGCCTTGATTTCCAGAAATTCTTCCAGACCCCACTTGCCACCTTCTCGCCCGTTACCCGATTGCTTGTAACCACCGAAGGGGGCACCGGCCGAGCGCGCCTTGCCGTTGATATCCACCATGCCCGAGCGCAGACGTCTGGCAACACGCCTGGCCTTTTCAGGATCCTGAGTCTGGATGTAATTGGTCAAGCCATAAGCCGTATCGTTGGCGATGGCGATGGCTTCCTCTTCGGTATCGAATGGCATCATCGATAACACCGGTCCGAAGATTTCATCGCGCATGATGCTCATGTTGTTGTGGCAATCGGCAAAGATGGTCGGGCGTACGAAGTAGCCACGCTCCATGCCTTCCGGCCGTCCAGGACCACCTGCCAGCAGCCGCGCGCCGTCTTCACTGATACCGCGCTGAATCATCTCCTGCACCTTGTCGAACTGTGTCTGGCTGACCAGAGGGCCAATGTGGTTTCCGCGATTCTCGGCAAGGTCCACACCCGTTCTTTCTGCCTGCTCCAGCGCTTCGGCCAGCGCCTCTTCATAGCGTGATCGTTCAACAAGCATGCGAGTGGGTGCATTGCACGATTGCCCGGTGTTGTTGAAACAACGAGCAACTCCTTGTCGAACAGCGCCCTCGGGGGCATCGGCAAATACGATGTTGGCACCCTTGCCGCCCAGCTCCAGCGATACGCGCTTGAGACTGTCTGCCGCATTCTTGGAGATGGCGATACCTGCACGAGACGAACCGGTGAACGAGATCAGTGCAATATCCGGATGCCCGGAAATCATGGTACCCACACCGGGGCCGTCGCCATTGACCAGATTGAACACACCGGCCGGTACACCCGCCTCGTGCAGAATGTCGGCAAACAGCATGGCAGACAAGGGCGAGAGTTCGGAGGGCTTGAGCACCATGGTGCAACCGGTGGCCAGCGCTGGCATGACCTTCAGGGCTATCTGGTTCATCGGCCAGTTCCAGGGCGTGATCAGTCCACAGACACCAATCGGTTCGTAGATGATGCGATCTTCCGGTGTGTTCGGACGAAGCTCCTGTTCGAACTCGAAATTCTCCAGCGCCTGAATGAAGGCTTCGATGTGGTAGGAGCCTGAACCGGACTGTGACGATTCAGCCATATCGATGGGCGCACCCATCTCACGACTGATGGTTTCGCCCATCTCATCACTGCGTGACTGATAGATAGACAGGAT
>CBDUIJ010000528.1:0-1763 GCA_965367215.1 uncultured Granulosicoccus sp.
ATCGAGGAAAAAGCCGTGACGCTGGGTGCGTTCGCGCAAAGTGGAGAGTCGCAGCCAGAGTCCCTGTTCGCGTCTTCACCTCCGGCATTGGCCAGCGCACTCCCTGAATCGCCAAGCGAGACAGAAAAACCGGTAGAAGAAGGAACCTGGTTCGTACAACTCGGCGCCTACGGCTCACGCAACCTGGCCGAGGAATACTGGGGTCGGGTCAAGCAGAGGCTGCAAGCCTTCGAAGGCAAGACTCCGCGGTACGAGCCGTATCAGGACATGACACGCTTGCTGGTAGGTCCTGGCCGAAGTCAGGATGCGGCCAACGAGCTTTGTCAGCAGTTCAAGGCGGGCAGTGTGGATTGTCTTCTGCGAAATCTGGATTAATCCCTCGTACCGGATAATGCACTATCAAGCCGGGAGAATGGTCGATTGATCCTGTGTGGCGAAAGGATATGGCCCGGTGTACAGATCACTGCAGTATGCCAAGGCACCGGCGGTGGCTGGCGTCCGGGTGGGCGCCAATAGCTTTCTGAGGTGCGACAGCAGTGGCAGATGCCGCTCCAGAAGTTGATGTAACTCTAAAGGCAATCACACTCTGGCCGATTTTGTTCGTAAGCGGTGCTTCATACGGGAAACGCCATTCTGGTGTATTGCCAGCCTGTCTGGGTAACTCGGTATCAAGATGAAATTGATCAATGATCTGTCTTTCAAGTCCATAGGACTGTTATTGAGCGCAGGGATGATTGTTGCCGGGGCCTTGATCGTAACTTCCAATGCCTTCATACACTCGCAAGCGGTCGAGTCTTCCCGTAACTGGCACGGCTACATCGATGGACCGAAACGCAAGAGCGACCTACTGAGTTCGCTGCGGGTCGAGTTGGGTGCAGGCACCCTGAGCCACGGAATCGATAAGTTTCTGGTGCAGATGCCTCCGATGCACTGGCACATGATCACCGAAAGTGCGAAGGAAGTTCAAAGTGTTCTGTCTGAATACCGAGATCTACCTCTTGCTGATCCCGAGCGCAAGGCGTTGGATGAAATTGGTCGCACTGTCAGTCAGTACAGCGACGCGGTGATGTCGACGCACGGTATGGGAATGGACGAAGCCCGTATGCGGGAACAGGTTCTCGACCTGCGGCTCGACGATTCATCCATCTATGTTGCGCTTGACGTGCTTCGTAGCGAGCTGAACAGCGACATTCAGAGTACTCAAGGTTTCATTGCTACTCAGCTTGATAGTATCAACAAGAGCACCAGCATCAGCTCCATGCTCATACTGGCGCTGTTGCTGCTCCTGACTCTGAGCCTGGTATGGGCCTTTCGCAGAGCGCGTAACAAGATCGGTGGTGAGCCCGAACGTATACTGGATATAGTCAACAGAATTGCCGAGGGCGACCTGTCAGAACAGTTGCAGGTCGATGAGCGAGGCGATGGAATCTATGATGCTGTCTGCAGAATGCAGTTGAACCTGCGCAGCCTGACAGCTGAGAATACGGCTAATACTGCAAAGACCCTGCGACTGAAATTCGCTCTGGACAATGCGTCAGCTGCCGTCATGGTGGCAGATGAAGAATCGCACATCATTTACGTCAACAAGGCTGCCCAGACGCTGTTCACGGCAGCCGAATCGGAAATTCGGACTGTGCTGCCGAGCTTCGATGCGAGCACGCTTCTCGGTAGCAACGTCGACATATTTCACACAGATCCGCTGAAGAAGCGAACTGTCATCGATCGGCTGACCGACAAGCAGGTGGTGAATGCGACCATCGGAG